>JAUXZG010000062.1 GCA_030694005.1 Desulfobaccales bacterium | reverse complement strand
AGCGGGGTCTTGCTCCAGGGGGGGCTAAACCCGGATCTATCTCTAAATTATTACGAAGAGCTGCTTCACTTCATTCGGGGCTTCGGCCTAACTGTCCATGGTTTTTCCCCTCCGGAGCTTATCTTTATGGCCGAGCAAAGCGGCTTGACTCTTAAGGCCCTGCTCAAACGGCTGATAGATGCGGGCCTAAGCTCCATACCGGGGGGCGGCGCCGAGATCCTGGTGGACCGGGTGCGCCGGCAAATTTCTCCCCATAAGTGCAGCAGCGCCCAGTGGCTTAAGGTCATGGCCCTGGCCCACGAGCTGGGTTTACCCACCAGCGCCACCATGATGTTCGGTCACCTGGAAACCAGGGGGCAACGCCTGGAACACCTGTTTAAAATCCGAGAGCTGCAGGAGGCCACCGGCGGCTTCACCGCGTTTATCCCCTGGACCTATCAGCCCGGGGGCACCGCCCTGGGGGGAGAGGCTCTGGGCGCGGTGGAGTACCTGCGGACCCTGGCGGTCTGCCGTCTGGTGCTGCACAATGTCCCGCACCTCCAGGTCTCCTGGGTCACCCAGGGCCCCAAGGTGGCCCAGGTGGCCCTGAAATTCGGGGCCGATGACTTCGGCTCCACCATGCTGGAAGAAAATGTGGTGGCCGCCACCGGGGTGGGCTTCCGGCTTAACCGCCAGGAAATCGAAACCCTTATCAGGGAAGCCGGCTACCAACCCCAGGTGCGGGATCACAGGTACAGATTGAGTTGAGTTGTGGGGGGAGGGCCAGGGAGTTTTTTGTAAGGGCTCCCTGCCCCCCCCCACCCCCCACCCAACCCGTTTATGTTGGCCTGGAAGGCGGGGCCTTTGGCCCGGCCTTCCAGGCCAAGAAAAAACTTAAGGGGTTTGGGGGAGGATTGTAAGGGGGCCACCGGCCCTTAGCCCCCTCCTCCAAATCACCCCTAATACTCTTTAGTGGCACAGGCGTCTCGCCTGTGCCTGGAACAGGCTGGAAGCCTGTTCCATTCTGTCATTCTGAGCGCAGCGAAGAATCTCTCTTGGGTAGTTAATGAAACCTGACATTGCCGTAATTGCCCGGGTTGGAGCCCACCAGGCGTTTGAGGACATGGGCCTGAAATCTCTGGGCACCGAGGTTTACCAGACCCCTTACGGTCTAAGCCGCCCCATCCACTTTTTTCGGACCGAGGGGGTGGATTTTGCCGTCATGTCCCGGCATGGGGAGTCTGGTTATGACCTCTCGGCGCCTTTTGTCAATTCCCGGGCCAATATCTATGCCTTGAAGGCGCTGGGGGTGGCAAAGGTCCTGGCCTGGGTGGCGCCGGGCTCCCTCAGGGAGGAACTGGCCCCAGGGGACCTGGTAGTCCCCCATGATTTGCTGGATGAAGGCCGGGGCGGGCCGCACACATTTTTTGCCGGGGTGGGCTGGGGGTTTATTCGCCATAACCCCCTGTTCTGCCCGGAACTCAAGGCGGCCATGATGACGGCCCTGGCCGGGGTCCCCTTCACCGTCCATGGCCAGGGGGTCTATGTAGCCACCACCGGCCCCCGGCTGGAGACCGCGGCGGAGATTCGCAAATTCCGCCTGTTGGGTGGAGACCTGGTGGGCCAGACCCTGGCCCCGGAGGTCTTTCTGGCCCGGGAGCTGGAACTCTGTTATGCAGCCCTGACTTATGTGGTTAACTATGCCGAGGGCCTGATGGGCCGACCTTACCAGCCGGGGGTGTTGTTCGAGGGCCTGGCCACCCCTGAGGAGGTTTCCAAGGTGGCCGAGGTGGAAGCGGCCTTCCCGGAAATTATTTTAAGAATCCTGCCGGCAATGGCCGCCACCCATCGCCACTGCCCCTGTCCTCGATTGATGGAACGCTACCGCCTGCGGGGCGATATTGGGGAGGATTGGCAAACCTGGGTGAGATGATGGCGCATGTGAGCCGCTGGGTGCTGCCGGTAAGCCAACCGCCTATCCAGGAGGGGGCGGTGGTCGTGGCCCAAGACCGCATCCAGGCTGTGGGGCCGGCCAAGGAAATCCTCGAGAGTTTTGCGGGGCCGGTATACGACCATGGGGAAGGGGCTATTCTTCCCGGCCTGGTTAACTGCCATACCCATCTGGAGTTCTCCGCCCTGGCCGGGCGGGTGCCGCCTCAAAAACGCTGGGAGGACTGGGTGGAGGCCACCCTGGCCGGTTTCGCCCTCCTCACGCAGGAAGAGATGAAAAAGGGGATCGACCAGGGCATCCAGGCGCTTCGGGAGTGCGGCACCATCCTGGTGGGGGAGGTCAGCAATACCGCGGCCTCCTGGCCTCATCTGGAGACCTCCCCCCTGGCCTATCACCTTTTTTATGAATGTCTGGGGTTCGACCTGTGGGACCTGAGGAATCTGGAGGAGGCCTTGCCATTCTTTACCCTGCCGGCGGTAGCTAATGCCCCCTGGGTTTCCGCGGGTGCCCACGCCCCCTATTCCGTGTCCCCGGCCCTGTTTCGGGCCATCCGGGCCTGGAATGCGGCGCGCCGCCGCCCTCAGACGGTGCATCTGAGCGAAACCCAGGCCGAAGGGGACTTTCTCGCCCGAGGGGGTGGGTTTTTTAAAGATTTACTTCAAAGGCGGGGACGCACAGTAGAAGGGTTTCAACCACCGGGACTGAGCCCCGCGGCCTACCTGGCCGGCCTGGATTTTCTGGGACCCAGCACCCTGGCGGTACACGGAGTGTGGCTGGAGCCGTCCGATTGCGACCTTCTGGCCCGTACTCAAACCTGGCTGGTAATCTGCCCCCGGGCCAACCGCTACACCGGCGCCGGAACGCCGCCGCTCCAGGAGCTGCTCCAGGCCGGAGTCCCCCTGGCCCTGGGGACCGACTCTTTAGCCGGTAATTGGGACCTGAACCTGTTTGGCGACCTGCTCTGGCTTTATGAAAAATTTCCAGAATACTCCGGCGACCTCTGGCTGCGCCTGGGGACGCTTCACGGCGCGCAGGCCTTGGGCCGCCAGGACGACTTCGGCAGCCTGGAACCCGGCAAAAAGGCGGCCTTGGGCTATATCCCTTTGCCAGGCGCTGCCGACTTCTGGGGGGAACTTTTCACCGCCGGCGCCGCCGGGGAGTTTTGCTGGATTAGGTAGAGGGATTGTGGGGGGAGGGCCAGGGGAACAGCTCTCAGCTATCAGCAGTCAGCTATCAGCCACTAAAAATGATACGCATTTAATCATTTAAAAAAGCTGAAAGCTGAAAGCTGACCGCTGACAGCTAAACTGACCCCCTCCCCCAATAACCAACTTCATAGGAGAGAGAGGCGATGGCTGATAAAGTCCGGCTGGGGCGCATCCAGTATCTGAATGTGCTGCCCATTTATTTTGCTTTGGAGCACTTGTGGGGGGATAACGGGTTTCATCTGGTGGCCGGCACCCCGGCGGAGCTTAACGCGAAGATGCGTCGGGGCGACCTGGACCTCGGCTCCATATCCTCCATGGAGTATGCCCGCGGCCCGCAGGACTATCTGCTGCTGCCTGATCTCTCCATCAGTTCCCGGGGGCCGGCCGGCAGTGTGCTATTGTTCAGCCGGGGACCTTTTCCAGAGCTTGATGGCCGAGCCGTGCGGGTAAGCTCGGCCTCGGCCAGTGGCGCGGCCTTGCTCAAGGTCTTGTTGGCCGAACTTTTTAAGGTGCAGCCAGATTATCAGCAAGGGCCGGTTACGGGTGAGGGTGCGGCGGGGATGGCCGCCACCCTGGCCATCGGCGATGAAGCCCTGCGCCTGAAGGCGGCCGGCCTCTGGCCTTATCAACTGGACCTGGGCGCGGCCTGGCAGGAGTTGACCGGCCTGCCCTTTGTCTTCGGAGTCTGGGCGGTGCGCCGGGATTTTGCCGACGCTCACCTTGAGGCTGCGGCCGACCTGCACCGGTTACTGCTCCGCTCCAAAACCTGGGGTCTGAGCGCCTTGCCCTTTCTGAGCCGGCTGGCCGGGGGCAAACTTGGCCTGTCGGCCGCCCAGGTCCTGGATTATTTCCAGCAACTAGATTACTCTCTGGGACCCGACCACGAAAAGGGGCTTATCACCTTCTTCCAGTACCTGCAAGACCTGGGAGAACTTAAAGAAATGCCGGCGTTGGCATATTTTGGGGGAGGGGGCTAAGGGCCGTGGGCCCTTACCCCCTCCCCCAAGCCCCCACCCCCAATCCCTTAAGTTTTTCTTGGCCTGGAAGGCGGGGCCAAAGGCCCCGCC
>JAUXZG010000052.1 GCA_030694005.1 Desulfobaccales bacterium | reverse complement strand
GGGCCGCTCCATCGTCAAAGAAATGGCGGCCAAGGGCATCATCATCCGGGGCGCGGGCCGGGGCACCATTGACGAAGAGATTTCCGAGGCTTACAAGGATGTGGAAGACGTGGTGCAGGTGGCGCACGGCGCCGGCATCTCTCGCAAAGTGGCGAAGTTGAAGCCCCTGGGGGTGATGAAGGGGTAGCACAACATAGGGCGGGCCTGGCCCGCTAGCAATGTAAGATAATTGCATGGTGGGCGGTGCCCACCCTACGATTGCTTAATTTATTTATTCATTATTTTTAGAGCTTCATTATGATTCTACAAGACATCTGGGATTTTTGTGAGAGAGAAATATTTTCTGTTCCCTCAACAGATATCCTCTTTAACCAGTATAAAGATTATGATGAAAGGGTGGACTTACCAAACGCCATAGAAATCAGAAAAAACAATCTGTTTAATTATTTAAAAAGCGTTCAAAGAAGACCAGAGTTTTTGGTAATTGCTGAAGCCCCTGGTCCGTGGGGTTGTCGTTTTTCTGGCATAGCACTAACAAGCGAACGACAACTAATTTCTAAATTATTTCCTTTTTCTGGAATGACTTCGAGCAGAAAAGATCCAGATCCAATATTAAATATAAAACAATCACCGCCCTATCGGTCAACCACTTCTGACCGGTTTTGGAACGTAATGCTACCATTTTATGACAATATTTTAGTATGGAATTGTGTTCCATTCCATCCCCATTATGATGGCATGATATTGAATCCGATACGCATCCCCTCACCTGAAGAAGTAAGACAATTTTCACATATACTTTACAAATTAAATATCATTTTAAGCCCCAAAAAGATAATATCTGTTGGAAAAATATCTCTTAACGCATTAAAGAAATTAAATGTCGCATCCAATTATGTCAGACATCCTTCTCGAAGATGGTTCAGAGAGTTTAAAGAAGGGATATTAAGAGTCTTTGCTGATTCAAATGTAAAACAACATGATGGAGTCAATCATTTTGAATTAACTATAAAAACGATTCAAAAGAGTGATGAAGATGACATGGGTTATAAAGGACCTGATCCTTCAATAGGGATAGCCCTGCGAAATGCTAAAATATTGCTGATCGAGCAAGAGGAAGTTACACACATTGCCCCTTCATGGATAGGAGCTACTAATCGTGCTGCATTAATTGCTATATTAATGGCAAGTAAGCATGCAGGGATAAACGTAAAAAAAGATTTCTTTGAATATGTAAGTAAATTGACCGGAAAACGATGTAGTCTTATGCAAAAATTTTTATCGATGCTAAGAAAAACAACGTTAGTTGACAGAGACTTAAATTGGCTAGTTGAAACTTTTAGCGGGGCTAACCAGTTGGCAAAATTGCTATTTTGAGATAATGGTGGGCAGTGCCCTCTCTACAATAAGCTCGGCGCCTTGGCGTCTTTGCGTGAAAAATGTTTGAAAGATTAAGCGACAAACTGGCCGCGGTCTTTAAAAAGCTCAAAGGCCGGGGCATCCTCACCGAGGTCCAGGTGGATGAGGCCTTAAGAGAGGTGCGTCTGGCGCTGCTGGAGGCCGACGTTAACTATAAGGTTACCAAGGCCTTTATTGAGCGCATCCGGCAGCGGGCCGTGGGGGAGGAAGTGCTCAGGTCGCTTACCCCGGCCCAGCAGGTCATCAAAATCGTCCACGAGGAACTCACCCAGCTTTTGGGAGGCGAGTCGCCCCGCCTGGACCTAAGCGGCCGGCCGCCGGTGGCCCTGATGTTAGTGGGTCTCCAGGGGTCGGGCAAGACCACCACCTGTGCCAAGCTGGCCCGGCGCCTCAAAAGCCAGGGGCGCCAGCCTTATCTCGTGCCCGCGGATGTGCAGCGGCCCGCGGCCATCGAGCAGCTCAAGCGCCTGGGCGCGGACTGCGGGGTGGAGGTCTATCCCACCAAAGCCGGGCAGAACCCGGTGGACATTGCTGCGGCGGCCATGGAGGCGGCTTACACCGCGGGATACGACACCGTAATCTTAGACACCGCCGGGCGCCTCCACATTGACGGCGCTTTAATGGCGGAGCTGAAAGCCATCAGGGAGAAGGTAGCTCCCAAGGAGATTCTCTTGGTGGCGGATGCCATGACCGGACAGGACGCGGTCCAGGTGGGGGAGAGCTTTCACGACCTCTTGAAGCTCACCGGGGTGATCCTCACCAAGATGGAAGGTGACGCCCGGGGCGGCGCGGCGCTCTCCATGCGGGAAGTTACGGGAAGGCCCATAAAGTTTTTGGGGGTGGGAGAAAAATTGGACGCCCTGGAGCCCTTCCACCCGGACCGCCTGGCCTCCCGCATCCTGGGCATGGGGGATGTCCTGACCCTGATTGAAAAGGCCCAGGAGGCCTTCGATGAATCCCAGGTCCAGGCCCTGGAAAAGAAACTGCGCCAAGAGGCCTTCACCTTAGAAGATTTCCGGGACCAATTGCGGCAAATGAAAAAATTGGGTAATATGGAACAATTGCTCAACCTGATTCCGGGCTTTGGGAAGGCCAAGGCCCTTAAGGATCTGAAACCCGACGACCGGGAGCTAAAAAGGACCGAGGCCATTATCAATTCCATGACGCCTAAGGAGCGGGTCGATTACCAGATCATCGACGGCAGCCGCCGCCGGCGCATCGCTATGGGCAGCGGCACCACCGTGCAGGACGTCAACCGCCTGCTGAAAAATTTTGCCGTGACCCAGAAGATGATTAAACAGATGACCCAGACAGGTAAAAAGGGGAAAATGCGTTTCCCCATGAAGTTTTTCGGATGATTTTGGGGGAGGGCAGGGACTTCAAGTCCCTGGCCCTCCCCCCACCACACCACAACCAAAGGAGGGTAAAACGGCCTCATGGCATTGCGTATTCGGTTGGCCCGTTTCGGCGCGAAGAAGCGTCCTTATTATCGCATCGTGGTGACTAACAGTGAGTCCCCTCGGGACGGCAGGTTCCTGGAGATTCTCGGCTCTTATGATCCCCGTCAGGATCCGGCCGAGGTCAAGGTGAAGGAGGAGTTATTGTCGCTCTGGCTGAGCCGGGGCGCTACCCCCACCGATACGGTGGCCAGCCTGCTAAAAAGGCAAAAAGCCGTAGCCGCGGCCGCTTCGGAGTCCTGAGCGCGTCCCTGCCTTAAGACCTGAGGGAGACTGAATCCGCCCCATCCCTTGACAGAGGTGGCTACAATGAAAGAGTTAGTCAAGTTCATCGCCCAGGCACTCGTGGATAATCCGGACCAGGTGCAGGTCAAGGAAATCGAGGGGGAGCAGACCTCAGTTATCGAACTTAAGGTGGCCAAAGAAGATCTGGGGAAAGTGATCGGCAAGCAGGGGCGTACGGCCCGGGCCATGCGTACCATCTTGAGCGCCGCGTCCACCAAGATTCGCAAGCGGGCGGTCCTGGAGATCCTTGAGTAAGGGTCAAAGGTCCCAACCCCGGCTGGCGGGACTGGGAAGGGTGTCGGGAGTACATGGCCTTAAGGGCGCCCTTAAAATTAGGGTGGACCGGGAGGCCGCCACCACCGACCCGGAGGTGATCAAAGCCCTTAAAGAGGTGGAGATCGGCGGCAAGCGCTACCAGGTCCTGGAGGCAGGCCGGCTTAAAACCCAGGTCCTGCTGAGGCTTAAAGGCATTGATACTTGCGAGCAGGCGGAGCAACTGGTGGGGCAGGAGGTCAGGGCGGAGCACCGCCGCTTCCCCCCCCTGCCGGACGGGGAATATTACTGGTTTCAGATTTTGGGCCTGCCGGTGCTCAACGCCGGGGATCGGGGCTTGCTGGGGTATTTAGCAGAAATTATCCCCACCCCGGGCCACGATGTCTATGTGGTGCGCCAGGGCAGCCGGGAAGTGCTGCTCCCCGCGGTGGAGGAGGTGATCACCGAGATCAACCTGGAAGCGGGTTATTTGCTGGTCTCCCCTCCCTTAGGGCTGCTGGAGGCTTATGCGGATTGACCTGTTGACCCTGTTTCCGGAGTTTTATGGGTCGCCTTTAAGCCAAAGTATGCTCCAGCGGGCCCAGCAGCAAGGGGCCGTGACCTTCGGGGTCATAAATTTAAGGGATTTCGCCGAGGACCGCCATCAGGTGACGGACGACCGCCCTTTTGGCGGCGGCCCCGGCATGGTTTTAAAAATCGAGCCTCTGGTCAAGGCCATTCGCACGGTGCGGCAGGATGACGCTCAAGTGCGGGTCATCCTGATGAGCCCCCAGGGGCCGGTGTTTAGCCAGGATAAGGCCCGGCAGTTGGCGCAGCAGCAGCATCTGTTGTTGATCTGCGGGCATTATGAAGGGGTGGATGACCGCATCCGCCACTATATTGACGAAGAGCTGTCCCTGGGCGATTATATTTTGACCGGGGGCGAGATTGCGGCCCTAACGGTGGCGGACGCGGTGACCAGGCTGCTGCCCGGGGTGCTGGGGGGCGAAGGGGCTACCGAAGAAGAGTCTTTTCAAACGGGCTTGCTGGAATATCCCCACTATACCCGGCCCCGGGTCTTTGAGGGCCACGGGGTGCCGCAAGTGCTGCTGGAAGGTGACCACCGGCTTATCGCCCGGTGGCGGCGGCAGGAGGCCTTGCGCCGGACGGCCCGACACCGGCCGGATTTGCTGGCCAAAGCGGTTCTTGATGCCGAGGACCGAAAATTTTTACAAACTCTGGCGGAGACGTCGGCGAAAGATAGGTGAGGAGTCATGGAACGTGTAGATCAGTTGGCCCGGGAGCAGATGCGGGCGGATTTGCCCGCTTTTCGCCCCGGGGATACCGTGGAAGTGCATGTGCGCATTGTGGAAGGGGACAAGGAGCGCATCCAGGTCTTCAAAGGCGTGGTCATCCGGAAACGGGGCGGCCTCACCGGGGCCACCTTTACGGTGCGCAAGGTGTCTTACGGGGTAGGGGTGGAGCGCATCTTCCCCCAGCATTCCCCCAACATCGAGAAGGTGGTGATCTTAAGCCGGGGCCGGGTTAACCGCAGCCGCCTCTATTATCTCAGGGGACGCTCAGGTAAAGCGGCCCGGATCAAGGAAAAACGGACCCCGGCGGTATGAAGGACCTCCGGGCCGGCAAAGAGGTGTTTGCTGACCCGGAAAGCTATTGGCGTCTGCAAGGGGTGCCGTTAATCGCCGGGGTGGACGAGTCCGGCCGGGGTCCCCTGGCCGGGCCGGTGGTGGCCGCGGCGGTGATTCTCCCTCCCGGCCATGATCTTCCCGGCCTGAAGGATTCCAAGCGCCTCACTCCAGAGGCCCGGGCAGCTCTAGACGAAATGATCCGCCGCCAGGCCCTGGCCTTTGCCGTCCGCGAACTGGGGGCGCGCCGGATAGAGCGCTTAGGCATTCTGGCCGCCAGCCTCAAGGCCATGGCCCTGGCCATCCAGGCATTGAGCCTTACCCCGGAGATGGTCCTGGTGGACGGCCATCAGCCGCTGCCGTTAGCCTACCCCCAGCAGCCGGTGATCAAAGGCGATGATCTCTGCCCTTCCATCTCCGCGGCCTCGGTCCTGGCCAAGGTCCACCGGGACCGCCAGATGGAGGCCTACCACCGGCTCTACCCCCAATACAATTTCGCCCAACATAAAGGTTACGCCACTCCGGAACACCTGGAGGCCTTGCGCTGCTGGGGCCCCTGCGAACTGCACCGGCGGACTTTCAAAGGGGTTAAGGAATGGCTGCGCCAAGAATTTCCCCCCTTTCCTAAAGGGGGGTAAGGGGGGATTTGGGGGTTAGAGCTTGAAAATCCCCCTAAATCCCCCTTTACCAAAGGGGGACTTTAAGGGGCCGGTTCTTTAACTTGAAGCGGTGGCGACCAGAGACTTTCTTTTGTTCGTGATACCAAACTCAAAGCGAATTTTTTGCTTTTCTGTCATTCTGAGTCGCCGCAGGCGGCGAAGAATCTGCTTTTAAAGGAAAATTTGAGACCCTTCGCCTGCGGCTCAGGGTGACAGATGGATGGGGAAGTCTCAATGAGGGCAACCCGGCAGCAACTGGGGGAAACGGGGGAGGACCTGGCCGCCGCGGCCTTGAAGAAACAAGGCTATAAAATCCTGGAGCGCAATTACCGCACCCCCCTGGGGGAGATTGATTTAATTGCCCGGCATCAAGGGTATCTGGTCTTTTTGGAAGTAAAAACCCGGCGGAGCGTCAGGTTCGGCGCCCCCGCCGAGGCTGTGTCCCCGGCTAAACAGGCGCGGCTTAAGCGCCTGGCAGATTATTATGTGAAGGTGAAACGCCTGGGAGAGGTTAAGGTGCGCTTCGATGTGGTGGGGATTTTTATATCAGAAGGCCAACCGTTAATTGAAGTTATCAAAGGGGCATTTTGAAATGAAGAAAAAAATTATATTGTCAACTTTACCTTGCATGAATGAGGAACGCGTAACTAAGCAGGTGCACCCAACTATTAATCTATTGACCAATTTAGACGAACTTCATCCTGAAATATTGCAGAAACATAAGATAGTACCTGACGATTATAAGAAAGGGTTGGTGTTTAGGTCAGCCATCGAAAGCATTAGAGGAAAATTTAATGCCTCATCTGTAACGGAGCGCGAGGGATTAGTCAATGATATACTTGATAACCTCTTAGCCAAATCAATGGTTGCTGATTATAAAAGAACTTCAGCGGCATATAGGTACGATTTTGAAATACATGTTAAAAGGGATCCTGACCATTTTATAGCCCTCGAAGTTAAGGGAGGTGAGGGTAATAGTATAAATATTTCTGAACGGCCAATATGGGCTAAGGAATTCGGTGTTTGGTGCCATCTGGACGGTGCCATAGTCAATCAACCAGCAAACGGCGCTCATTCAATCATTAATCGCCTCACAAATGAATTAGTGAGGAGGAAAAAATTAGTAGATGTTTTATTTTTCAAAGATATCCTTTGTGGAACATCAGCGCGGCCTTGTCCAAAGTATCCTGGCAAGGAAACAACTATCGGATTAAATGCAGCACCAGATATTTTTTTATTTCCAAAAACCATCCCTTCCGCAAAAAACCCTAATCCGCCAATTCATTCACTGAAAACATTAAAACTGCCAAAAATTATATTGCAATTGTTTCATATTGGGCAGAGTGAGATGGATGACCATTTATGGAAGGTAAATGTAGAAATAGTTGCGTTGCCTAATAATAAAATGAGAAGAATAATAAGAGTATTTCATAAAGACAACATAGTCGATGAAAGTATATCTCGGTCATGGCGATAGAGAGGATAATAATTAATGGATATTTTGGAAGAACTTCAGCAACTATATCTATTTAAAATAGATAAGGTTGATAAGGTTGATGAACTAGACTCTCGTTTATGGCGTGGTTCTTTTAGTGGCCGTGAAAGCACGTTACAGCAATTATCTCCATATGTTGGGAAAATGAAATCTGGAATGGCAAGAGCATTAATTAAAATATTTACTGAACCAAATGACATAATTCTGGATCCCTTTTCAGGGTCTGGCGTAGTTCCTTTAGAAGCACTTCTGGCCAACCGTATTGCTTTTGCGAATGACCTTAGCCCGTATGCATATGTTTTAACAAGAGGGAAACTGGAAGCGCCTGCAAGCGAGAAAGTAGCTATTAAAAATACACTGGCTATACTTGATGAAATAATAGGATTTGCCCCCAAAATAACCTTATCCTCAGTTCCCCAATGGGTAAAAGAATTTTATCATCCGGACACGCTAAGAGAGACATTGGCTACATTTAAAGTTTTAATGAATAAGCAAAATTATTTCCTTATGGCTTGTCTTTTAGGAATTTTGCATCATGTACGTCCTGGATTTCTTTCTTTTCCTGCAAGTCATTTGGTTCCATATTTGCGAAAAGCAAAATATCCTGTGGAAACATTTCCTTGGATGTATGAATATCGCGATGTTAAGTCTAGATTGGTTGCAAAAGTAAAAAGAGCATACAAAAGAACTTTGATACCTGACAATTGGGATTCTCGTAACTATAAGCTTTGGAACACTAATTCTATGCAGTTGCCAATTGATGACAATCAAATAGACGCGATTATCTCAAGTCCTCCGTATTTTGGAGCCTTGGACTATGCTAGGGATAACAGATTGCGCCTGTGGTTCTTGGGACATAAAGACTGGAAGAAAATAGATGAAACATTGACTGCAAACGGAAAAATTTACTTACCACAGATGGCTATTTGTTTAAAAGAAATTTATAGAGTTTTAAAACCAGGAAAATATTGTATATTGGTTTTAGGAGATGTAGAACGAAATGGCAAAACAAAAAAAACAGCAGAAATATTATCCGAATTAGCAGTTAATGTTACGGACGGAAAATTAATTATTGATAAGGTATATGATGATATTATACCAGATGAGAGAAGGTCAAGAAGAAGAACCACAACAACTAAATTTGAACGCATATTAGTAATGCATAAAATTTAATTATCTTAAATATGTCTGTTTTATATATCGTCGCCACTCCCATCGGCAACTTAGAAGACATTACCTTGCGGGCGCTCAGGGTGCTCAAGGAGGTGGATCTCATCGCCGCGGAGGACACCCGGCGGACCCGCAAATTGTTGACGCACTATGGCATCAGCACCCCTCTGGTGAGCTATCACGCCCACAACCAGGCCAGTCGGGGACCGGAGCTGATCCAGCGGCTTAAAGCCGGGCAGGCAATAGCCTTGGTGAGCGACGCGGGCACCCCGGGATTTTCCGACCCCGGCGCCGACCTGGTGGCCCGGGCCTGGGACGCCGGAGTGCAGGTGGAGGCCGTGCCCGGGGCGGCGGCCGGGGTGGCGGCCCTGTCCATGTCCGGCTTTAAGGGAGACGTCACCTTTGTGGGCTTTCTGCCCCGAGGGGAAGGCAAGCGCCGGAAAATGCTGGAGGGGTTGGCCAAGGAGCCGCGGGTGCTTATCATTTATGAGTCGCCCAAGCGGGTGGCCCGCACCCTGGAAGAAATCGCCTCAGGTGTCGGTGGCCTGGGAAACCGCCAGGTCCTGGTGGTGCGGGAGCTTACCAAGAAATTTGAACAACATTGGCGGGGGCCGGTTGCCGAAGTGGCGGCCCGCCTGGCCGCGGCGGGGGAGATCAAGGGCGAATGCGCCCTGGTGCTCTCCTGCCCCCAGGGGGAGTTGGCCCCGGTGGTGGATTTGAATGGCAACCTCCTGGCCGCGGCCAGCCAGAGCGGCCTGAGCGGGCGGCGGCTGGCCGACAAAGTGGCTTCGCAGCTTAATCTGCCCCGGCGTCAGGTATATCAGGCTTATTTGGCCTTAAAGGAGCAAGGACGACTCCCATAAGAACTATTTCCCCCCTTTTCTAAAGGGGGGTAAGGGGGGATTTAAAGTCCCCCTTTAAAAAAGGGGGACTTTAAAGATTACGGCCTTCCAACTTACTTATATTTGTCATTACTGAATGAAGCGTAGCGGAGTGAATAATCTAGATTCCTCGCTTCGCTCAGAATGACATTTACCAGACTTAATATTTGGAAGTAACCGACTGATGTCAGATAGACATAAAATGGCTTCTCAGAAAGCCACCGTGCCCAAGGTGGAAAAAGAACTCTGGCTGGAGAACCGCCTGGGCCTGCACGCCCGCCCGGCAGCGAAGATTACCGCCCTGGCCCAGCAGTTCGACGCGGTCATCACCCTGGAAAAAGAAAACGGCTATCGGGCCGGGGCCACGGATTTGCTGGCCATCCTGGCCCTGGACTGCCCCCAGGGCACCCGGCTGGTGCTCAAGGCCACCGGCCCCCAGGCCCGGGAGGCCGCCACGGCCATGGCGTCGTTGTTCGCCCGCAAGTTTGGAGAGACATGAACCCGAAAAACCGTATCCTCCAGGGCATTCCCGCCTCTCCGGGCATCGTCTTAGGCCAGGCCCAGGTGTTGAGCGACCGTGGGGCCCCGGCCACTTTGCGCCTCCTGTACACGGAAAATGAGGTGTCCGAGGAGATGGACCGCTTCCGCCTGGCGGTGGACCGGACGGAAGAGGAATTGATCCGCCTGAAGGAAGAAATGCCCGCCGAACTGCAAGAGCATGGCTACCTTCTGGAGTTGCACCTGGTGATCTTGCGAGATCGGCGGCTTTACCAGGAGACCTTGCGCCTCATCCAGGAGCAGAACCTCAATGCCGAGCGGGCCCTGTATCAGGCCTTTCAGAAGGTCAAAGAGTTATTCCAGCGCATCATGGACCCCCACATCAAGGGCCGCATCGCCGATGTGGAGGCCGTCTATCGCCGCCTGGTGGGGCATCTCACCGGCAAAACCTTAAGCTCCATCTTCTCTGCCTCGGAGCCGGCCATCATCGTGGCCCGGGACCTGTCCCCGGCGGAAACCTCCCAGATGTCCGCCTCCCAGGTCCTGGGCTTCGTGACCGAAAGAGGGGGTAGGACTTCCCACACCGCCATCATCGCCCAATCCCTGGAAATTCCCGCGGTAGTGGGGCTGGACAACGCCACCTGGGAAATTGCTTCGGGCGAGGACTTGATCCTCGACGGCTTTACCGGACGGGTGATCCTGGACCCGGACGACGCTATGCGCCGGAGATACCAAATCCGTCAGGAAGAATTCGAGACCTTCAAAGCAGAGGTGGTCCAGGGCAGCGCCCTGCCCGCCGCCACCAGCGACGGCCAGCCCAACCGGGTGCTGGCCAACATTGAGCTCCCCGCGGAGGTCTCCCTGGCCTTAAAATATGGGGCTGACGGCATAGGACTCTACCGCACCGAATTCTTATACCTGCGGCTGCGGCAACTGCCCACCGAGGATGAGCTTTTCCAGGATTATAAGCAGGTGGTGGAGGCCATGGCCCCCAGGGAGGTAACCATCCGTACCCTGGATATCGGCGGCGACAAGTTTCTCTCGCCCCTGGAATATGCCCCGGAAATGAACCCGGCCCTGGGGCTTCGGGCCATCCGCTTCTGCCTCAAGGAGCAAAAGATATTCCGGACCCAGCTCAAGGCCATCTTAAGGGCCTCGGCCTTCGGCAAAGTGCGGGTCATGTTCCCCCTCATCTCCAGCCTGAGAGAGATGCGGGAGGCCCGCCAGCTTCTTAAGGAAGTCCAGGAGGAACTCCGCCTCAAGGGGGTGCCCTTCGATCCTCACATGCCGGTGGGGGCCATGATCGAGGTGCCCGCGGCCGTGACCCTGGCCGACCTTTTAACCCAGCAGGCGGACTTTTTCAGCATCGGCACCAACGATCTCATCCAGTATGCCCTGGCCATCGACCGGGGGAACAAACAGGTGGCCGACATGTATCAACCCCTGCACCCGGCGGTCTTGCGCATGATCCGGGAAGTGGTGCGGGCCGGACGGGCGGCCAAGATCCCGGTGGCCATGTGCGGGGAGATGGCCGGCGACCCCCTTTATATCCCGGTCCTCCTGGGCCTGGGGGTGAACGAACTGTCCATGAATGCCATGGCTATCCCGGTGGTGAAGCGGGTCATCCGCATGACCTCCCTGGAGGAGGCTCGGGAAGTGGCCCGCCAGGCCCTGCGCAAGGGTACCGTGGAAGAGGTCAACGATTATGTGATTGGGGAAATGGACCGCCGTTTCCCCGATATCTTTCGGTTCGGCCGGACCCTGGCCACCAATCCTGGAACATGAAAGAAGAAAACATCAAAGTCATCTGCCGCAACCGCAAGGCCTATTTTGAATACGCCATCGATGCCCTTTATGAGGCCGGCCTGGTGCTCAAAGGGACCGAGGTCAAATCGCTGCGGCAGGGGAGAGCCAACATCGAAGACGCCTATGCCCGCTTTCGGGACGGCGAACTCTTTTTGTATAATGCCCATATCAGCCCCTATACCCACGCCGCGGTGGATAGCCACGAGCCTAACCGGCCTCGTAAACTGCTGATCCACCGCTGGGAATTGAAACGCCTCCTGGGCAAGGTGCAGGAAAGAGGCTACACTCTGATTCCCTTGAAACTTTACTTTAAGGACCAACACGCCAAGGTGGAAATAGCCCTGGCCCGAGGCAAAAAGAAGCACGATAAACGGGAAACCATCCGCCGCCGGGAAGAACAACGAGAACTGGAACGCGCCCGTAAACGGCGACATTGAGATGAGGGTGTGATAGTTTTGAGGGGAGGGCCGGGGGAACGCGGTTCCCCCACCCTCCCCTCCCAACCCCCTTTATGGGGCTGGGGAAGGCGGGGCCATTGGCCCCGACTTCCCCAGCCATGAAAATCTTAAGGGGTTGGGGGAGGGGAATTGGGGGAGGATTGTCAGGGGGTCTGCGACCCCTGGCCCCCTCCCCCAAGGAGCCGACCCATGGACTTTTTTCAAAGGATTGCCGAGAATCGCATTTTAAAGGCCATAGAGGCCGGTCTTTTCGACAATCTGGAGGGGAAGGGGTTGCCCCTCAAGTTTGAGGATGAGAGTCATATTCCTCCGGAGTTGCGCATGGCCTACAAAATATTGAAAAATGCCGACTGCTTGCCGCCGGAGTTGGAGTTGCGCCAGGAGGTGGTACGGCTCCAGGACCTGGTGGCTTCTATGCCGGATACTGCCGAGAAACTGAAACAGATGCGCCGCCTCAACTTTTATGTGATGAAACTGCAAATGATGCGCCCGTTGTCGGCCCAATTGCTGGAACACGACCTCTACACCCCCAAAATCCTGGACCGCCTGGGGTCGGACAGGAGGTAAGGAGTGGTGAGGGGAGGGGCAGGGGCCTGAGGCCCCTGCCCTCTCCCCCACAAACCAAACTAATCACTAATGAAGCTTCGGTGGGATCATCCTTTATGGCGGCGTTGGGCTCCGGCGTTAGCCAGGAATTTGGTGCGGGGTTATCTGCGCACCTGGAAGGTGGAGCTGGTGGTAAGCCCGGCGGTCAGAGGTCTGGCGGTCTCCGGGCTCCCGGTGCTCTATACCTCCTGGCACTGTCATTTGGTCTTCCCACTGTTTTATGCCCGGCATTATTTTGACCACCTGCCGCCGTTGGTGGTGATGGCCAGCCCCAGCCGGGACGGGGAGTTCATTGCCCGGGTGGCCCGGGGGCTGGGGTTCATAGTTTGCCCGGGTTCCCGGCGCAAAGGAGGGGTTCAGGCTTTGCAGCAGATGTCTGCCTACTTCCGCCAGGGGCATAGCGGCGGCTTGATTGCCGACGGCTCCCGGGGGCCGGCCAGGGAGGCCCAAAAGGGGGTGATCTTTTTGGCCCGGGAGGCCCAGGTGCCCATAATCCCCCTGGCGGTGGCCGCCAGCCGCAAAATAACCTTTAACTCTTGGGACCGGTTCCAGCTGCCTCTGCCTTTCAGCCGCCTGGCCCTCCTGGTAGGGGAGCCTCTCTGGGTGCGGCCCCAAGATCGGGGCCCGGCCCTGGAGCGCCTGCGCCTGGAGTTGGAAGCCCGCCTCAATCGCCTCTTTCATCAGAGCCAAACATATTTTTCTGCTTAGAAAAAATTTCCTTAAAAGCCTGCCTTAGGGCATAAATTGGTTGCCATGTGCCGGTGATGTGGTAAATTTAAGAAAAAACTCAATTAGATGGAATAACATGCGTTTTGAAGATTTGAATACTCAGACTTTAAGCCGGATCGGGACCCCCGAAGCCACGGCCCAGGCCCAAGAGCTGGTTCGGGGCCAGCAGGTGCGACACGGCTATCGCTTGCCTGACCGCATTCGGGGGGTGGTGGCCAATGAACCGGCCTTTCGGGTGGAGGTCAAAATCCATAATGACCAGCTATCCTATGTGTGCTCTTGTCCCCAAGAGGGGGAAGAACTTTGCCCCCATGTCCTGGCCTTGCTGTGGGCCTGGGTAGAGGCGCCCGGCAGCTTCTTGAGCCACGAGGAACTCAAGGAACGGCTGAAGAAATACTCCAAGAAGGAACTGCTGGAGATCATCCTGGACATGGCGGAACGGGTCCCGGAAGTCCGGGGCATTCTGAAAGAAGAAGAGCATGGCCTGGAAGATATTCTGGAGTCCATCGACCGGGCGGTGGAGGAGGTCTCCGCGGACACCGCCGCCCTGGCGGACGCCGAAAGCAAGCTGAGAAGGGCCCAGTTGCGGGCCGATCGCCTGGCGCAAAGCGGCCGCCTGGCGGAAGCCCGCTCCATATATTTTTATCTGTTGGATAATATTTTGAGCCTGGAGGAGAAGTTCCAGAAGGAAAAGCTCTTCCCTTCGGACTTGAAAAAGGAATTATTCGAAGAATACTGCCAATTCATCCATGAAGACCGGCATCTGGAAAAAGACCTGGTGCAGCAGGAGATCGAGCAATTAGAGTCCCGCTCCCCGTTATTTAGGGGTGAACTGGACCTCTCCGAAGTCAAACGGGAGCTGTCCCTGCCAGGGTAAGTTGAGGGCTATTTTTGTCCTGCAGGGACAAGTACTGAAAAAAAGGAGCAGACCGCGGTTTGGGTGAGAAGCTGAGGCCGTCTGGGAATTAATAACCCGGATTATTCGTACGAATAATCCGGGTTAGTTTTTTAAGAGTTATTTTTCCAGAAAGAAGGTTTTGCGCCAGAGGTGGTTGCCGGCCAAGGCGTGGAGGATTACCGCGCCCACATGTATGCCGAGAAAGATGGGGATCAGCCACACGCCGACTTCATGGATTTCTTTGATAAAATGCATCAGCCCTCCGGCCTTGCGGCCGGGTTCTAAGTAAATAACATCAAAGTTCCCGTTAACGCCATCCAGGAAAACACCGCCAGGCCGAAGGTCTGCGCCAGGCCCGACAGCCCCTGGTGCGGTGGCCGGTCAGGCAGCCGCAAACTCAACAGGGTGAGAATATCTTCCCAGACCGGCTGGAGCCTTTCCCGGTTATTAGGCACCCATTGGGCGAACCGGACATTATCCGGCCCCCAAAGTCCCCATAATAATCGCAAGCCCATGAAGATGCTGAGGCCCATACCTAACCAGCGGTGGATACTGAAGCCTAAGTGTTCCGCTTTCTTATAGTCGCCGGCCCAATAACCCATAACCCAGGCCAGCACCCCAAAGACGGTCAGACCCAGGTGAATAAACCGGGTGACCACATCCAATTCTTCTCTTTCGGGAACCTCTGGTGGGGTGGTCAAAGCGTTTCTCAGTTTTTTATTTCCGGCCGGGCCGCGGCCGGGGCCGGCGTGGGCCTGGCCAGAATGGTTTTTTGATAGATGCGCAACAGCGACAAAAGGAAGGAGAGGATCAGGGGCCCCAGGATAAAGCCGATCATGCCGAAATAGGTGATGCCCCCCAGGATGCTGAACAGGATAAAGATGCTGGGAGTGGAGCGACTCCCTTTCATCAACAGCGGTTTTAAGACATTGTCGATGGCGCCGACCAGCACCCCGCCCCAGATGATCAGGCCAATGCCGGCCCCCAAATGGCCTATAAAGATCAGATAAACAGCCGCGGGCAACCAGATGATGGCGCTGCCCACCATGGGGATCACCGCCGCGGGAACCATCACCGTGCCCCAGAAGGCCGCCTGGGGCACCCCGAACACGAAGAAACCCACTCCTCCCATAATCCCCTGGACAAAGGCCACCACCACCGTGCCCCTTAAAGTGGCCTTGATGGTGGCCTCCATCTCCTGGAGGATTTCGCGATTGTGCGACTCTTCCAAAGGCGAGAGCTTCTTGACCTCCTCGATGAAGTCGTCCCCCTGGAGAAACATGAAGAAGGCAATGAATAACACCAGAAGCAGATCAAAGAAAAAGGAAGTAAAACCCTTAATCAGGCCCACGGCGTTGGTGTAAATGAACTGGGAGGCCCGGGTGAGCACGGTCTGCACCATCTGTTCCAACTTGATCTGCTCCGGAGGCAGGGGCAGATTGAGGTGAGTCAGGTAATCCTGGAGGCGGGTTACCTTGCCGCTGACCCACTGCCAGAGGTGGCCGTTTTGCAGGCCCTGGTTCACGGAGCTGTAAAGCTCCAGGGCCTGGCTGGCTACCAGGCTCGCCAGGGTGAACAGGGGTATCAGGATGAGCGCGGCCAGCAGCAGGCAGGTGAGGCCCGAGGCCAGGGCTTGCCTGCCGAACAGCAGCCGGCTGAGGCCCCGGTAAATGGGCTTGAAAGTGAAGAACAGCACCAGGGCCAGAAAAAAGTCAATGAGAAAGGGTTTGGCGATCTCGTAAGAATAATAAAGGACCAGGAGGGTGAGGGCGCCTAAGAACAGCCGGGCGAATTGGGAGGGCAACTCCGCCTT
>JAUXZG010000049.1 GCA_030694005.1 Desulfobaccales bacterium | reverse complement strand
GCCGCCTTAAATAAACGCTCCGAATTGGCATAATCTGCCATAGCTGGCTCCTTTGGACCGAATGTCAGATGGTTGTGGGGGATGGGCCAGGGAGTTTTTTTTATGGGCTCCCTGCCCTCCCCCCACGCCCCCCTCCCAACCCGTGTAAGGGGCCGGAGAAGGTGGGGCCGTCGGCCCCACCTTCTCCGGCCAAATAAAAATCATAAGGGATTGGGGGTGGGGGTAAGGGCCTTCCGGCCCTTAGCCCCCTCCCTCAAGATCATCTCCCTCTCTAAAATAGCGCATGGTGGTTTTTTTCAGTTCGGTTTCGCTGAACAGCATCTCGTAGTTTGTCAGGCCGGTTTCGGCGGCCATGCGGGCGGCGATTTGTAAACAGTCGTGTCTGGTGCGGCCGTGGATCATGGTGTAGAGGTTATAGGGCCAGGAAGGGGCCGGGGCTCTGGCGTAGCAGTGGGTCACGGCGCGCTGCTGCGCCAGCTTTTGCCCGATCCGTTGAAGGTCGGCCTCGGGCACGGCCCAGGCCACCAGGGCGTTGGCGGCATAGCCGGATTGTTGATGGCGCAGGGTGGCCCCGAAGCGGCGGATGTAGCCTTTCTCCATAAGGCTGCGGATGGCGGCCAGCAGCTCTTCTTCCCCCACCCCCAGGTGCTCCGCCAGTTCTTTAAAAGGCTGAGAAGTGATTTCCAGGTCCCTTTGTAAGGCCAGGATCACCTTATTTTCCAGGTCGGACAACATGAGACGAATACCCCATTTTGCAAAGGCACTATAAAATAATCATTCCTGGTTAGCAAGACTCGCAGGGCTCAAGGATGATAAAGGAGAGGCTGGAGAAGAGGGCTGGATCAAGGCAAGGCTTTTAAAGTCCCCCTTTTTCAAAGGGGGATTCAGGGGGATTTTCCTTCTGTTCAGCTAACGGCCCGCATTTCTTCTAACTTCTTGCAGGGGCGGGATTTCACCGCCCTCAGACTGGAGGGCAAAAAATTTTACCAACTTACCCGGTCACCGACTTTGATGCCGTACTTGACAGAAAACCCGCCCGGCACTTCCAGGACATAGTTAACCGGAACCGGCGAAGCCAGGTCCCCTTGATATTCAGGAGAAACATTTTTTTCCAGGCCCACCACTTTACCCGGCGCCAGCCACAGGATGTCCAGGGGAAACTCCATGCCCCGCATGCAAAAAATCTGAAAAGCCGTCTCGGGCATGACAAAGAGCATGCCCCGGCCCTCGGGCAAGTCTTTTCTGTATCCCAGCCCCCGAAAGATTTTGTCCGGGGTTTTCACCACCTCGGCCTGGACCTTCACCTGGCCGATCCTCACCCAGGTGAAGGGGTTGCCGTGTTCGGAGAGTTCTTCCCCGGCCACCGAGCCTGACCCTAAAAAGACCAACAAAATTATCAAGGCCAGAAAAGACCGGGCGGCCCATTTCTTGATAACCGGCAATGGCGTGGTTTTGCCCTCCCTAACAGGTGGCAGGCTCAGGAAAATGTCGGGCGGGCCCGGCCCGCCATCAAGAGGCCCATTATTACTGGTGGGCGATCCCACCCTACGAATACCAAGCTTCGTCGCCTTGAAAAAATCAACCAGACTCCATCAGGGCTGTGCTATCCTAAGGTTAGCTAAAATTATAATGGAACCTCAGGAGATTCAACCATGAAAATCGTCGCCGTGTTGGGAAGTCCCCGTACCCAGGGCAATAGCGCCGGCCTGGCCCAAAGATTTTTAGATATGGCCCAGGAACTGGGGGCCGAAGTGCAGAAATTCTTCTTGAACACTATGGATTTTAAGGGCTGTCAGGGCTGCGGCACCTGCAAGACCAAGAGCGCTGAGTGTGTCCTGGAGGATGACCTGGCCGAGGTTTTGGAGGCCATCAAGCAAGCTGATATTTTGCTGCTGGCCTCCCCGGTTTACTTCGGGGATATAAGCGGCCAGCTGAAATGCTTCTTTGACCGCACCTACTCTTATGCCAATCCGGATTTCACCAGCCGAGTGCCCTCGGGCAAAAAAGCCATAATGGCCCTGGTCCAGGCCGATCCCCGGGCGGAGAACTTTAACGATATCTTTCCCCGCTACGAGCGCTGGCTGAAGGTGTTCGGCTTTGCCCCGGTATATTTGCTGCGGGCTACCGGCGTCAAAGACCCCGGCGATATCAACCAGCAGGCCGGGGTGCTCAACCAGGCCGCGGCCCTGGCCCGGGAGCTGGTGACGCCGGCGCCCTGAATAGCAAACCACCATAAAAATAAAAGCCCGGTTAAGTCAACCGGGCTTTTTGTCTGCAAATTATCTCCCGCGGCGTCCTGCCGGCGCACTTTTACCAAGTCGAGGCCTCTGCAAAATTGGCCTAAGAAAGCCAACTACATCGAACAGCCAGGGAAATATAGAGTCGGCGCCCTCGCCGGCGAAATCACCGCCGGGGGCGGCGGTTCTACATATTATTTCCACATTTGCTAAATGATGCCTAAACCGTTTTTCCCAGAGGTCTCAAATTAATATGTTGGTGGTTTAAGAGTCCCCCTCACAGAGGCCGATGATAATCGGTAAAAAAGAGATAATCGGTGGCGCCGGTGCGGATAACTTCAGTATACCTGGTGCCTTCTTCCCCCGGTTTGGTTTTATAGTCGATGTTGAATTCCAGGATAA
>JAUXZG010000047.1 GCA_030694005.1 Desulfobaccales bacterium | reverse complement strand
TAATGTCGCTAGTACCTTGGCGATTGGTAGTTTGGAGTTTTCGACCAAGTATCTTGGCAGTAAGCTGGTCATGGTACTTGGACATACCTCCTGTGGCGCGGTGAAAGCGGCTTGTGATGATTTTAAAGGCGGGCATATCGGCGAGCTCATTACCTATATTCGCCCAACAGTACGTCAATCGCAATGTCCGGTAGAAGAGCGCAACTCTAGCAATAAAAAATTTGTTGAGGAAATTTGTGGGTTGAGTGTAAAGCTACAAATTAAACAAATTTTGGCTTCAAGCGAAATTATCACCGATATGCTAGAACAAAAGCAGATTGGTATCGTGGGTGGTGTTTACGACATTGCCACGGGTAAGGTAGAGTTGCTGCAAGACACTATCATTGTTTGATAACATTGATTGATGAACAGCTTCTAATCAATATGTTCTAATAAAATAACCACATAGGAGTTTTAAATGTCCTAACACCACGGCAATGCGCATGGGTTAATGCGCACGCTTAAGTATTTCCTTAAACCTAATGATGGGCGTTTTGAGGATTTAGCCAAGGGTACTCGGACTAAAAACATCGTCAAAGATCTTACGGCAGGTCTAGTCATGGCAATGGTGGTGATTCCGCTGACAATGGGCTTTGCCATGGCCAGTGGCTTGCGCAGTCGCAGGCTTTCTAGGTGCGCTATTTGGGGGTGGTAAGTATCAGGTGTATGGCCCAACAGCCGCATATATTCCTGTGATTACTGGTTTGATGGCCACCTACAACCATAACTTTTTAGTGCTGCGTTTGATTGTTGCGGGCGCTATGTTGATGATGACTGGACTTTTCAAAAAAGGCAAAGTGGTCACCTTAGTGCCGCATTCTATTGTGGTTGGTTTTACCATTGGTATTGCCATTGTCATTTACACCACAAAAAAGAAGAGTCGGTAGAATTGGATTTGGCTGACTCAAACTAATGGGGTGATTTGGTCAGTAAAAAGGGGCGCATGAATTGCGCCCCTTTTGTTTGTTACATGAAAAACTTAACGATGACCTTCTTTTGCCATATTGATGCTGTA
>JAUXZG010000030.1 GCA_030694005.1 Desulfobaccales bacterium | reverse complement strand
ATGGTGCTCCGGACGTATTGGGGGAATTCCGCCGCGGAGGTGGGGGCCAGGCCGTAGGCCAGGATAATGGCCAGTAAGTTGCCGCCCAGGTAAAGGGCCAGAAACAGAAAAGGGGAGTTTAAGAGACGGCGGCCGGTGAAGATGAGGGCCAGGGCCAGGGCAGGCCACAAGAAACCGAAATAAAAGGGATTAGCCAGAGTGGTCAAAAGATAGGCGATAGCCTTGAGGACTTGTTGGGGATAGATATTCTGGATGTGGTCGGTGCCCACCTCGATATGATGCAGGGCCGAAAAGATGCGCCAGGGTAAGTAACCCAAGGCCAACCCGGCCAGGGGCCAGCCTAATTTGAGCAGTCGCCGCGTTACACCGGGGGGCCGCAGCCAGACCAGGGTCAGGGCAGCCGCCAGGATGAGGGTGGCGGCCAGGGGCGGGCCTTCGTATTTGCACCAGGTCATCCCGGCGCAAGATAAGGCCACCAGCGCCAGGCTTCCCCGGGGGGCGACTCCTGCCAGCCACAGATACAAAAATCCCGCGGCGGCCAGGGCGAAGTAGGCCAGGGCCAAATCGGCGTAAGCGATGACCAGGTGCCCGATAAAGACCGTGCCGTTCAGGGCAAAAAAGGTGGTGGCGCCCAGGGCCTGGCGGCGACTTAAGCCCAT
Organism: Desulfobaccales bacterium; assembly: GCA_030694005.1. Lineage (GTDB taxonomy): Bacteria > Desulfobacterota > Desulfobaccia > Desulfobaccales > 0-14-0-80-60-11 > JAUXZG01. The sequence goes on along the minus strand of JAUXZG010000030.1, from coordinate 7,295 downwards.
CCTGATAAGCAAGGAGTAAAGCAAAATCAGGAGCCAAGCGCCCCAAAGAGGGAAAACGCCGTTCACCAGATGATCGCTCACCTGACCCAGGCAAAAGTAAAGGTAGGTCAAAAGGAGGGGCACCAGGTTGGGATAATAGTTGTGGGCGTCGATGAAACTCAAGTCCAGGCAGCGACTCTCATAAAAGACTTTAGCCTTTAGGCCCCAGGTGGCTATCGAATCCCAGGCCCACATGGGGTAGACCATGGCCTGGGGGATGGCGTAGAGGAAAAGCAGGGCCAGGAGGCCCACAAAGAGCCAGTCCCACCCAGCATATGGGGTTGGGGGAGAGGGTTTGGGAGAGGATGGTAAGAGGGTCTCCGACCCCGGGCCCCCTCCCCCAATAACTCTCTTAATCAGGAGCGCGGCCCCGGCCAAGGCCAAAAGGGGCCCCAGGATCAGGAGCAGGTTGAAGGGCTTACCCCACCAGGTCAGGGCCAGCATCCAGAAAGTCAGGGGCAGGGCGCCGGCTCCGAAGCTCAGGGCGGCCCGCTCCAGAGGGCGAAATTCTCTAAGGTTGGGCAGCAAGACCGCGAGCACCCCATACCCCAAGAAAAACACGGCCCCCAATCCCAGCAGGAGGCGGAGCAGATTTACCGCCGCCTCAATCATAAAAGCCCCCCAGACGGGAGGGGTCCACCCGAAAGACCGTTCCCGTGCCTGGAACTTCAATCCGTCTAAAGGCAGGAGAATTAGCGGCGGCCTGGACTCCCGGCCCCAAAGGTTGGTCGCCGGAACGGATGACTAAAAAAGAGGCCCGTTCCTGGCGCAGTGCCTGGAAAAGGAAGCTGGGCGGCACCTCGGGCCTTAACAGGATATGGCGCCGGGGAATGAGGTGGTAACGGGCCTCGATCTCCTTGCCGGCGGCATAATCATCGATGAAGATGTAGGTAGCGCCCGGCGGGATGATGGTGGCCAGGGTGGTTAGCCAGCAGTAAAAAGGGTCCTCCTGACGGACGGCCGGGCCGACTTGGTCCCGGGTGACCCTTAAGGCCAGATCCGGCCCATCCGGCCCGAAATACCAGACCAGCCAGATTATCTGCAGGCCCCAGAGGCAGAGCAACAGTCTCATGAGCCAGGGCCAGCATTTTCTTAGGCGCGTCATGTCCTCTGGGTGGGGCTTTTCTTTAAGGGAGAAGGGAAGAAGGGCAAGAGAGGAAAGGGGAGAGAAAAAATCGGTAGCTTTGTACCCTTATCTAGCCAACCTTTTGCCCGATTCCCCCTCCCTTCCCTTTTTTAATCAAACAGATGGAACCGGATGATATGGAAGATGGCGGCAATGCCGTCCCGCCAGGTAATTTTTTTGCCATGGGAGTAGTCCCGGCCATGGTAGGAGATGGGAACCTCGAAGACCCGCCAGCGCTTCTTGGCGATCTTGGCGGTGAGCTCCGGTTCCACCCCGAAGCGGTTGGACTTGATGCGGAGATCTCTTAAGACCTCGGCCTTAAAAACCTTATAGCCGGTTTCCATGTCTGACAGGTTGAGGTTGGTGAACATATTGGACAGGGTGGTCACGGCCTTATTGCCCATGTAGTGCCAGAAGAACATGACCCGATGCGGCCGGGCGCCGATGAGCCGGCTGCCGTAAACCACATCGGCCTCCCCGGTTTCGATGGGTTCCAGCAAGGCCGGGTAGTCCACCGGGCGGTATTCCAGATCGGCGTCCTGGATGATGACTACATCGCCGCTTACCTGGGCAAAGCCGGTGCGCAAGGCCGCGCCTTTACCCTGGTTGGTCTCATGGTAAAAGACCTTGACATTGTCATATTCATTGGCCAGCTGGGACAGGATTAAGGCGGAGCCGTCGGTGGAGGCATCGTCCACCGCGATGATCTCCTTGTCATAGGGGGTGGCCTGCACCAGGCGGAAGATCTCCCCCAAGGTGTCCTTTTCGTTATAAACCGGGATGACGATACTCAGTTTCATGCGCCTCAACCCCTCATGAGGCAATATACACTTATATTAGACCCTGGTTAAGAAGGTGAGTTAAATTTTTCTTTTTCTCTGAGGGTGGTTAAATAGCCAGTTGGGGGAGGGGCATGGACCTGAGGTTCCCTTACAATTTCTCCCCAAGACCCCCCCACTCCGCACGCAGTGGCCTGGGGAGGCGGGGCGCCTTTGGCCCCGCCTCCCCAGGCCAAAAGACCTTAAGGGGTTGGGGGTGGGGGCAGGGGTCGATGACCCCTGGCCCCCTCCCCCAAATATCCATTTCCCCACGCCCCCCTAAAGGGACGCCGGGGTCAGCCGCCGATGCTGACCATGGCCCGGCCGGGAAGGGGGGAGTCCAGAGAGCGGTACCCGGACTCGCAGGTCTTCAGGCGGATGGCGTCCTGAAAAAGTGAGGCCAGCAACTCGTCGGTAGCGCCCTGGCGCATAGGGACCTTCAGGTCCAGCTCCTGCCCGGCAAAGAGGCAGGGCCGTAGCCGACCGGCCGCCGTGAGCCGGAGACGGTTACAGGTAGGGCAATGATGATCGCTGACGGAACTGATAAATCCCAGGTCCCCCCGAAACCCGGGGAGGCGGAAAATCCGGGCGGGGCCGGCGGTGCCCTCCGGCTCCAGGGGTTCCAGCGGTCCCAACACCTTAAGGCGCCGGCGGACCTCCGCCATGGGGAGAAAATGATGGGCCCACCGCTCTGGGTCAACGGTGGGCATGAATTCAATGAACCTCACCTGATAGGGATAGTCCCGGGTCAGGAGGGCGAAATTAAGCAACTCGTCGTCATTGATGCCGTTTAACACCACACAGTTGATCTTCAAGGGATTAAAACCCAGGGCCGCGGCCTTTTCCAGGCCGGCCATGACTTCTAAAAAATTATCACTGCCGGTGATTTTAAGGTAGCGGTCCCGCTCTAAGGTATCCAGGCTGAGGTTAAGGTGGCGCAGGCCCGTGTCATAAAGAGCCTGGGCCAGCTCTTGAAGCTTGACGCCGTTGGTGGTGAGGCAGACTTCCTCAAGTCCCGGCACCTCGTGCAGGGCCTGGATGAAATCCACCACCCCCCGGCGCACCAAGGGCTCGCCGCCGGTGACCCGGATCTTGCGGATGCCGACTTTCGGGGCCACCGCCGCAATCCTGAGCAATTCCTCGTAACGCAGGATCTCCGGGGCCGGCAGCTTTTCCCAGGTCCCCCAGGCGGTGCAATAGAAACACCGAAGATTGCAGCGGTCGGTGATCGATACCCGCAGGTAATTGATTTCCCTTGGAAAAGGCTCTTCCACCGACACAACTGCTCCTTTTAAATTTCTATTGTTATTATTATTCCTCATAACTGTCAAGCCGGCCGGGGGAATTTTTCCCCTTGACAGTGGGGGGGGCGGTTAACTAAGATAAACTTTAGAGCAGATGGGTGCCCCTTAAGGGGCTAAGAGGGAAGCCGGTGCAAAGCCGGCACGGTCCCGCCGCTGTATCCGGGGACGAAACCTGCCAGAGGCCACTGTTCTCCTTTAGGGGAATGGGAAGGCGCAGGGATTAGGGTGATCCGGGAGTCAGAAGACCTGCCCGTCTGGCTGGCCGCAGTCCCTCGTGGAATAAGGGACGCCGCGGCCGGCCCGAGGTGTTTTAACACTCGGGCCCCCCTGGGATCAAGAAAGCTGGGTGCCATCCCTGGGTCGAAAACGACCCGGGGATTTTTTTTGGCCCAGCCAGGGGGGGGCGGCTCGGCTCCAGGGAGGCCTGGCCTCCCTCAAAAACCCTATCTGGAGGTTAACATGAAAGACGGTCTTATTGTTTACCTGGTGGGCGCCACCGAGCTGCCGGAAGGATTCGATGTGGTCCAGGCCACTCAGGCGCTGGGGCACGAGGCCCACCGCGTGGAGTTAGTGTCCCAGCAGCAGGGCTTCTTTACAGTGGAGGATGCCTGGCACTTCCTTCTCACCAGGGGCTGCGGACGCATCAGCCTGATGGTGGCCCAGGCGGAAGACCAACAACGCCTGCGCCCCCTGGGCCCCCAGGTCCGGCTTTACGGGTAGGTTGGTGTGGTGAAAGGTTTTGAGGGGAGGGTTGGGGGAGCAGAGGCTCCTCTTACAATCTCCCCTCAAACTCCCCTCCCAACCCCCTTTATGGGGGCTGGCGAAGTCGGGGCCTGTGGCCCCGCCTGCGCCAGTAAAAAAATCCATAAGGAATTGGGGGTGGGGGTTTGGGGGAGGATGGTCAGGGAGCCCGTCGGCCCTTAGCCCCTTCCCTCAACTACGCTAGTCCACGGTAAACTCGAAGCTCTTCTGGTCCGAGCCGTACCCGGTGCTGATCCGCGTAACCACGGTATAGATGCCCGAGGCGGCATTGGGTGGTAAAGAGAAGCTGGCCTGCTGCTTCCAGGTGCCGTTGAAGTTGCGATCAGCAAGCTCTTCGGTCTTTCCCAGGGATTTTCCCTTAAAAAAAATCTCCCGAGAAATAGTCACCGGTATGGCCAGTTGTTCCGGGGTAAGAATGGTATAGGCGGTGGTGAGAGTCAGGGTTTCTCCTTTATAAGCCCGGGAGGGTTTAACGTCGGCGCCCTCCAGACGCACCACACAGCCGCCGGTGGGACAGTAGTTGTACTTGGCCACCGCATCTTCCCGGGAAAGTTGCATGGTCTGGCGGTATTGCCCCCAGTTGGAATAAGAGAATTCGCCCACCGCGGCTCTAACCGGGGTGTCCGAGGCGCAGCCTGCGACTTTAAACAGCATTAGCACCATAAATCCGGCAAGCAATTGGATACGATACTTCACCATGAAATTCTCCTTGGTTGACTTCTTTCCATTTAAGGGCCTAAACTGATTTTCTTAGCAAATCAGGGAATTGCCCCCCTCCCCAGGCTATCAATCGGGACTACGGTTGCTGGCGAGCAAATACCGCCGTGCGCCCATAAAGGAGATACGCCAGGTTTCGGCATCCAGGCGGCTGACAAACACCCCTCGGGGAGAGGCGTGGATGAACCGCCCCTGGCCCAGGTAGATGCCGTTATGACATGCCTGGTCGGCGTAAGCATGGGAGAGGATGCCGGCGGTGAACAACTCCCGGCCCCGCATCTGGCAGTAGCGGTTAAAAAAGACCACGTCCCCGAAGCGGAGCTCTCCCGGCCCCACGGGTCGGCCTTCGCTGAACTGTTCGGCCACGGTGCGGGGCAGCAGGAGGCCGGCCCGCTGAAACACGGTCTGGACTAGGCCGGAACAATCCACCCCGGTGGGGGTCGTGCCTCCGGAGCGGTAAGGCGCGCCGGAGAATTCACTTAAAGCCCGTTCCAGGGCCAGCTCCTGCTGGCTACGCAGCACCTGGGGCGGGGGGGCCAACGGCTCCACCGCTCTGGGCGGCGGGGCCCCGGCGCAACCCGCCAACAACAAGGCCGCTAACCAGACCACCCCTGCCAAGCGTCGTGAACCCGCGGCCATAAGCATCGTCCCTGACGAGGTTTGGGTTATGTGGGGGAAGGGCCAGGGAGTTTTTTGTAAGGGCTCCCTGCCCTCCCCCCCCACCCCCCTCCCAACCCGTTTAAGTTGGCTGGAGAAGGAGGGGGCTTGGCCCCCACCTTCTCCAGCCAAGATAAAACTGAAGGGGTTGGGGGATGGGGTGTGGGGAAGGGATTGTAAGTGGGCCCACCGACCCCTGGCCCCCTTCCCCAGATCTCCTCTATCCCTCCGCCTCCAACCTGGGAAACAGGGCCGGGCCTTTTTGCAGTTGGGTACCGGGGGTAAGGCGGCCCCACTTCAGGAGATGGGGCAGCGGTTGGTCCCACAGGGCCAGGCCCAGCCCTAGTTGTTCGCTCATTTTCAGGGCGCTGCCGGGCATTACCGGCCTTAAGAGCGCGGCAATCCAGCGCAGGCCTTCCAGCAGGTGATAAAGCACCGTATCCAGCCTTCCCGCCTCCTGGGGGGCTTTCGCAAGTTCCCAGGGGGCGCAGGCTACAATGTAGCGGTTGAGGTGGTTGATGAACTCCCATACCCCGTGCAAGGCCTTAGAAAATTCTAACGCCGGGAAATAATGGAGAAAATCTGCGGCCATCTCCTGGGCCCGGCCGGCCACTTCCTGATCCAGGGCCTGGGGCGTCCCAGGGGCCGGCACCAGACCTTGCCGGTATTTAAAGGCCATCCCCAGGCTGCGGGCGAAAAGATTGCCCAGATCGTTGGCCAGATCGGCATTGATCCTGGCCTTCAGGGCCGCTTCGCTGAAGTTGGCGTCCAAGCCGAAGACCATCTCCCTGAGGAAGAAAAACCGCACCTGATCTATGCCATAGAGGGCCGTTAAGGAGCGGGGCTCCACCACGTTGCCCAGGCTTTTGGACATCTTGCCCTGGCTCATCTGCCAGTAGCCGTGCACGTTAAGGTGTTGAAAGGGCTCAAGCCCGGCGGCCTTGAGCATGGTGGGCCAGTAGATGCCGTGAGGCTTCAAAATGTCCTTGGCAATGAGATGCTGGGCCCCAGGCCAGTATTTGGGGAAGTCAGACCCTTTAGGGTAGCCCAAGCCGGTAAGATAGTTGATCAGGGCGTCGAACCAGACATAGGTGACATAATTTCCATCGAAAGGCAGGGGGATGCCCCAATCCAGGCGGCGTTTGGGCCGGGAGATGCACAGGTCTTCTAAAGGTTCCTTGAGGAAGGCCAAAACTTCGTTCCGGTAGCGCTCCGGCCTGATCCAGTCCGGATGGGCTTTAATATAATCCTTAAGCCAGTCCTGATAACGGCTCATGCGGAAGAAGTAGTTTTCTTCTTTGATGGCTGTGGGGAGGACCAGGTGATCCGGGCAGCGGCCCTCCACTAACTCCCGCTCCAGGTAGAAGCGCTCGCACCCGAAACAGTAAAGCCCCCCATAATCCCCAAAGTAAATATCCCCGGATTCATAGACCCGGGCCAAAATCTCCTGCACCACCTTAATATGCTCCGGGGCGGTGGTGCGGATATAGGTATCATAGCTGATGTCCAGCCCGTCCCAGGTCTGGCGGAAGATCCCGCTGATGCGGTCCACGAAGTCCTTGACCGGCAGGCCCGCCTCCCGGGCCGCTTCCAACACCTTTTCGCCGTGTTCGTCGGTGCCGGTCTGGAACCGCACCTCCTCCCCCAGGAGCCGGTGGAAACGGGCCAGAGCGTCGGCCACCACCGTGGTGTAGGCATGACCCAAGTGCGGCTCGGCATTCACATAATAGATGGGCGTGGTGATGTAAATGGTCATGGTGTTGACTTTCTAGGGATTTTTGGGGGAAGGGGGTAAGGGGCGCAGCCCCTTACCCTTACAAAAAACTCCCCCAAACCCCCACCCCCAATCCCTTAAGTTTTAGCCGGAGAAGG
>JAUXZG010000028.1 GCA_030694005.1 Desulfobaccales bacterium | reverse complement strand
TGCCTATGCGGTGGTTAAGGCCCCCCTGGTCATCGCCGACGGGCTCACCGGCAAGGCCGAAGTGGCAGTAAATATTAATAAGGAGCATTTTAAGACCGTCTATCTGGCCGAGGCCCTAATGGAGGCGGAAGGGCTGGTGGTTTTGTCCCACTTCAAGCTGCACGAACTCTCCGGGTTTGGCGGCGCTTTAAAAAACCTGGGGATGGGTTGCGCTTCCCGCAAAGGCAAGCTGGCCCAGCACTCCAACATCGCCCCCAAGGTGACGGCAAAAAAATGTACCGGCTGCGCCGAGTGCCTGGCCCACTGCGCCCAGGAGGCCATCCACCTCAATCCGGAGACGAAGAAAGCGGTCATTGACCCGAAAAAGTGCGTGGGCTGCGCCGAATGTATCCTGGTGTGCCCTTACGGCAACATCCAGATCCAGTGGAACGAATCCATCCCGGTGTTCCTTAAAAAAATGATGGAATACGCCTATGGGGTCATGTTGAACAAAAAAGAGAAGGCGGTGTTTGTCAGCTTCATCACCCAGGTGTCTCCGGCCTGCGACTGCTACGGGCACAACGACGCCCCCATCGTGGGCGACATCGGCATTTTGGCCTCCCGGGACCCGGTGGCTATCGACCAGGCCGCCGCGGACCTGGTTAACCAGAGCCGGGGCCTGCCCGGCTCGGCCCTGAAGAAAAAGGCGGCTGGGAGCGACAAATTCAAGGATATCTATCCCCAGGTGGACTGGCCCATCCAACTGGAATACGCAGAGCAATTAGGCCTGGGAACGCGCCAATACGAACTGGTGAAGGTGTGAGGGAGGAAGGATGGATATAGGGGAGGGGCCCAGGGGCCGACGGCCCCTGCCCCCCCCTATAACCCCTCCCCCAACCCCCATAAGGGTTTAAAATTTATTAACCAGGGGCCTTTGACAAGACCAGTGGCACAGGCGTCTCGCCTGTGCTCCATAAATGTAGGGTGGGGCATGGCCCACCATAAATAAAGGGGATTGAATTTATGCAGCCCATCGCCCCGTTGATGATGGAACACCGCCTGATTGAGCGCATGATCGCCCTCATGCAGGAAGAATTGGCCAGGATCAGGGACAATGTGGCCATCGACCCGGAGTTCGCTTTTGTGGACCTGGTGTTTATCGATACCGCGGTGGATTTCCTGCGCACCTATGCAGACAGGTGCCATCACGGCAAGGAGGAGGATATTCTCTTTGCGGAACTGGCCAAGAAGGACCTTTCCCCGGAACTTCACAAAATCATGGCGGAACTGACCGCGGAACATGCCTGGGGGCGGGAGACCACGGCCAACCTGGTGAAGGCCAAGGAGAATTACCTGCGGGAGGAACAAGAAGCCTTAAACCTTATCCTGCGTTATTTAAGGGAACTTACGGAGTTTTATCCCAAACATATTGAGAAAGAGGATAAACACTTTTTCATCCCCTGCCTGGAATATTTCACCCAGGCGGAGAAGGATGAGATGCTCGAGAAAATGTGGGAGTTTGACCGGAAATTGGTCCACGAGAAATATACCGCGGTAGTGGCTCAAATAGAAAGTCGGCGGGCGTGCGGGCTCTAACGCCCTTGCTGGAACCTCAGGTAGCAAGGAGACGGCATCTTATGAGCTTGAGGTAGTCCACCGGGGTCGGTTCGGATAGATGGGTAAATTTGCCGAAAAGCCTTGGGGGCCATGATTGTTAGCTAACTGAGACCTGACCCAGGCGACCAGTCGGGCAAAAGTTGCGGCCCACTCCGGGGTGTGGTCCTGGCTGGTAAAAATGTGGGCCAGCTCGTGACAGAGGGTGGAAAGGCGACAGCCCGGGGGGTAAAACAGGACTTTTCTTTGCCGGTGGTCAGCTTCGGCCAGCAAGACGGAGGTTTCTTTCCTGAAAGTAGTCGGGTCGGTGAGGGACTTTAGGTCCTGCTCGATTAAGACCGGCTCGTAGCCAAAAGCCGTCCAGATGAGGGGGCCCCAGGCCTTGATCTCCTGAAAATCCCGGGGCCGGGTTAGCTCCCACCCGTATACGCGGCATTCGGCGCACCACACCTGGCCATCAAAAATCAGGTCGCCATGCGTAGCCGGGTCCACCAGCCTGTTACACTTGGGACAGTTCATCAGAATTCTCAGCCATAATTTTCGTTTGGCAAATGCTGTTCCTCTGGTAAGGTATTAATGTTGCCCCAAGTTTTTGGTAATTTTACAATTATAATTGAGTGGGTTGCAAATCTAATTCCATCCTGACCTGCGTATAATGGCCGGGGAAGGCGGGGCCGAAGGCCCTGCCTTCCCCGGCAAAAAACTTAAAGGGTTGGGGGTGGATTGTAAGGGGTCCCACCGGCCCCTGGCTCCCTCCCCCAAGTATCCTACATGAAAGGCAAAGTCTATTTAGTCGGAGCCGGCCCTGGAGACCCGGGGCTGATCACCGTAAAAGGGCTGGAGGCGCTCAGGCAGGCCCAGGTGGTGGTCTACGACCAGCTGGCCAGCCCGGAGTTACTTAAAGAAGCTCCGGCTGGGGCGGAGGTTATTTATGTGGGCAAAAAGGCCGGGGCCCACAGCGTGCCCCAGGAGGGCATCAATGACCTGCTGATTGAGAAAGCCCGGGACGGCCTCACGGTGGTGCGCCTCAAGGGTGGCGACCCCTTTGTCTTTGGCCGGGGCGGGGAAGAGGCGGAAGCCTTGGCCGCGGCAAACATCCCCTTTGAGGTGATCCCCGGGGTGACCGCGGCGGTGGCCGTACCTGCTTATGCCGGTATTCCGGTGACCCACCGGCGCTACACCACCCTGGTGACCTTGGTTACCGGCCATGAGGACCCCAGCAAGGAAGTCAGTACCATCCCCTGGGACAACCTGGGAGAAAATCCCGGTACCCTGGTGTTTCTCATGGGGGTGAAAAATCTGGCGGAAAACTGTCGCCGGCTGATTGAGGCGGGCCGCCCGCCCGAGACCCCGGCCGCGGTGATCCAGTCCGGCACTACGTTGGCGCAGCGCACCGTGACCGGCACCTTAACGGACATCGCGGTTAAGGCCCAGGACGCGGCCATCAAACCCCCGGCGGTCCTGGTGGTGGGCGGGGTGGTGGAACTCCGAGAACGCCTCAAGTGGTGGGAGACCAGGCCCCTGTGGGGCAAGACCGCGGTGGTCACCCGCGCACGTTCGCAGGCCTCCAGGTTGGTGACCCTGCTGACTGCGGCCGGGGCCCGCTGCCTGGAGGTGCCCACCATCGAGATTGTCCCCCCGGCCGACTTGGCCCCCCTGGACGCGGCTTTGAGCCGCCTAAGCCACTATGACTGGCTCGTCTTCACCAGCGCCAACGGGGTGGCGGCCTTTATGAGGCGCCTTTTCGGCCTGGGAAAGGATGTGCGGGCCCTGGGGCAAGCCAGACTGGCGGCCATCGGCCCGGCCACGGCTTTAGAATTGCGAGAATACGGGCTGGTGGCGGACCTGGTGCCGGACACTTACCAGGCGGAAGGTCTGGTGGAGGCCTTGGCTCCCCACATTTCGGCCGGGACCAAGGTATTGCTGGCCCGGGCTAAAGAAGCCCGCCAGATCCTGCCCGAAAGCCTGGCCCGGCTGGGGGCGAAGGTGGAGGTGGTGCCGGTGTATCAAGCCCGGCCTCCTAAAGAAATCCCCCAGGAAGCAGAGGCCGCACTTCAGGAGGGGAAGGTGGACATCCTGACCTTCACCAGCTCCGCCACGGTGCATAATTTTGCCGGCCTTTTAGGGAAAGAGCGCTTTAAGGCCCTGGCCGCCCGGGCCACGGTGGCCGCCATCGGCCCCATCACCGCGGCCACTTTGAAGGAATACGGCATCACGCCGCAGATCGAGCCGAAGGAATACACGATACTCGCCTTGGCTGAGTCGATAGTTGATTATTTTGGTAATTTGTAGGTAACAAAACCAAAATATCTTCTTATAATTTTTGATTTCTAAAGCAGTTGAAGAATTTTAAGCCATGACAGCCGGGGGCGGCTGTCCCACATCACATTTAATCAGAGGTCTCATCTCGTAGTAAGCGCCTTATAAACTACCTGCCTTTATGACGATGCGGTACCCGGCCACCTGAACGGCAGAGGACGCTTTGCCGATACAGCAGGAGGTTAAATTTGATTAAATGGATTGCTGGGATAGTTGCAAGTATTATAGCTGGTTTAATTCTCGCATGGTTTAAAGGAGAATTAGGATTCAAGAAGAAACCATTACCTAAGCCTCCAGAGATAAGTCAACCAAAACCAAAGGAAAAAACAGAACTTCCAGAAAAGCCGAAGCCGATTCCTCCAAAGCCCAAGCCTTCGGAGCAGCCTCTGCCTCCAAAAGCTCCGCCATGGCCCCCATCTCCAAAAGCTACACCCTCGGCCCCCCGACCTATGGAGCCAAAAGAGGTCCCTAAAACGAAAGCACCCTCAAAGCCTGTTGATCTTATAAGCGAAGGGGGAATTCTCATTGGCAACCCAGAAAAATATCCAGATGAGCAGAGCCGGAAATGGCCGGTGCAAATGTTTATTGTATTGAATGGGAAAAATGAATCCGTAGAAGGAACAGTAATTGGACCAAGTCCCAATGACGGTGTTTTTTACCCTATTTATGTGGGGCTTTCTAGAAAGAAAATTAATCCCGAGGTCATGGCCGAGATCAGAGAACAGCTACGCCACCGGTAAGAATTGTATAACTAAAATTTAAAAACGGCTCAAGAAAAATGTCATATAATTTCAAACCCACACCTCACAATATGACAGCGTCGCGGCCGATTGATTATCAAAAGGAGCTCAACCCGGCCCAGTATGAGGCGGTTACCACCCTTAAGGGGCCGGTCTTGGTAATTGCCGGGGCCGGCAGCGGCAAGACGCGCACCCTGGTCTATCGCCTGGCCTATCTGGTGGAGGAGCAGGGAGTGCCGCCTAAGGCCATTCTGCTGCTCACCTTTACCCGCAAAGCGGCAGGGGAGATGTTGGGCCGCGCGGCCCATCTCATCGCCCGACCCCTGGGGCAGGTGATGGGGGGCACCTTCCACGGCGTCTGTTACCTGTGGCTCAGGCAGTACGGAGAGCGTCTCGGGTACCCCGGGGGGGGCTTCACGGTGTTGGACCGCACCGACCAAGGCGACCTTTTGCACCTGCTAAAAGACCGTCTGGGTTTAAAAAATCTCCCGGCCCCCTTTCCCCGCAAAGAGACCCTGGGGGAGATTTTAGGGGCCATGGTCAACAAGGACCTTTCCTTAGATGGGGTGTTGGCTCGAGACTACCCGCAATTTTTGGAGCACCGCCTCCATCTGGCCAGGATGGCCGAGGCTTACCAGGAGGAAAAACGCCGCCACCATTTACTGGACTATGACGACCTGCTGCTGGAAGGCCGGCGCCTGCTTACGGAGCACGAGGAGGTGCGCCGCCAATTGTCGGAGCGCTACCAGTATGTGATGGTGGACGAATACCAGGACACCAACCGCCTGCAGGCGGAGCTGGTGCGCCTCTTGGCTTACACCCACGCCAATGTCATGGCCGTGGGGGACGACTCCCAGTCGATTTATTCCTTCAGGGGGGCCAACTTCCGCAACATCATGGATTTTCCCCTCCTCTTTCCCGGCACCCGGATCATCAAGCTGGAGGAGAATTACCGCAGCACTCAGCCCATCTTAAACCTGGCCAACGGCATCATCGCCGAAGCCCGGGAAAAATATACCAAGTGCCTGTTTACCCGCAAAAAAGAAGGGATACGGCCCAGGCTTTTTAAAACCGCTTCGGAAAACGAGCAATCCCGCCTGGTGGTGGCCCAGGTGCAGGAACTAAAGAAACAAGGTGTTCCCTTGAGCCAGATGGCGGTGCTGTTCAGGGCCGCTTATCACTCCTTCGACCTGGAAATTGAACTGGTGCGCGCCGGCCTCCCCTTTATGAAGTTCGGGGGCTTCAAGTTCATGGAGAGCGCCCACATCAAGGACCTGCTGGCGCATTTGCGGGTGGTGGCCAACCCCCGGGACGCCATGAGCTGGACGCGGCTGTTGCTTCTGGTGCCGGGGGTGGGCCGTCAGACCTGCGGCAAATTTACCTCCCAGATTAAAGGGGATTTCACCCTGGAGAAAGCCCTGGAGTGGCTCCGGCGTCAGCGCCGGCCAGCCGGGCTGAAAGAGGTGGCGGACCTGCTGGCGCGGCTTCAAGAACCCTCTCAGACTCTGATGTCCCGCATGAATCTGGCCCTAACTTACTATGAACCCCTGGCCAAAGCCCGCTATGACGACTCCCCCAAGCGCTTGAAAGACCTGGAACACCTGCTCACCATCACGGCCCGCTATCGGGAACTGCGGAGTTTCTTAAACGACCTCACTTTAGAGCCTCCCACCAGCCTGGCGGATGTGGCCGCGCCCACCCACGACTACCTCACCCTGTCCACCATCCATTCGGCCAAGGGCCTGGAATGGGAGGCGGTCTTCATCATCTGGGCCGCGGAAGGCCGCTTCCCGGCCTTCTACTCCCAGGAAGGGGAAGAGGAAATGGAGGAGGAACGCCGCCTCATGTACGTGGCCGCCACCCGCACCAGGAGCTATTTGGCTGTCATTTTCCCCCACATCGGCTATAATAGGTACCTGGGGATGAGCATCAACTCCCCATCCCGCTTCATCGCCTACCTCCCCCACAGCCTCCTGGAACCCTGGACGGTGAAGGTGGAGGAGAGGTGAGGAGTGTGGTGGTTTTGGGGGAGAGGGCCAGGGGCCGGTGGTCCCCAGACCCTCCCCTCAACATCCATCCAAAAGGTCCTTAACCCATGGGGCAGTGGGAGCCGGTTTATCTGGAGACGCAGCGGCGGGGCTTGCTTAAGGCCAAGATCCAGGCGGCCTCCGACATTTTGAATCAGTGCAATCTCTGTCCCCGCAATTGTCTGGTGGACCGCCATCACGGGGAGCGGGGCTTGTGCCGCACCGGGGACCAGCCCATTGTCTCTTCCTTTAGCCCGCATTTCGGGGAGGAAGACCCCCTGGTGGGCCGCCACGGCTCCGGCACCATCTTTTTTACCCACTGCAACCTTTACTGCATTTTTTGTCAGAACTGGGAGATCAGCCACGGCGGCGAAGGCGAAGAGATCTCGGTGCCGGACCTGTCCGCCATGATGCTGATTCTCCAGAAACGGGGCTGCCACAACATCAATTTCGTCACCCCCAGCCATCAGGTGGCCCAAATCTTAGAGGCCCTGCCCCTGGCCATCGAAGGAGGGCTTCGAGTGCCCCTGGTATATAATACCGGGGGTTATGACGCGGTGGAGACCCTGCGTCTTCTGGACGGGGTCATCGACATCTACATGCCGGACTTCAAGTTCTGGGACCCAAAGGTGGCGGCCCAACTCTCTGAGGCGGAGGACTATCCCGAGGTCGCCCGCCAGGCCCTGAAAGAAATGCACCGCCAGGTGGGGGACCTGGTGCTGGACGACGACGGCGTGGCCCGCCGGGGACTGCTGGTGCGCCACCTGGTGCTGCCGGACGGCCTGGCGGGCACCAAAGAGGTCATGGAATTTCTGGCCCAGGAAATTTCCCCCAATACCTATGTCAATGTCATGGGCCAGTATCGCCCCTGCGGCCGGGCCGACGAACACCCGTCTTTGCGCAAATTCCTCACCGGCCTGGAACACGCCCAGGCCCAACAACTGGCCCGACAAGCCGGCCTCACCCGCCTGGACCACCGGGAGAAGTTGTTTAGGTGGCTGTAGATTTGAGGGGAGGGCTAGGGGAATTTTTTGTAAGTGTTCCCCCACCCTCCCCTCAATCTCCCCTCCCAACCCCCTTTAAGGGGGTGGGTTAGGCCGTGGCCTTTAGGCCACGGCCTAACCCACCAACTCATACCCTTAAGGGATTGGGGGAGGGGGCTTGGGGGAGGATTGTAAGGGGGCCTGCGGCCCCCTTACAATCCTCCCCCTAATACCATCCCTCAAGGAAACCATGGACGCCGAGATTTACGTGGTGGGTGACATTCACGGGTGTCTGGATGATCTGGAGCGCCTGTTGGACGAGGTGCAGCCTGATCTGAGTCGGCACAAGCTGCTTTTCGTGGGGGATTATATTGATCGGGGGCCCCAGTCCAAGGGGGTGGTGGATTACATTTTGCGCTTGCGGAAGCTCTATCCTCCGGAAAATATCATCTGTCTTAAAGGCAACCATGAGGCCATGTTGCTTGATTTTCTCCAAGGCCGGGAGATAGAGATGTTTCTGTTCAACGGGGGGCTGGGCACCATTGAAGATTATTGGGGGACTGGTTGGGAGAAGTTGGGGGAATGGGTTTTGCCCCCGGAACATGAAAAGTTTTACCAGGAATTAAAAAGCCTTTATGAGGCTCCGGGGTATATCTTCGTGCACGGCGGCCTCATGCCGGGAGTGCCTTTAGGGGAGCAGCAGGAAGAGGACCTTTTGTGGATTCGGGGGGAATTTATCACCTCGGCCGAGGACTTTGGGGGAAAGGTGATCTTCGGGCATACCCCCTTCAGTCGTCCGCTGGTGATGCCCAACAAGATCGGCATTGACACCGGCTGCGTGTACGGCAATTTCCTCACCTGCCTCAAGCTGCCCGAAGAGGAGTTCTTTTTTACCGGCCAGGGTCTGAGCGCGGCACGGTAAGGTCCTGATATGGCCTCTAATAACTGAATAAAAGCCGACAGGTTAAACCAAGGTTCCAAGAAAATTTGGCCGTCGCGGCCGGTGGTGGCAAAATGGAGAAAAAACCAAAGGACCAAAATATCAAGGCCCCTCTTAGCATCTCCGACGCGGATATCTTCGCGGCTATGAAGGATATCTCCGGGTATCTGGATATAACCCCCGCAGACCTCAAAGAACTCTATCTGGCGGCTTATCGACATGCCCGGGAACGCCTGACCAGTTCTCTTAAAGCCAAAGATATTATGACCCGGGAAGTGGCTTTGGTTTACCCGGACACTCCCCTGGCCCAAGTGGCGGAAATTATGGCGCAACGGGACATTGCCGGAGTGCCGGTGGTGGATACGGAAGGCCAGGTCGTGGGGGTCATCTCGGAAAAGGACTTTTTAGGGCACATGGGTTCTACGGAGATAAAAAATTTCATGGGCTTGGTGGCCCAATGTTTAAAGGAAAAAGGCTGTAAAGCCATGGGCATCCGGGGAAAAACGGCGGCAGACCTCATGACCTCCCCGGCGGTTACCGTGGGGGAAAACACTCCCATTATGGAACTTGCCAATATCATGAAAGAAAAGGCCATCAACCGGCTGCCGGTGACCGACTCCCGGGGCAGACTGGTGGGCATCATCTCCAGAGCGGATATCTTGACTTCCATGTATCAAAATATTTAAGGAAAGCCCGAGATTCATGAGTTTTTGGCAAAAACTAAGCGGCAGCACCCAGAGCCCTCCCAGGGTCAGCCTGTCTGAGATTGTTTGGTCGTGGCTGGGATCCTTCCTGGGTATCGCCGCAGTTGCCTATATTAATTATAAAATATTTGCCGGAACTGACTTGGTCATGTTGGTGGGGTCCTTCGGGGCTTCCGCTTTGCTGATCTACGGCGCCAACAAAAGCCCTTTTGCCCAGCCGCGCAACTTGCTCGGCGGCCATCTCCTCTCGGCGATTATCGGGGTGGGCACTTATCAAATATTGCCTCAGCATCCGTGGCTGGCGGCCCCTTTGGCGGTGGCCACCTCCATAGCCGCGATGCATGTTACCCGCACCTTACACCCTCCCGGCGGCGCCACCGCTTTGATCGCCGTCATGGGCGACGCCAAGATCCACGCCCTGGGGTTTTTCTATGTGGTGATGCCGGTGGGGGTTGGAGCCGCCATCATGCTGCTAATAGCCCTGGTGGTTAACAATATCCCCAAGAACCGGAGTTATCCGCAGTACTGGTTCTGAAACCAGGTTACCAGCCAAGATTTGGGTGGGGCAGGCCTCTGTGCCTGCCTAAATTAGAAGAAAATGTGGCGGGCACGGAGGCCCGCCCCACCCATAGATAAGTAATCCTTCGCCGGCAATTAGCCATAAAGCTCTGCCCCGGCATCCCCCATTCTACTTGCCCTTGACAGCCCGCCGGGTCTCCGGTAAGGTTGAAAAATTAGCTTGGCCGGGGGCCGGAGGACCTCTGCAGCCGCAGATTTTTCAGCCCAACGCCAAGCCCCTATACGAAAAGATTGAGAATTTGCCAGCGCCGGCCAGCCGGCCTCGACGCTTAAGGAGATAGGTGCATGTTGCGCGCGGTTCGCCTGAAGTTTCTGTTTTTATTTATCCTGACCCTGATTTCCGTCCTTTTCGTCCTGCCTTCTTTGACCGGCAAGCTGCCCGACTGGTGGCAGAAACATGTCAGCCGCGGCCTGAATCTGGGTCTGGACCTCAAAGGGGGCATGCATCTCATCCTCCAGGTGGATATAGAACAGGCTATTAACAATGCCTTGAGCCGCACTTCCCGAAATTTACAGGATCAGGCCGAAAAACGAGGCCTGACTATAAAAGCGGGGGAAGTCTCTAAACAAACCCTGCCGGTCACACTGGTCAACAAGGATGAGCAGGCCGCTTTTCAGAAGTGGCTGAAAGAGGAATTCCCCCAGGTGGAGACCCAGGGGCCCCAGCGTCAGGATGGCGGCCTGCAATATTCCCTGAGCCCCACACCCGACGAAATCAAGCAGCTTCGGGAACGCAACCTGTCCCAGAGCCTGGAGGTCCTCCGCAACCGCATCGATCTGTTCGGCGTGATCGAGCCGGTCCTGGTGCGCCAGGGCTCCGATCAGATCGTGGTCCAGCTCCCCGGAGTCCAGGACCCCCAGCGGGCCCTGGAGCGCATCGGCCAGACGGCCCTGCTGGAATTCAAGCTGGTGGATGACCAGACCCAGGTTAACCTGCCGGAACTGATGGAGCAGGCCCTGAAGGACGGCCGCCTGAAGTCCGGCTATACCCGGGAGCAGCTCAACCAGGCCCTGGCGGATAAGATCCCGGCGGACGATGAAGTCTATATCGAAAAGAGAGTTGACCGGGAAACAGGCCGCATCGAGCGCATTCCCCTGCTGCTTAAAAAGAAGGTGCTGCTGACTGGCGCTGATCTAGAGGACGCAAAATCGCGCCCCGACGAGTACGGCCAGTATCAAGTCAATTTTGAATTCAACAGGCGGGGTGCCCTGGAGTTCTCCCAGATCACCGGGGCGAACATCGGGCGCCGCCTGGCCATTATTCTGGACGGGATCGTGCGCTCCGCACCGGTGATCCAGTCCCGCATCGGCGCTTCGGGGGTAATAACCGGATCCTTTACCGCACAGGAAGCCCGTGACCTGGCCATCGTCCTCCGGACCGCCCTGCCCGCCAGCGTTAAGATCGTCCAGAATATCACCGTGGGCCCCACCCTGGGCGCGGACTCCATCCGCCAGGGCCTCATCTCCGGCTTGCTGGGCACCTTCCTGGTGGTGGCCTTCATGATTTTTTATTACCGCTTTTCCGGGCTCATTGCCAATTACGCCCTGGTATTGAATGTCATTATGCTTTTGGGCTTTCTGTCGCTTTTTGGCGCCACCCTGACCCTGCCGGGCATCGCCGGCATCATCTTGTCGGTGGGCATGGCGGTGGACTCCAACGTCCTCATTTACGAGCGCATGCGGGAGGAATTCCACGCCGGCAAGCCCATCAAGGCCGGCATCGACGGCGGCTACGACAAAGCCTTCTGGACCATCATCGACTCCCACGTCACCACCCTGATCACCGCGTGCGTGCTGTTTCTCTTCGGCACCGGCCCCATCAAGGGCTTCGCGGTCACCCTGAGCCTGGGCGTCACCTTGAACCTGTTCACCGCTCTGTTCGGTACCCGGGTGGTGTATGACTGGCTGCTGCTTAAACGCTGGCTGAAAAAACTCAGTTTCCTCCAGCTCTTTGAACAGCCCAATCTTGACTTCATCGGCCGGCGCAAATACGCCTTCATGATCTCCGGGGCGCTGTCCATCCTGGGGCTGGTGGCCTTTGTGCAACTGAGCCGGGGCCACGGCAACCTGGGGGTGGAGTTCAGCGGCGGGGCCATGGTGCAGCTCTCCTGCCAACAGCCCTTTACCGTGGACCAGGTGCGCCAGGCCCTGGACAAAGAAGGCTGGGGACATGCCGAAATCCAGCCTCTAGAAGGCGGCAAGGGCCTGATGGTGAAACTCAAGAAGTCCGAGGAATCCGTGGGGCAGATGTCCGAGCACCTCACCCGGCTTCTCAACCAGTCCTTGACCGGCAATAAATTTACCGTGGCGGCCACTGCGGAAATCGGCGCCTCCATCAGCCAGGACTTGCGCAACAAGGCCATCTTAGCCATTGCCCTGTCCATGCTGGGCATCATCCTCTATATCGCCTGGCGCTTTGAACTCATCTTCGGGGTGGGCGCCACCATCGCCACCTTCCACGATGTCCTGGCCGTTCTGGGCGTCTTCTGGCTGCTGAACATAGAGATCACCCTTTTGGTGGTCACCGCGCTGCTCACCCTGGCAGGGTACTCTTTGACTGACACGGTGGTGGTCTTCGACCGCATCCGCGAAAACCTGGCCCGGCGCCGGGGCAGCTTAGGAGAGATCATCAACTTAAGCGTCAACGAGGTCTTGAGCCGCACCATCATCACCAGTTCCACCGTGTTTTTGGTGGTGGTGGCCCTGTACTTTTTCGGCGGCGTGGTCTTAAGAGATTTCGCCCTGGCCATGATCCTGGGCGTGCTGGTGGGGACCTACTCCTCGGTGTTTGTGGCCAGCCCCATCGTCTTTGCCTGGCGCAAAGAAGCCAAACGGGTGGTGGTGAAAAAGGAAAAGGTCATCGAACTGGCCGCCCAGAAACAGAAACGGGAAGAAAAGAAAACCACCAGCCGCAAAAAAGGCAAGAAGAAGTAGGGGGAGAGTTTGGGGGAGCAGAAGGAAGAATTTGAGGGGAGGGTGGGGGAACGCGGTTCCCCCACCCTCCCCTCAAACTCCCCTCCCAACCCCCTTTAAGTCAATAATAGTGGCACAGGCGTCCCGCCTGTGCCTAAAAGACTACCTCAGCCTTGAAAACTGAAAACCCAAAAACGAAAACTGAAAACCTTAGCGCCCGGCCCCGGGCGCTGGTCCTCTATGGCTACGGCCTCAACTGCGACTATGAGACCCAGTTCGCTTTTGCCCGGGCCGGGGCCGAGGCGGTGCGGGTCCATGCCAGCGAGTTGATCTCCGGCCAGGTTTCCCTCTGGGATTACCATCTGTTGGCGGTGCCGGGGGGTTTCAGTTGGGGGGACGACCACGGCGCCGGGGTGATTCTGGCCCTGCGCCTGAAGCTGGCCCTGGGCACGGCCCTCAGGGAATTCATCGCCGCCGGCCGCCTGGTCTTAGGAATCTGCAACGGCTTCCAGGTGTTGGTGAACCTGGGGCTGTTGCCCGGCTTCAAGGGTCGGGAAGGGGAGCGCCTGGTGGCCCTCATCCCCAATGACTGCGGCAACTTCCGGGATGCCTGGGTCCACCTCAAAGTCCTGCCTTCCAATTGCCTCTTTACCCAGGGGCTGGAGCTTTTAGAGTTGCCCATCCGCCACGGGGAGGGGAAGTTTTACGCCCCTCGGGAAGTGCTGCAGGAGTTGGCCGACGGCGGCCAGATCGTCATAAAGTACGCCACTGCCGCGGGCGAGGCGGCCGGCGGCAAATTCCCCGAAAACCCCAACGGGTCGCTGATGGACATCGCCGGCATCTGCGACGCGTCGGGGCGAGTCCTGGGCCTCATGCCCCACCCGGAAGCCCATATCACCTCCACCCAACACCCCACCTGGACCCTGGATGCCGAAACCTGGCGCCGCCGGGGCGAACCCTACCCGGAAAAAGCAGGCGCCGGCCTGACCTTCTTCAAAAACGCCGTGGAGTATCTGAGGGGGGCAGTGGTTTAGATATCTCACGCCAAGACGCAAAGGCGCAGAGACGCAAAGCAGGGGCACGGCTGCAGCCGTGCCCCTGCCCAGTTTTTATGCCATTTCAAAATAAAATGAAGAACAGCCGCCCTCGGCTGTTCATGGCCCAGGCCTTTGGCCTGGGCCATCTATCTTTGCGCCTTAGCGTCTTTGCGTGAAGTTATTTAACGCTCCAACAGTCGCGGCAGCAGGTGGGCGCCCTGTTCCAGGAGCAGGCCGGTTTGCTCAGCGTCGGCCTCGGTGAAGGCTTGGGGACGGTCGCCGGGGGTGCGGGAGTCGAAGAGGACATAGGGCACCGGTTCCCGGGTGTGGGTGCGCAAGGCCAGGGGGGTAAAGTGGTCGCAAAGCACCAAAAGACGATGGTCTCCCAGGTCCTTCAGGCCTACCACCAACGGTCCCACCACCTGGGCGTCAAAATCCTCCAGGGCCCTGAGTTTCAGAGATAGATCGCCGCTGTGGCCGGCTTCATCCGGGGCCTCCACATGGAGAAAGACCAGGTCCACTTGCTTCAAGGCTTCCAGGGCCGCGGCCACCTTGCCGGCGTAATTGGTATCCAGGTAGCCGGTGGCGCCGGGCACCAGGATGGGGGTGAGGCCGGCGTACAGGCCAATGCCCCTAATCAGGTCCACCGCGGAGATCACCGCGCCCTTCAACCCGAAGCGCTCATTTAAGGTGGTAAATTTGGGCGGCCGCCCCTGGCCCCAGAGCCAGATGGAGGTGGCGGGCTTCTTACCCTGGGAGATACGCCGGCGGTTTATTTCCTGGTTTTGAAGCACCGGCCAGGAGGCCCGCACCAGCTCCCAGAGGGGCTGCTCCGGGCCGTCCGGCGTCATGAGGTGCCCCACTTCCTGCCCGCTCCAGTCGTGGGGGGGATAGGTGCGCCAGTGGGCCTCGCCCTCGGTCCACACCAAAAGGTGGCGGTAACTTACGCCCGGGTAGAAATGGCGCCCAGCCCGGCCCAGGGCCGCCTGCAAGGAGGCGATCAACTGCCGGGCCTCCTCGCTGGTGATGTGTCCTGCCGCGTAATCCTCCATAAACAAGGCAGAGGCTTCATGCCGAAGAGTCACCAGGTTACAGCGGAAGGCCACCTCTTCGGGTTTTAAGGCTACTCCCAGGGCTGCGGCCTCCAGGGGCGCCCGGCCGGTATGGTAGCGGGCCGGATCGTAACCCATGATGGACAGGTTGGCGATGTCGCTCCCTGGGTCCATGCCTTCCGGGATAGTACGGGCCCGCCCCAACTCCCCCTGCCGGGCCAGCAGGTCCAGGTGGGGAATAGCCGCCGCTTCTAAAGGAGTGCGCCCTCCTAATTCCGAGATGGGGTAGTCCCCCATGCCGTCGCCTACTAAGATCACGTATTTCATGGGATATTTAGACCAACCTATCAATAAGAATTTCTGTTCTTGGATTTAACTAGTGGCGGATAGTACCGCTTATAAAGCCGCTTCGCCGGTCTCCCCGGTGCGGATGCGGATGATTTCTTCCACCGGAAAGACGAAGATCTTGCCGTCTCCCACCTTGCCGGTGCGGGCATTGGTCATGATGGTCTCGATGATGGTCTGGACCTTATCATCCTGAACCACCATTTCAATCTTCACCTTGGGAATGAAATCTATCTGGTACTCCATCCCCCGGTATACTTCCCGTAAACCCTTCTGCTGTCCGAAACCCTTTACTTCGGTGACGGTCATGCCCTGGACCTCCAAGGCCAGCAAGGCCTCCTTGACCCACTCAAGTCTATGCGGCTGGATGATGGCCTCAATCTTTTTCATGCGTCACCTCTTTCGGGTTTTTTCCTGATATCTTTTTAAAAATGGGGCAACCTGTCACTGGCTGAACAGATATAGAGAATTATCCAAGGAATAACTTGCTGATCCGTTTGATTAAGGGACTCTCCAGGATTCTGTTAATTTGTAACCATGATAAACAAAAAATGAATAACAGGGTCACAATAATAATCCAGGCTGATATCAACCGAGAGATGGTAGGGCTGGGCGAGTCCATTTTTTTCTTAGGTTTCATAGATCATCTCCGGTAATGACCCAGGTTATACCCCAATCCCTTGGCTCAGTCTGTAAATTATAAATTTATGCCGCTAAAAATAAAGGGGGTGGGGTAAAGATCACCCGCCCCGGTCCTCCTCAAGATCATCTCCCCAATAGGCATCTTTCAATCGGGGATGGGACAGGAGTTCCGTCCCGGATCCTTCCAGAACCAGATGGCCGGTCTCCAGGACATAAGCGTAATGTGCGACGGCGAGAGCGGCAAAGGCGTTTTGTTCCACCAGGAGGATGGTGACGCCCTGCTGGTTTAAGTGGCGGATGATGTGGAACACCTCCCGGACTAAAAGCGGGGCCAGACCCAGGGAGGGTTCGTCCAGGAGCAGCAGCCGGGGCCGGGACATCAAGGCCCGGCCCCGGGCCAGCATCTGCTGCTCCCCGCCGCTCAAGGTGCCCGCGGCCTGGTCCTGCCGCTGGGCCAAGCGGGGGAAGGTCTCATAAAGCCATGCCAGGTCCCGAATAAACTCCTTTTCCTGGCGAAAATAGGCGCCCAGCAGCAAGTTCTCCAGCACGGCGAGGTTGGCAAAGATGCGCCGGCCTTCGGGAACCACGGCGATGCCTAAGCGGATAATGTCATGGGGAGGCAGTCCCTGAATCTCACGGCCTGCAAAGACAATGCGGCCTTGAGAAAGGGCCGCCAAACCGGTAATGGCCTTTAAAGTCGTGGTCTTGCCCGAACCGTTGGCCCCCAGCAAGGCCACAATCTGCCCGGCCGGGACGCCCAGGCTGACGCCGTTCAGGGCGGTGATGGCTCCGTAGGTCACTTTAAGGTCGAGGACTTCCAGCATTTACCCGGATTCCTTAGCAGTCAGCTTTCAGCGGTCAGATATAAGCTATCAGCTATAAAAGAATATGACAGATCATTAAATAAAAGTGTTTATCCGGAAAGCCCATATTTTTCAACAAATGTAGGGGCACGGCGGGCCGTGCCCTTAACCGGAGCAGGTTCGACCTTCGCAGGCTAAAACCTGCGGCTACAGTAACCGGGTTTCCGGATGGAGCCCAGATAGAGTGTGCCCTGACAAATCCGGGATACTGGCTGATTCTTTTTGCTGACTGCTGAAAGCTGACCGCTAATTTGCTCCCAGATAAGCCCGGACCACCTCCGGGTTTTTCCGAACCTCATGCGGCGCGCCGGCGGCAATGGTAAGGCCGTGGTCCAGCACCGTGAGGTGTTCGCACAGGCCCATGACTAGCCGCAGATTATGCTCAATGACCAGCAGGGTGAGGCGGTAGCGGTCCCGGACCTCCTTTAAGAACTCAATCAAATCCAGGGTTTCCTGAGGATTGAGGCCCGCGGCGGGTTCATCCAAAAGCAACAGGCGCGGACCCGTGGCCAAAGCCCGGGCAATCTCCAGGCGGCGCTGGTGGCTGTAGGGAAGTTTGCCCGCGGGCGTGGCGGCCACTTCTTCCTGGCCCACTTCTTTTAAGAGGGCCAGACCTTGAGCCAGCCGCGCCTGTTCCTCCCGGCCATAACGCGGCAGGCGCAGCACCGCTTCCCACCAGGCGGCGCGGCCGCGGCAATGGCCGCCCACCAGCACATTGTCCAGGACGGAAAGCTCCCCAAAGAGGCGGATGTTTTGAAAAGTGCGGGCCATACCTAAGGCTGTGATCTGATGCGGGG
This sequence comes from Desulfobaccales bacterium, assembly GCA_030694005.1. Lineage (GTDB taxonomy): Bacteria > Desulfobacterota > Desulfobaccia > Desulfobaccales > 0-14-0-80-60-11 > JAUXZG01. The sequence continues at coordinate 4,232 of JAUXZG010000028.1, read as the reverse complement.
GCCAGTCGGTGATGTTTTGCCCGTTAAAATAAACCTGCCCCTGACTGGGCTTTAAAAAGCCGCTTAAGATATTGAACACCGTGGTTTTGCCCGCGCCGTTGGGACCGATGAGGCCATAGAGGCCTCCCTCGGGCACCGCCAGACAAAAATCCTCCAGGGCCAGCAGCCAGGGGAGGCTGAAGAGGCCCACGCCCATGACCCCCATATAGGCCGCCACCATCAACAGGTCGCCGTGGGCGAAGTTGATCAACCGCAAGATGCCGTAAACCAGGGTATAGCCGATGGCAATGAGGGCATAGAGACTGCCCAGGGAGAGGGCGTTGATCAATTGCTGTACGAAGGTGGTGACATCCATGTTTTTTGGTTTTTGGGGGAGGGGGCCAGGGGCCGGTGGGGGCCCCTGCCCCCTCCCCCAAACCCCCACCTCCAACCCCTTATGCGGGTTGGGTGGGGGGTGTGGGGGGAGGGCAGGGAGCTCAGCTCCCTGGCCCTCCCCCCACACATCTCCCCTCAGTCCCCAATCAACTTGGCCAGGCCCAGGAGGTTAATAATCTCCGGCATGAGTTGGAGGCCGGTGAGGCGGCCCAGGGCGCCCCGGGCGCAGGGGCGCTCGCCGTATTGTTGGACCTGGTCGGTGCGGACCAGGCCGTCCCCGATCATCATCAGGGGCACCGGGTCGCCGGAGTGTTTTTTAAGGGCGCAGGGGGTGGAGTGGTCCGCGGTCAGCACCAGCAAATAGGGGGTGTCCAGCAGGAGGCGGGCGGCGTCGTCGATCCGCTCAATAAAGGCCAGTTTGCCCTGAAAGTCCCCGTCTTCCCCGAAGGTGTCGGTGGCCTTGATATGCACAAAGGCGAAGTCGTAGGGTCCGGCCAGGGCGTTCAGGGCGGCCTTAAACTTGGCGGCGATGTCGGTATTGGGGAGGCCGGTGGCCCCGGGCACCTGGATGACCTCCATGCCGGTGAAGGCGCCGATGCCTTTATAAAGGCCGCCGCCTGCGATGGTGCAGGCCTTCAAGCCGTAGCGCTGTTCAAATTTATCGATTTTTTTATAATAACCCGCGCCCCGGCCCAAGAGGTAGTTGGCGGGGGGCAGGCCCTGGGCCTGGCGCTTAAGGTTTAAGGGGTTTTTTGTCAGGATACTATGGGCCTCCGCCAGAAAATGATTAAGCACTCGGGCGGTGAAGGCCGCCTCTTTGGAGTCGTCCAAGGGGTGCACTTCGTGAACCTTGACCCCCACTTCATGGGGATCGTTGTCGCTGATGCGGCTGGAAAGGCCCGGGCCTCTAAGGATGATGCCGGCCCGATGGCCGGTGCCCGGGCGGATAAGCAGGGTGATGCTCTCAAAGGTGAGGCCGTCCAGGTCCTTGACAAAGGGGCCGGTGTCGGTGATGCGTCCGGCCCGGCGGTCCGTCACCACCAGGTTATCGTCCACCGTGCCCAGGTTGCCCCTCAAGGCCACATCCCCGGCCTCCAACTCCATGCCTAAGCCCGCCACCTCGATGGTGCCCCTGCCGGTATAGTAACGGTCGAGGTCGTAGCCCAGAATGGCCAGGTGGCTGGTATCGCTGCCGGGCCTAAGCCCCACGCCGATGGCGTTCATAACGCCTGAGATGCCCCGGGCGGCCAGGGCGTCCAGGTTAGGGGTGCGGGCCGCCTCCAGGGGGGTTAAGTCCCCCAATTCCTTGAGGGGCCGGTCCCCCAGACCGTCCATGACAATGAGCATGGCTTTGTTCATGAAACGCTCCTTTATTTGAGTTGGAGGGAGGGCCGGGGGAACAGCTTTCAGCGATCAGCAGTCAGCTATCAGCTAAGAAAAAATCTAGGTTTATTAAAGCTGACCGCTGACAGCTAAGCTGAACCCCTGGCCCCCTCCCCCATATCACATCACCACCGCCTGATAGCCGTCGGTAGTGATGATGGCGAAGTAATAGGGCGGCCCCACCTCCTCTTTGAGGGTGGCCATTTTCTCCAAGAAATCTTTGCTCATTTTAAGCAGTTCGGCCAGGGGGGCGACTGCCGCCAGGGATTTACAGAGGTTCATCTCCATCCCTAAGTTCCGGGGCATGACCACCGCCTGGCTCACCGGGGTCAGCCGTAGGGGGAGTTCGTTGTCTTCGCTTCCCAACAGGAACAGGGAAAAGCCCGGCGGGGGGTTCTCTGACGCATAACCCGCCAGGATGAAATAAATGCGGCGAAAGCCCTCGGGCTCGGGGCCGTGTTGGGCCAGATGGCGCTCATAACCTTGAGAGAGGAAAGATAGGGCAAATCCCCCTATTTCCTCCAAATCGTCCAGACCCCGCCGCCTCTGAATCTCCCGGCGTAGAGCCAAGGAGAGAGGCACGCTGACCCCGGCGCCGCCGCTCAAAATGGCGCTGAACTTTCCCAGGGGGAAGAGCTTCTCCACATTAAAAAACTCCGGCCTACCGGTGGCGTCAAAGCGGGTGGCCAGACTGTCCGTGGCCAACACCATGCCATGTTCATTAAACCCGGCCAGGGCCTGGGTCATGGGTTACTCCTCAAATGATAGGATAGTTGGGGGAGGGGGATTGTAAGGGGGTCTGCGACCCCTGGCCCCCTCCCCCAACTACCCTTCCGGGTTATAAAATATCCGCATTTCCGCCGGCGTCAAGGTAAATTCCATGACGGGCTGGAGCTTTAAGGGGGACGCCTGAGGGGTCAGATCCCGCCACCGCCCCCGGGGTTTCCCCAAAAGGTCCAGCATATCCGGCAGCCGCGCCTTTTGGGGTTTTCGGCCGGTATTGATCACGGCCAGCACCCGGCCCTTCCGGTTCTTCCGAAACTTGCGCAGCACCACCACCGGCTTTCCCTTAGGACTCAGGCGTTCCTGGGGCCCTTCCTCCAGAAGCACCGGACATTTTAGCTTCATGCGGTTCACCTGGGTAATAAAGGAAGTGAGATCATAAGTGGGGCTTTCCCAATCCTGGGGACGGGTGTTGACCACATGCAGTTTTTTCTTGAAGCCGAGTTCAAAACCCACCGGGATCATCAAGCCGGTGGAAAAATAGGCCGCGAAGAGATAGCGCTGCTTGGCCACCTCCGGCGCGCCGTGGCTCTCTGCCCCTACTCTTTCAGTGTCGTGGGTCTCCGGGAAGCTGATGGAGGGGGCCAGGTGACGGAAACTGTTATATTGCTCTAAACACCAATCCTCCTGGAAATCCCACCACTTGGAGCTGTTATAAAGAAAGTCGAACCCCGAAGAGGATAGTTGGGCGCATTCGGTAAGGCGACAGCCCAGAGTTTCTGCGAAAAACTTTACCTGGGGTTCCAGATTGCGGGCCTCGTCAATAAGGCGGGCCCAAAAATCTCCGGGAATCTTGTAAGCCGCATCAGCCCTGAAGCCCATAAATCCCAGGCGCAGATACTTGGCCACCACCGTGTCCCAAAAGTGGAGTAAGCCTTCGGGATCGGACGGCGGCCAGTAAGCCAGTTCCGCCAGGTCGCCCCACACCGTGACCTGGCTGGCATCCGCCGGGTCGATGGCCCCGGGATGCTTGATGGTGCCGTCTTCGTCTTTGGAATACCATTCAGGGTGCTCTGTTACCAAAGGAGAATCAATGGCGGTATGGTTGATCACCAGGTCCAGCATCACTTTAAGGCCCCGGCGGGCTGCTTTTTTAAGAAAGTGCGCCAGGGCCTCTTCGGGGTCCTGGCCGGACTCAGGCTGAAAGAGGGGGTTGAGGCCGAAGTAATCCTTGACGGCGTAAAGGCTGCCGGATAGACCGGGGGTGTGAATGGGGTTCAGGTAAATCCAGGTGAAACCCATGGCCGCGATGCGGTCCAGGTGCTCCTCCCACCGGGGAATGGGGCCTACCAAAGGGGGAAAGAGATTGTAGATCAGGGTAGCTTCAGACATGGTGGACCTCTGTTAGTTAAGTTTGTGGGGGGAGGGCCAGGGAGTTTTTTGTAAAGGCTCCCTGCCCTCCCCCCACACCCCCCACCCAACCCGTGTAAGGGGTCGGGAAAGGCGGGGCTTTCAGCCCCGACTTTCCCGACCTCATAAAAGCCTTAAGGGATTGGGGGTGTGGGGTTGGGGGAGTTTTTTGTAAAGGTAAGGGCCTGCGGCCCTTAGCCCCCTCCCCCAACCTCTCATCCTCCCCTCCCCCGATACCGGTTCAGCCGGGCGGCCAGTTGGGCCGGCTGAGGGGCCTGGCGCATCTGCTTCAGGGTCAGGGGGAGCTTAAGGCGCCAGTTGGGGTGTTCCTTCCGGGTGCC
>JAUXZG010000024.1 GCA_030694005.1 Desulfobaccales bacterium | reverse complement strand
ACGGTGGGGAAGTATTCCATCTGGGTATGGGGCAGGAACAGGGCGGCGATGTATTGGTTCATGAAGCCCGGGGTTTCGGAGAGTTCGAAGTTGGTCATCATCTCCGCCACCCGGCGTTCTTCTCCTAACAGGTCTCGGGAGAAAGCCAGCAGGGTAGCCCCCAGCAGGGAGGCGTTGCCCACAAAATGAAAGTGTTCCCGGGGGAGGTCGGGCAGGAGCCCGATGGCGATGGCGTTGTCGATATTGATGAAGTTGCCGAAGGCCCCGGCCAGGATGACCTGTTCCAGGTCGTTAAGCTCCAGCCCCACATTTTCCAGCAGGGTCAGGTAGCCGGCGAACATGGCCCCTTTGGCCCGCATCAGGTTGTCGATATCCGCTTCACTCAAGGTGATGTCCTGACCGCCCTGGGTATCCGGGGCCATGGCCAGCACGTATTCCCGGCCGTCTTCCCCCAGGCGGATGCGGGGGGTGGGCAGGTCGTCCCTAAATTTGCCGTTGGGCAGGACCATCCCGGCGTCCATCAGGGCCGCCAGGATGTTTATCAGTCCGGAGCCGCAGATACCTTTGGGCTTCACCATGTCTATGGTGATGATCATGGGCTCATAGGTCTCCGGGTTGATGCTGGCGTCTTCGATGGCTCCGCTGGTGGCCCGCATGCCAAAGCGGATGCCGCCGCCTTCAAAGGCCGGCCCGGCGGAACAGGCGGCACAGGCCAGCCACTGTTGGTTGCCGATGACGATTTCGCCGTTGGTGCCGATATCAATGAACAGGGTCAATTTGGAGTCTTTATAGATGCCCGAGGCCAGGACCCCGGCGACGATGTCGCCGCCCACGTAACTGGACACGGAGCTGACGGAGAAGAGGTAAACATGCTCCGGCACTTCCAGCCCCAAATCCCGGGCCCGCACCAGGGGGATGCGCCCGGCCGTGGGGGTATAGGGCGCCAGGCGGATGTATTTGGGGTCAATGCCGTAAAACAGGTGGGTCATGGTGGTGTTGGCGGCCACGGTAATATGAGAGATCTCGTCCACGGACAACTGGTGCCGTTTCAGCAGCCGGTGCATGACCTGGTTAATGGTGGCGGCCACGGATTTTTGGAGCTTCTGCAACCCCTGCTCTTTCTGGCTGAAAATGATGCGGGTAATGACATCATCGCCATAGCTCATCTGGGCGTTGTAATCCGCGGCGTGGCCGATGATCTCCCCCTGGGCCAGGTTAAGCAGTTGAACCCATACCGTGGTGGTGCCGATGTCCACCGCCAGGGCAAAGTGGCGCTGGGTGGTGTCGCCCGGTTCCACATTTAACAGGTGGGGGGAGCGATAGCGCCGCCGGGAGAAGTCCAGGGTAGCGGTAACTTCAAAATTATCCTGGCGCAGTACCCGGGCCAACTTGCGCAGCAAGAAGAAATCCAGGGTGAGGCTGTCCACTGCGTGTTGGCGGGCCAGACCTTCTTCCAGGCGGGCCAGATCGTTGACATTGTCCGCCAGGGTGGGGGGCTGGAGCTTGACAAATTTTTTCTTAAAGGCCGGGTTATAGAGACCTTCGGCCTTCAAGGCGGCCAGGTCGATGGGACTGGGACGCAAGGCGATGCCGCCCCGGCGCCGGGTGAGGGTGCGGCGGTCCAGCAAAGATTCCGGCGGGATGCGCACCACCACATCCTGGTTGACCCGACACTGGCAGGCCTGGCGGTAACCCAGGGTCCATTCGTCGTCGGTGAGGAGCCCGGAACGGGTGGTTTCCAATTCGCCGGATTCCACCAGGACTTTGCATTTGCCGCACACTCCTTCCCCGCCGCAGGAGGCATTGATATGCACTCCGGCCTCCAGGGCGGCCCGCAGCAGATTTTCCCCCTCCTCCACATTTACGGTGAGGTCGTACGGCTTGAAAGTGACGTGCTTAGCCACAAATAAGTCCTGTGTCGGAATTGCATCGATCCCTAAGGATATTTGCCTTTGGGCCAGGAGGGATTTAAAATTTACGGGATTCTACCACAAGCACCTGGTAAAAAAAATGGAAAAGTGTGGGGGAATCGTGGGGGGAGGGCCAGGGAGTTTTTCGTAAGTGCTCCCTGCCCTCCCCCCACCCCCCCCTCCCAACCCGCATAAGGGGCCGGGGAAGGCGGGGCCACTTACAAAAAGCCCCGCCTTCCCCGACCTCATAAACCTTCTTAAGGGATTGGGGGTGGGGGTTTGGGGGAGTTTTTTGTAAGGGTAAGGGCCTGCGCCCCTTAGCCCCCTCCCCCACCATGCCATTTTCAGGAGGCACGCATGGGTCCGGGGCGGTTGGGGGAGTTGCTTAGAGGATTATATGGGAAGTTATGGGAGGCCTTTGGGCCTCAGGGTTGGTGGCCGGGGGAGACCCCCCTGGAGGTGGCCCTGGGGGCCATCATCACCCAGAACACCAACTGGCAAAATGTGGCCCGGGTGTTGGCCGGGCTTAAAGCCGAGGGTCTGCTAAATCCCCGGGCCCTGCGGGAGCTGCCCCAGGAGGAGTTGGCCCGGCGCCTTAAGGCCGCGGGTTATTACAACCTCAAGGCTCAGCGGGTCAGGAACTTTCTCACCTTTCTGGCCCAGCGGGCTAAAGATTCCATGGCCTTGCTGGCCCAAGAGGACCTGGAAGTCTTACGACCCGCCTTGCTGACCATTAAGGGCATCGGTCCGGAGACCGCGGACAGTATTCTCTTATACGCCCTTAACAAGCCCACCTTTGTGGTGGATGCCTATACTTTTCGCATCTTAAGCCGCCATTATCTCATTGGCGAGACTTGCTCTTATGAGGAAATGCGCCAACTGTTCATGGACCACCTGCCGGAGGAGGTGCCGTTATATCAGGAATTCCACGCCTTGCTGGTGCGGCTGGGGAAGGAATATTGCCGCCCTCGGCCCCGGTGCTCCGCCTGTCCCCTTAATGACTGGCCGCACCGGGGAGAATAGCTTACCTAGGGCATTTCTGGTACAGATGTTGCAGACTAATAGTGCAGGACAGGAAAGGATTATGGCATTTATCGGCAAAGATGAAGGTTTCCCCTTGTGGCTGCCCGAATCCGTCACGGATGATCTTCTCACCGGCAGTAGCATCACTCTGCTAGGGGCGTCAGAGGAGGATAAGGAGACTTTGCCGGCCGACCTCGAACCTTCTAGCGGTTTTATCATCCAGGATTGGTTCGGCCCTTTCCTTTTAAGTCCCTCCAGCCGGTTTCTTAGAGGCCGGTGTTAAGAGAAGTTTGCGGTTTTCAGTTTTCGGTTCGGCGCAGGCCCCTCTCCTTAAGGGGCCTGCCCTTTTTGGTCCCCCTCCTTTAAAATTATTGAACCTCCCTGATTTTTCCCCTGACCCTGGCCGAATGATGATATTATTCAGGTTAGCGTCTTATCACTGAACCAACCAGCCAGGGCTTGTTTAAAAATATGGACATCGTCACCGTAGAACAACATTCCCCTGAGGAATTAATAAGTTGCTTGAGAAGGGTGCCCCTTCTCAAGCAACCTGAGGTTTTAATTTATAACCATGCCTTGATCACCATGGAGCAAATCCACCCCGATTTCCTCCATCCGGCCCAAAATTACCTCTGGCTTGAGGAATTGCGCAAAACCCAGGAACTGCGCTGGAGTCTTAAGGCGTGGGGAGTGGACCTGTTCCGGCTGGACGGCTATGTCACTTATACGGTGCGTCTTAATGACGGCCAGGAAGTGGTCTATGATCTTTATCCTCCCATAGTGGAAGAGTCCCTGGAGGCCGACGGCACTCTGGCCCTGATCATCAATGACGGCATGCACCGCCTCTATCTGGCCCGCCTGGAGTGGGTCGTCCCCCAGGTGGTCTATATCCGCGGGGTGCCCAAGGCTTATCCCTATTATGCCTTTCCCCGGCCGGAGCGCTGGCAGGGCCTGGATCTGTTACCGGAGAACCCCGACCCCCAGACCTATCTAAAGAAATGCCACCGGCAACGGGACAACAAAAGGCTATTTCGGGACTTTCAGGCGGTCTTCCACAATGTCGGCCACCCCCGCAGCCGCCTGCTAAAAAAGTAAAGGAGTGTTGTGAGGGAGGAGGCCCGGGGCCGGTAGGCCCCTGCCCCCTAGCCGCAGATGTTCATTTTCCCACAGGAGGCTTGCGGCAGAAAATAGCTCCCCCCTACGGCCTGGCGTAACCGCGGCCTCATGGCGCCCCACCCAAGGCCGGCAGACAGGCCGGGAACCCAGATATTACCACCACTGCTTTAGGGGAACATATTTATCTTGGACCAAAAAATTGCCTGGTTATCGGAGGAATACTTATGAGCCTGGTATTGTTAGGAGTGCTTATCGCCCTGGCCATTTTGGTTTTGGGGCCCAACATCTCCCAGATCCAGATCCGCCCCCAAATCCGTTATCTCCTGGCTGGAGGGGTAATCCTCGCCACCTTGATTTTCTCCATGGTGCGGGTGGTGCCGCCGGGCCATGTGGGGGTCCTGGTGCTGTTGGGCAAGGTGTACGGCAGCGTTACCGAGGGGGTGCACCTGATCAACCCCCTGGCCTCCATGGAGCTCATGAATGTGCGCACCAAGGAGGTCTTCGAACACGCCGAGGCGCCTTCCAAGGAAGGGCTCAACGTGGCCCTGGAGGTTTCCTGCCTGTACCACCTGAACCCGACCGAGGCGGCCAACATCTACCGGCAGGTCGGTCCCAATTTTGAGGCGGTGGTGGTAAACCCGCAATTCCGCGCCGCCATCCGGGGCATCACCGTCAATCACGAAGCCAAAGACCTGTACACCTCCAGCCGGGAGCTGATCTCCAACGAAATCTTCCAAGACCTGGAAACCAACCTGGGCAAGCGGGGGATCATCGTGGAGACCATCCTGCTGCGCAAAATCGATCTGCCCAAGCTGGTGGTGGAGGCCATCAACGCCAAGCTGGCCGCGGACCAGCAGGCCCAACAGATGCGCTTCGTCCTGGATAAAGAACGCCAGGAGGCGGACCGCAAACGCATCGAAGCCCAGGGAATCCAGGACTTCCAGAGGATCATCTCCCAGGGCCTTTCTGACCAGCTGCTGCGCTGGCGAGGCATTGAGGCCACCCGGGCCCTGGCGGAGTCCGCCAACAGCAAGATTGTCATCGTGGGCGGCCGGGACGGCCTGCCCTTAATCCTCAACACCGGTCCGGGCGGGGTCTCCCAGGAAAAATGATTGACAAGGTCAAGACAAGTAAATATTTAAAGGTTATGCGACCACTGCTGATCGTTCCCTTAGTGGTTCTGTTGCTCGCGGTTGCCTCCAGCCTGCCGGCCCCGTCACCCGCCCTGGCGGGAAGCGTGCAGGAAGCCAACGCGGGCCGGGGCGGAGAGATTTTGGACCTCAGACCCCTTGTGGTTCCAGGCCGGGTGACCCTCATTGACTTTTACAGCCCCTATTGCCCCCCTTGCCGGTTCCTGGCCCCTCTTCTGGAGCAGCTGGCCCAAAGGCGGCCCGACCTGGTAGTCAAAAAGGTCAACATCAATCGCCCCGGGTTCCAGGGGATCGACTGGAAGTCACCCCTGGCCCAACAATACCAATTAAAATCAGTGCCGTATTTTCTGATTTTCAACCCCCGGGGGAAACTGATGGCCCGGGGTAATGCCGCCATGCAACAGTTTGAAGCCTGGCTTAAGGAAGCCGGAATTCCTATGAGATGACCGGTAGACGGTTGGCAAAAGTGTTTTAGGGGAAGGTTCAGGGGCCGCCCGCCCCAAACCTCCCGCCCCAAGGTCAATCTCTAAATGAGGAGTAAAATCACATGAGATTATCAGGCTGGCACCATAAAGCAGCGCTGCTACTTCTCCTGGGGTTCCTGGGGTGTACGGTCCCCTCCGCGGCTAATACGCCACCCTTGACGGCGACGGCCGCCAAAAGCACCATAGACAGTTTTAATCCCACCTACTGCAAGGTGGTGGAATTCTATGGGTTTCATAAGGCCACGGAAGGCGCCGCCACCACCCAGACGGCTTATGTGCTACTGGTCAATCCCAGCGAGAAGGCGCAAAAGCAGGTGGTCTTTACCGCCCGCTTCCAGCTCCTCACCCTCCCGGACGGCCGGCAGCAGTGGTTCCTCACCAGCCTCGTCAGCCATGGCGCCGGCTTGAGCCGCCGGCAAGGCTGGGATAATCTGGTCATCCCGGTGAAAGACGCCACGCCCGCAGCCGCCGGTGGCAAGCAGTAGGCGGATTAGCAAGCCCCACCCCCACCTTGCCCGCTAAAGACGTCCCTCAGCCCCAGAAGAGACCGGAGGTGGTCTCTTTGGCCGCGTTGCGGGAGGATTACTTTGCCTTCCTGGCCCGGCAGTTTCCCACCTTATGCCTGCATGATGAGTTCATTTTCTTTCCCCGGCTGGAGGCTGCCTGGGAACATTGGTTTAAGGTAGCTCAACTGGAGACCGCCGTCTTGGCGGCCGCCGCCGGCCGGGTGTTGGAGTTATTGGACAGGCTGGAAAAGTTTATCCCGCAGGCTTCGGATCCGGAAGCGGCAGCCGACGCGGTCCTGCTCCGGCAGTCGCTTAGAAGTGTCCACCGGCAACTGGGGCCCGGGGGCCCCTGGGAATGGGACCCTTTTCTCTACCTCAAGGTGGCGGCCCTGGCCTGGGCCCCGGTGCTGGCCAGGCCCCCCCACCTTGACTGGCGCCATCAAGAAAAATTGGCAGAACTTTTGGCCCAGGTAGCCCGCCTCTTCACCTGGGGGCAGAGACAGGTGCGGGCCTTAACCCGGCCCGGGCAACTGCTGAGTACGGCTGCCTTTGCCGATGCCCGGCGGTTCTGGGAGGAAGTGGTGCCGGCCTTTCTGACGGCGAATTTTCCCGCCAGCGCCGCGTTTAAGTCCGGGCTAAAAGATGTCTCCCGTACTTTGCAGCGTTTTCAGGAAAGCCTGGCCGCCCGGCCAGAGAGCGCCCCCTTTGCCCGGGGGGAGGCCGGGCTGGCAGAGATTCTCACCCACAGTTGGGGGTGGGCCAGGGACCTAAAGCAAGCCGCAGACCTCCTCAAGGAAGAGATTGACGAGAGCCGCGCCGCCCTGGCCCGCGTCGCCGGACAAATCAAGCCTCCTCTTTCCTGGCAGGCGGCCCTTAAAACCATTAAAGCACCTGCCACACCCGTGGACCTGCTTAGCCTTTATCGTCGGGAAGTGGAAAAATTAGGGGAGTTTTGGCAGCAAGGCGGGGTGCTGCCGCCCTTTAAAGGCCGGGTGGTGGTCGCGCCAACCCCCATCTATCTTCAGACCCTCAGGTCATCCGCCTCCTATGCCGCCCCCTGGGGCCCGCCCGAAAGCAGCCCGGGGTTTTTCTACATAAGCCCGGACACGAATGATTTAGACCATCATCTCAGGCATCATCGTTTTTTAAGCGCCCACGAGACCGTTCCCGGCCATCATTTTTTGGACACGACGCGGCTTATTTTGACCTCCCCGGTGAGAAGGCAGTATGAGTCGCCCCTGTTTTATGAGGGCTGGGCCTGTTATGCCGAAACCCTGCTCTTAAGCGAGGGCTATCTCTTCGATTCCCATGACCATCTGGTGGGCTGGCAGCGTCGCCTCTGGCGGGCGCTTAGGGGTCAGGTGGACCTGGAGTTGCAACGGGGCCGCTGGGGCCTGGAGGAGGGGTTGCGGCGGCTGGGCGAGGCTGGTTACCCCGAAACCGCCGGTCGCGTCCAGCTCTTGCACCTGGCCCTTAACCCCGGCTATCAACTCTGTTATACTATTGGATTAAAGGAGATGCTCAGGCTTAAGGCGCGCTTTGCCCCCAGCCTGGGCCTGGCCCGCTTCCACGAAATCGTGCTCTCCGGCGGCCAGTTGCCTTTTGATTTGGTGGAGGAGAGGTTGGGGGGAGGGCCAGGGGCCTGAGGCCCCTGCCCTCCCCCCAAGCCCCCCACCCAACCCGCTTAAGGGGTCTGGGGGAAGTTGGGGGCAAAGGCCCAACCTTCCCCCAGACCAAAGAGCTTACGGGATTGGGGGATGATTGTCAGTGGGCCTGTGGCCCTTACCCCCTCCCCCAACACCTTAACGCCCAACGAAAATATTACCGGAATGGATGAACATGGCAGATAAGGAGCTCGAAAAAAGAATCCCCGGCTATCACTGCGAATGGAACCTGGGCAGTCCGGGAGGCTGGTATTACCAGCAGATGGCCCAGGAGTTGGGGCAGTTGGCCTGGCAGCGGCTTGAGCCTCACCTTGACCTGCCCTTTACCCTAAACTTCGCCTTTCCTTATTTCCATCCCGTTCCCAGATTTGCCCAGATGCTCCTTCGGGCCCATCGCCATCGCCACGGACAGGCCGCCTCTTTTCTCGTGCTCCTGGCCGAAATCGAGACCCTGGACCAGGTCATCGAAAATATCCGCCTGGTAGAATATCTGAACTCCCTTAAAGACGTGGCCGCGGCCCTGGCTGCACCGGAGCACCTGGAACTGGACAAGGGCCAAGTAGTGCTTAAGGGCCGGCCCGTCAGCCTCCTTTATATGGATTTCAACACTGACACCCTGCTGAAGATGGGGCGGCAGATAGACATCTCGCCAGTTATGGCCGCAATCCAGCAGCACCGGGTGGTCAACCCCCGGGGCATGGAGCCGGTGGGGGTCAAGGGGGTATTTGAGGCCATCACCGGGCCCTTTAAGCACCTGATGTCCGAGAGCACGGTGCGCCGCACCCCCTGGACCCGCGTTTTCCATCCCCGGCAAACCACCGGACCCCAGGGCGAAGAAATTACGGACTTGCCTGAGTGGACTTTGCGGCATTTCCCCCAGCTCATCCTCAAGCCGTCCCAGGGCTACTCCGGCCAGGGCATCTTTGTCGGACAGGATACCCCGGATCCGGGCGAAGCCATCCAGACCGCCCTCACCAAGGGAGGGTACATTGTGCAATCCCTGGTGCCCCTTAACACCTGGCAGGAATACTACCCCACGGTAAAGGAGGGAACTGAACACCTCCTGATTGAACCCCGCCAGACGGATTTTCGCTGCCTGATCACCGATGAAGGCCTCATCGGCTTCCTTGGGCGGTTCGGCGGCATCCCCACCAATGTGGGCTCCGGCGGCGGCACCCAGGCCTTTGCCTTGCTTAATGGCGACCTTAGCTTGCAGAAAGCTGACCACCTCTTCAACCAGGCCCTCAAGGCCCTCCCCTACCGAATCTTCCTGGAGGTCCAGGAGGAAGTAAAAAGTCGCTCCCTAAAACTGGGCTTCACCTATCTTTTAGGCCCCATCCCCACCAGCCTGAAACCCAGAATGCTCAAACCCCAGCACATCAAGGGCCTCATGTCCTACGCCCAACACCTCTGGCAGGATGCCCAGACATTGGAAAAACTCTGGCAACAGGGCCACCTGGATGAAGTGGCGCCCATAACCCCCCAGGAGAAGCTACTGGCCCGCAACGCCCCCTGGGAAGGACGCCCGGCCCTCATGGCCTCGGACGGCCTCTATAACTTCCGAGGCGCTGGGTTTTGAAGAGAGGGAATTTGGGGGAGGGGGCTAAGGGCCGCAGCCCCTTACCCTTACAAAAAACTCCCCCACACCCCCTCCCCCAATCCCTTAAGGGTTTTAAGGGGCCGGAGAAGCCGGAGCCTCTGGCTCCGGCTTCTCCGGCCCCCCTAAAGGGTTGGGAGGGGGGCTTGGGGGGGGGGCAGGGACCACCGGTCCCTGGCCCTTCCCCCAAAACCTCCTCTGCCAAAATGCCGTGGTCCGGGAAGTGTTGGCGGATGAGGTTGATGATGGTTTCCTGGGATTTGAGGTCGGTTTCGGTCACCGGGTCGATGGCCCCCTTCAAGGTGATGTGGTGCGGCTTAAGGTAGTCGCGGCGCAATACCTCCCCGGCGGCCAGGGCGGCCTGTCTTCCGATTTGAGCCACTTTATCCAGCATATATATGGTGTTATGTAATATAATTGAGAAATATTATGAGTTTTTGCCCATAAGGGCCGTTGGCGTCCACCCTGACCGGACCACCGGGTTATTTAAGGAAATCTAAGAAGCTGAAAGCCGGTTTGCGGATCCTTCTTACGCAGACCCTCCATCCCCAGAATTTCCAGGAGCACCACCTCCCCCACCAGCCAGACGTCCACTCCGGCCCGGGTACAACCCACGGAGGCATGTCCCTCCCGCCCCGTGGCCGCATGACAATGGAGCACCGGCTCCCCCGCCTCATTGGGGAAAAGGGTCCCCAGGGCCAAAACCTCCTGGGTGCCTACGAGGGTATGAATCAGGGGCACAATGGCATCATGGCGCTCTTCGTCCGGTCCCACCACCAGGCGGCTGCCGTCGGCGGCGCCACCGAGATAGAGCGCCAGGGCCCGCTGGATGCCTTGCCGGTGAGCAAAGGCCTCAATAGTCTCATTTAAACGATCCCCTTCCTCTAACCGCAAGACAAAGATGCGCCCGATTTTGCCTTCGCCATACTGCATGCTGCCTCCCTTCAGGTGGAGGATTTAGCTACCCCCAGGTAATTTGTCGGGTTTGGTTTTTTTTGAATTTAAATTATGGGCCCCGGGCCGCAAAGGCTTGAGGCCCTGATCCCTAAGGACCATTAGCCTGCAAATGGCGGTCCTCCTACCCCCAAGATTATCATTTCTTCTTGCCTTTTCCTGTACTGGGGCGCTTTTTTTTAGCGCCGCCTTTTTTGGCAACTGCCGCGGGTTTTAAGGAGGTAAACAAAGAGACGGTGAGCAGGCCGGTAAGGAACCCACCCAGATGGGCTACCCAGGCCACCGTGCCCCCCTGGCGCAGGCCATAAAACTGCAAGGCCAGCCACAGGCCCAGCCAAACAAAGGCCGGGATGTAGGCCGTCTCAGGCCGCAGGCGCCAGAAAACAATGGTGTGGATGGGCGCCTTGGGGAGCCGCCTCAGATAGCCGCCCAATACCCCGGCAATGGCGCCGCTGGCGCCGATGAGGGGAGCATTGATTTTGCCGGCCACCATGACATGGAAAATACAGGCAAAAAAACCGCAGAAAAGATAAAACGCCAGATAACGCCAAGGCCCCAGGTCATCTTCCAGGGCTTCCCCAAAAACCCACAAAAACCACATGTTACCGATAAGGTGCACCCACCCGGCGTGGAGAAACAAGGAGCTGAACATGGTGGGCACCAGCCACAGGGATTGCCGGGAAAACAGCTTTAGCTGGCTCAGCTTGGCCGCCACCGCGCCCTGCTGCCAGAAGAGGTCCATGGCCGCCTTGGGCCCCAGGTAAAGCTGATATAGAAAAATCGCCACATTCACGGCGATTAAAGCCAAAGTGACCCAGGGCCAACGCCGCGTCGCCGGCGCCCCGCGTATGGGAATCATTAAGCGCTCCGGAGGAATGGTTTGTGGGGGAGGGGGCTAAGGGGCACAGCCCCTTACCCCCTCCCCCACACCCCCTCCCCCAATCCCTTAAGTTTCGTTT
>JAUXZG010000021.1 GCA_030694005.1 Desulfobaccales bacterium | reverse complement strand
TGGCCGTCCATAGAAGACCACGTGGCCCCCACGACACTGCCGCCCAACTCCCTGCGGAAACTAAGGATAACTTAATTGTTTGAGGTGTTATTGAACAAGGCGTTAAACCCCAGAAACCCCAGTCGGAAAGCCGGGTGGCCCCATTTATATCTTGGATAGATGGGCCGGAATTCTAAGGTATAGGATTTGCCCTCCTGCAAGTTGACGGTCACCGTTTTGGCATAATTCTCTTCGGGAACGCCAAAAAATATTCGATGCGTTCCGGCCCGCAGCCGGATTCGCTTCTCCAGCGCATACCTCATGCCGTCGCCCTCATCTTGGGAATGCCGGTCGCTCACCACCGGGAGGTTCTCCCGTTGGCCGGGCGCTTCCCAGGTGACCGCCTGGCCGTCGATATTAAAGACGAAGCGGTAGACAGGCCCGCCATGGGGAGAGTTTCGAGACTCCAACAAAATACCTTCTCCAGACTTATGGGTTTTGAGGGAAGCCTTGAGGACCACGTCCGCAAATCCGGGGGGAGGCCCATCGGTGGTGGTCACCTCCTGAAATACTCCATCACGCTCGGTTAAGGATTGAGTCCGAATCTGTTCCCGAGCCGCACCGCAGTTGGCCGCCAGGATCAATAAAGCAACCACAAGAGCCGAGTACATTACTTTCTTCATGGCATTTCTCCATTTCCGGCAAAATGTCATTGTTTTTTATTCCTCACAGGTCCTACTCCGGATTTTTCCTTCATGATTCCGTCTGCGGCTCGGCGAACCATTGGTAGAGCACCGGCAGGACCACCAGGGTGAGCAGGGTGGCGGTAAACAGACCGCCGACCACTACCACCGCCAGGGGCCGCTGCACTTCCGAGCCCGGCCCGCTGGCAAACAGGAGCGGGGTGAGACCGAGGATGGCCACCAGTGCGGTCATGAGCACGGGCCGCAGGCGCCGCTCGCAGCCCTGGCGCACCGATTCTTCTAAGGGTAGCCCCGTGTCTCGCAATTGATTGATTTGCGAGACCAGCACCACGCCGTTGAGCACCGCCACCCCGAAGAGGGCGATGAAGCCCACCGCGGCGGGGACGCTCAGATAGAGGCCGGTGAATAAGAGTCCCAGAATGCCGCCTATCAAGGCCAGGGGCAGATTGAGCATGATGAGGCTGGCGTACCGGAGCGACTGGAAGGTCAGGAAGAGCAGGAGGTAAATCAGGGCCAGGGTGACGGGCACGATAAGCAGGAGGCGCTGCATGGCCCGCTGCTGGTTTTCGAAAGTGCCGCCCCAGGTGGTGTAGTAGCCCGGCGGCAGGGCCAGGCGGGACGACAGCAACCGCTGGCCATCGGCCACCACACTGCCCGTATCCCGGCCTTTGATGTTGAATTCCACCACGATGCGGCGGCGGGCATTGTCCCGGCTGATCTGCACCGGCCCTTCGGTCTCGATGATCTCGGCCAACTCCGCTAGGGGCACGGACCCTCCCCCCGGACCCGTCACCAGGATGTTGCCGATGGCCTCAGTGCTGTTACGCCGCGCTTCCGGGAAGCGCACCACCACCTCGACGCGCATCTGGCCCTCGATGATCTCCGTGGCTGCCTTGCCGCCCACCGCGGTTTCAATGACCTCCTGCACGTCGGCTACGGTGAGGCCGTAGCGGGAAAGCTTGCCCCGGTCGATCTTGATGTTGAGATTCGGCATGCCGGCCACCTGCTCGGCGCGGAGGTCGGTGACCCCGGGCACCGTCCGAAGGAGGGCGGCCGCCTCTTCGGCCTTGGCCCGGAGCAGGTTCATATCATCCCCGAAGATCTTCACCCCCACCTGGGATTTGACCCCGGAAACCAGGTGGTCCACCCGGTGGGCGATGGGCTGGGAGAAGTTATAGGCGACGCCGGGAATCTTCTCCAGTTCCAACCGCATCTTGGCGATCAACTCCTCGACGGTGCGGGCGGTGCGCCACTGACTCCGGGGCTTGAGCACCACGATGGGCTCGCTGGTTTCCACCCCGTGAGCTTCCGTGGCAATCTCCGCAGCGCCGATTTTGGAGACCACGGACTCGACTTCGGGAAATTTCAAGAGGGCCTGCTGCATCTGGCGCTCCATCTCCACAGACTGGGACAGGGAGACCGATGGCAAACGGGTCGTGAGATTGGTGATATAGCCTTCATCCAGACGAGGGATAAACTCGGTACCCAGGAAGGGCGTCATGGCCAGGGAGATGACCAGCAAGGCCCCCGCGGCCATGACCACCGTCTTGCGGTTTTGCAGGGCCCAGGCCAGGGCCGGACGATACAGCCAGAGCCCGGCGCGCATCAGGGGACTGGGGCGTTCGGGGCCGGGTTTGAAGATAAAGGAGCAGAGAGCGGGGATCGCAGAGATGGAAAGCAACAGGGATGCAAGAAGGGCGATGGCCACGGTAAAAGCCAGGGGAGCGAACATCTTGCCTTCCATGCCCTGCAGGGTCATGAGGGGCAAGAAGGTGATGGCAATGATCAACACGCCGAAGAGACTGGGCTTCACCACTTCCAGGACGGCTTCCAGCACGGTGCGCTGGAAGCCCCGGGCGCCGTTCGCCTCTCCCAGGCGGTGCATGACGTTTTCCACCTGGATCACGGCGCCGTCCACGATCATGCCGATGGAAATGGCCAGCCCCCCCAAGGACATGAGGTTGGCCGACAGCCCCACCTGCCGCATGGTGATGAAGGTGGCCAGGGCCACCAAAGGCAGAGTTAAGGCGATGACCAGCGCCCCTCGGAAGCTGCGCAGGAACAGGTAAACCACCAGGATCACCAGGAGGACGCCCTCGGCGATGGCCCGGCTGACGGTGTTGATGCAGTCCCGGACCAGGCCGGTGCGGTCATAAAAAGCCTTGAGCGTCACCCCCTTGGGGAGGATGCCGCCGGCGTTCAATTGGGCGACCTTTTCCTTGACCGCAGTCACCACCTCCCGGCCGCTGCCGCCCCGGATCATCAAGACGATGCCGGCCACGGCTTCCCGTTTGCCGTTCTCCAGGACCGCGCCCCAGCGGCTGGCCGGACCTTCGCTCACCGTGGCCACGTCCTTGACCAGCACCGGGGTGCCGTTCACTGCTTTCAGCACCACCGCTTCGATGTCCTGGACGGACTGCATCAAGCCCAGGCCTCGAACCAGGGCCTGCTCGCTCCCTTTCTCCAGGACGTTGCCGCCGGCGTTGGCATTGCTGGCAGCCAGGGCGCTAAAGACCTGCTTTAAGCTGAGGTCGAATTTCCGCAGCCGGTCAGGGTCCACCTGCACCTGGTATTGCTTGACGTAGCCGCCGAAGGAGTTGATGTCGGTGACGCCGGGCACGGTTTTCAAAAAAGGCCGGACAATGGCGTCCTGGATGGTGCGCAGGCGCATGAGGCGGGCGGTCTCCGGGCCGGGTACGGCCAGCGGCGGCGCGTGCTCCTCTTCCAGGGTGTACTGGTAGATTTCGCTTAAGCCCGTGGCGATGGGCCCCAGGACGGGCTCCACCCCCTTGGGCAATTTCTCCTTGGCGGCGATGAGGCGCTCCAACACCAGTTGCCGGGCAAAATACAGGTCCACCTGGTCGGCGAAGACCACGGTAATCAGGGACAGCCCGAAGCGGGAGACGGAGCGGAGTTCCACCATGTCGGGCAGCCCCGCCATCTGGACCTCGATGGGGAAGGTGACCTGCTTTTCCACTTCTTCGGGAGAAATGCCGGGCCAGGTGGTATAGACCTGCACCTGGACGTTGGTGACGTCCGGGAAGGCGTCCACCTGGAGCTTAAGGGACGCATAAACCCCATAGGAAACCAGTCCCGCCAGGGCAATGAGGACCATGAGGCGATGCCGCAGGCAGTTTTGAATAACCCGATCAATCATCTTCAGTCTCCTCGCGACCCGCATTAATGGGCATGTCCCATCCCCCCGCCGAGGCCGCCCCGGCTGACGCCCTTTTCCAACTCGGATTTGAGGGTGAAGCCTCCCTGCACCACCACCGGCTCATCCGCCTTAAGACCCTCTATCACTTCCACGCGGCCCCCACCTTTTACTCCTGTCTTGATAAGATGCTTCTGGTAGGTGCGGGGGGCCATTTCCACGAAGACAAAGAGCTCGCCGTTGGCGGCCAGGACTGCGGTTTCTGGAACGCTCAGGACGGTGCGCTGGCCCACCCGAACGGCAATGTTGGCGAACATACCGGCCTTGAGGCGGTTGTCGGGGTTGTTCACCCGCACCCGGGCCCGGACGGTGCGAGTGGCCTTGTCCACCATGTCAGCCAGGAAATCCACGCGGCCAGGGAATTCCTCCTGGGACAAGGAGCTGACGGTTATGGTCGCTTGGGAACCTGCGTTCACTAAAGGCAAATCCTTCTCAGGGATATGGACGAAGCACCACAGGGCGGAGGTGTCGGCCACGGTGAAGAGCCCTTCGTCTTCCTTGACCACTAGGCCGGGGGTGACTTTCCGGTCCACTACCCGGCCGGCGATGGGAGTGCGCAGGGCGAAGATAGCCCCGGAGCCGCCAGTGAATAAAGTCTTGGCACCGGACCGGGAGCCTTTCGGCAAAGAGGCGGGGGCGACACCGCTGGACCCCAGGAGGCGGAGGCGGTTTTGGGCATGATCCAGATCGGCCCGCTCGACTTCCAGCCGGGCCTGGCGCTCCTGGAGTTCGGCCCGGCTGATGGCCTTGCCCTCATAAAGCTGGCGGGCCCGGTCATAGGCCTTTTGGGCGGCGTTAAATCTGGCCGCGGCTTGCCGGGAGGCCATCTGGGCCTGACCCAGTTCAACGCTGTCGATGATCGCCAGAACATCCCCCGGCTTCACCGCCTGCCCGTAGTCCGCGACGATCTGCAACACCCGTCCCGGCACCCGGGAGCGGATTTTAGCCAGGCGCTCTTCGTTGAAGACTAGTTCCCCAGTAAACAACACCCGGTTATCCAGGGGACCGAGAACCACGGGGGCCGTCTCAATTTTAGCCTGCTGCACCGCCTCCGGGGTCAGCTTCACCTGACCCGGCGGCGCCGCCTCGGGTTCTTTTTTGTCAGCATGCGGGGCCTGGTCGTGATCAGCAGGTTGATCGTGGTCGTGCCGCTCGTGTACATACCACCACCCCAGGAGGCCCGCCGCACTCAGGGCGGCCACCATGATTACCAGCCACCGGGTCTTGGTCAACCGCACCCGCATCACTTGACACCTCCGCCGGCCAATCGCCAGAGTTCCGCCCGAGCCAGGCGGTAATCCAACAGGGCCTTGTAGTAGTCCTGTTCCGTCCCCCGATAAACCCGGCGGGAATCCAAGAGTTCCAGCAGGCTGGTTTCGCCGTGCTCATAGCTGAACTGGGCCACTCGGAGAGATTCCGCCGCCTCTTTAAGGATAGCTGTCTGGAAGGACTCCACCTGGCGGCGGGCCGTTTCATAGAGGCTGTATTGGGAAGCCAACTTGGTTTCCAGGTCTTGTTTGAGAAGTCGGAGTTCGGAGTCGGCCTGGCTTTTGGCGGCTGCGGCCTTGGCTACTTCGCCTTCCTTGCGGTTCCATAAGGGGAGGGGGATGCTGAGACCGCCGCCGGTGGCCCTGAGGTCCACATCCCGGGTGTGGAACACCTTCACCGTCACATCCGGCACCCAGGCCTGGCGCTCCGCCCCCAGAGTGCTCTCCGCCTGTCGGACCTGGGCTTCCTGGGCCGCCAGCAGGGGATACGAGGCAAAGGCCGCTTCCTGCCAACGCTTCAGGGGCACCACCGGCTCAATAACTTCGCCTTCGCCTGATAGGGTGAAATCGGCGGGCAAGACGCCGCCCAGGAATTGCCGCAAGACCTGCCGGTCTCCTGCCAGGGTGGTTTTGGCCTTGTCATATTCCCTTTCCAGGGAAAAAAACTCCACCCGGGCCTTGACCAGCTCAAGGGGCCGGCTTTCTCCCAGGCGCACCCTTTTTTCGGCGATATCCAGAAGTTTTTTGGCCGACTCTAGATTTTCCGCGGCAATTTTCACCAAGTGCTCGCCGGCCAGCACCCGGTAAAAGAATTCCCGGCACCGGGCGCGTATGTTGATCTGTTCCTGGGTTAACTTCTGGTTAACCACATCGATGCCGAAGCGGGCGGACTCCTGCCTTTTCCCCCGGCGTCCCGGCCACTCGATGGTCTGGGACAGAGAAAGGTTGTAGCCAGTTGCATAGGTGCCGCTTTCCAGGCCCTTTTGGCTGCTCATTGATCCTTCCGCTTCCGGGTTGGGGTACTGGCGGGCGATACGCAGCTCCGCTTCATTCTTCTTGATCTCCGCCCAGGCGACTTTCAAAGCCGGATGCGTTTTTAAGGCCATCTCTTCCAGTTCCGGAAGAGAATAGGCCCGGAGTCCGGCCTTAGCTCCGCCGGACCATAAGGGGGCCAAACAAAGGACCACCCCCACAGCAATGCACTTGAGGTTCACCACACACCTCCGTTGCCACGCGTGTGACTACTGAAATTAATTGGAGAACAACAGATTAAAGGAGATGAAAGGGGCTAGGCCCGGGGGGGACGGAAAATGCTGGAGGCAAAGATTCTGAGTGCTAATTGTTCCTCGATGGGATGATAGAGTGCGACGCAGAGTGTGACAAAAGGAGCGGGGTTAGCCGCGGAGAGGAGAGGCATCGATTGGCCGCCGCAGCATTCGCTGTGGGCGCAACCCCCCTCGCACCTATGGACGTCGGCATGGCATGGTATGATCCATACCAACGTCAGCACAGGCAGGAGGAAGAGTCCCACGAGCACCATGCTCAGATTGCGGGAGCTTCTCGATGATTTCATGGCTTAATAGATAATCTTTTCATAACCCCATGTCAAGTTATTCTCCAATAACCTGGCCCTGAGATACATGGTGGAGTTCTTCTTTTAAGGATCTTGATGGCCTCATGCTTTCCAAGATATCCAAGTAGATGACCAATGAAGGTCATTTATAATAGCGGCAATTTTATCGTGAAGGTACTGCCCTGCTACGGGGTGCTCTCCGAGTCGATGGTTCCTTGGTGGTCAATTATGATTTTGTGGGTCACCGCCTGGCGAAGGTGGCTCACGGGAGACTTAAGACCCGGGCGGCTGACGAGAGACAGAGATTGGTGGAGGCCCTAAAAGAGGCCGGCGGCAGGAAGACCGAGGCCGCCCGACTCTTGGGCATAAGCCGGGTAACCCTGTGGAAACGCCTAAAAATCAACAACCTGGAGGTGGGCAAAGTCATCCGGGGGTAGGTAGGAGGTGAGGTAGTAGTGTGGGGGAGGGCCGGGGGAACCAGTAGTCAGTAGCCAGTTGTCAGTTATTATTTTTCGGAATGTCCCATTTTAAGGTAGCATTTAGCCTGCGTCAATTTTCTTGCTCTATTCTAAAAGATTTGGCATGATAGCGCAAATTATTTAGAGGATTGCGCCATGCTGAATAATCCACTTGTAGAGGTTTCCGACTTCCCGATAAATAACTCCAACCTATAATCGGGAATTGAAGGAGGAAGGCATGAAAATAGTAGCGATGCTTATGGTTATCCTTATGGTGTCTTCCTGTGCTCTCTCCATGGAGCGGGAATGGCGGCAGCGTTTTACACTGAAAATTAAAACAGGAGAGAACTCTGATGCGAAACTCATTGAGGACATGAAGCAGTGTGACAAGGAAAAAGCAGCTTTGGACATACAGATAGAGAAAGCCAACCGAGAATGGTCAATCTTCGAATCATCTCTGTCAGATAAAGAGCTATTGGCTTCTTCCGACATTTCTAAGGCTGTGAAAAGTAATGATGATGCCCTTGCGATTCTCGCCCGTCGTAAGTTTGAGCGCCTGCTGAGCGACTCTGGCAAAATAGTCGCTTACAGGACTTTGGGTAGAGAGTCTGACGAAATAGTGTCAAAGATTGCAGCGATGGCTACAAAACTGGATGGACTCGATAAGCGACGGGAGGCTTCAAAGAGATTTTGGGTAGGGCTATTACAAGAGTTACGGGAGCGGCAGAAGGAAAGGCAGCATAGGGAACTAATAAACGCTTTACATGGCATTAGTAACAATATATGGCTTAATTCACAGCAGCAAATATGGATGCAGCAAATGCGTGCTGGGCAAGTGTGGATACAGCAGCATCCATAGAGAAAGGTAAAATAGAAGCCCCGACCCTTCTATTTTAGATGTTTCAATTTCTCTTGTGCCCTGTTACGATCTTCATCGTTGAAAAGTTGATGCCACTCCGGTTTGAGCACTAGGCATTCTACTGATAGGTCTAGCCTGTCTTGCTCTCTGAGAAATGTAAAGCCAGCGGTTCCGTTCTTGTACAGCACAGTACGCACCGCAGCGACGCCGCCCTTGTATCTCTTGCAATGTGGAGAAAAAATCTGGTAAAAACGCCTAGCCCAATAGCCAAGAGCGCCCCACTGTCGATAAAGATGAAGTAGCTCCACTTCGAGATCAGCTTCGTCATAGCAGCGCAGATTTTTCATAGGGACGCTCCTGAAATTATTGTTCATCATCTGGATGAGGAACATCAAGAAGAAGTTGATCTCCCATTTTTGGAAAAGCGCGTGCAAAGAGAGGCCTAAAAATGCTCCAATTGGCTGAAGCCTTTAAAAGAGCAATTACCTGTAAGAGGTGATCACGCAAGTCGGGTTGTCCGATTTTAAATATGTGATGACGCCAAAATACTGATACTGACAACTGGCTACTGACAACTGACTACTTATTTGCGGCCCCTAGCCCCCTCCCCCAAATTTCACCCTTCATTTGCTGGGGCTGGGGGTGCCGGTGGCTATGGGTTCCTGGCTGCGGCTCCACTCCATCCAGGAGCCGGCGTAGAGGTGCAGTTTCTCCAGGGGGTAGCCCACCAGGTAGAGGCTTACCAGGCTGTGAGTGGCCCGCAGGCCGGCCCGGGAGTAGATATAGATATCTTTATGCGGGGTGATTCCCTGGTCAGCATAGATCTTCTTGATTTTCTCCGCCGGCTGCCAATACCCCTTAAAAAAACCTTCCGGCACCCTGGTCTCTTTCCATTCCACCCAGACGGCCCCGGGGATATGTCCGGCTCTGGCGGCGCCTTCCTCTCTTTCTTCCCCCTGATACTGCCTAAGGGAGCGGTCATCTAAAATAACCTTGTGCGGGTTGTGGATGGCCCCCTTGACTTCTTCCCAAGTGGCCAGCAAAGCTTTGACCTGGGCCGCTGCGGGCAGTTTGAAAGAGGTGCGCTTTATCCGGGGTGAGGTGAGTTGGGTGGGATAACCCCTGGCTTTCCAGGCCTCGATGCCGCCATCCAGAAGTTTCATACGGTTTAAGGGGAAGCCGTAATAGGCCAGGAGCCACCATAGCCGGGTGTGGTCAAATTGGTCGGAGTAAATGATCAAGGTATCCCGGTGGGTGATTCCCAGGCGCCCCATAATTTTTTCCAGCTGGGCGGCCGGGATGGGCATACCCGGGGAGGAGGGTTTCTTATTATCAAGATCGTGGCGCCAGACCTGAACCGCCCCCGGGATGTGGCCCAGGTAATATTTGACTTCATGGCGCACATCGATGATTTTCAGGGCCGGGTCTTTCTGGTCAAGCATGGCTTTAAGCTCTTCGGGCTGGAGCAAGACTTCCGGGTGGGTGTAACCACCCTGGGGCACCGCGTGGGCGGACCGCCCCACCGTCCCCAGGGTCAGGCCCAGGGCCAGCGTCAGGGCTAAGGGAAAGAACCTGAGCCCTTTCTGCCACTGCCGGACGCTTAATAACAAACTTTGCGCTCTCAAAAGGTCACTCATCAGGAAAATCCAGAGACTCTCCCCGTCTGGCCTTTATTTTTTTGAAGACCAAAGGGATGAGGCTGACTATAACCACCAGGAGCACTCCCAAGAGCAGTTCTTTGGAAACCTTGCCCTGGAAGAGATCCAAAATATTGCTGGAGAAGTAGACAAAGGCAATGGTCAAAGGCAGCATGAAGATAAAGGTGGCCAGGGTATAAACCCCCAAGGAGATCCTGGTGAGCCCAAAGGCGAAATTCACCAGGAAATAGGGGAAAATGGGAATGAGCCGGGTGAAGGCCACCACCTTCCAACCTTCTTGAGAGACCTTGTCATCCAGGGTCATTAACCTGGTCCCGGCGAGCCTGGCCTCCACCCAGTCCCGGGCGAGATAACGGGCCATGAGGAAGGCCAGGGTCGCACCCATCGTAGCCCCCACCGCGGTGTAGATCACTCCCCAAAAGGGGCCGAATAACAGTCCCCCCGCCAGGGTTATGGGCAACCCCGGCAAAGACAGAGGTGGGGCCAGGGTCCAGACGGCCAGGTAAATCAGGGGGCCCCAAACCCCATACGCGGCAATAAATTGACGCAAACGCTCCTTCTCCAGGTACTCCTGGAGGTGGAAGTAACGCACCGTGAAGATAATTCCCACAATCAACAGGAGAAAGATCAGGGGCCGGGCGATGGACGCTTTCTTGACGATGGCTGGGGAATCTCCTTCCTGACCGCGAGGCATTCACTTCTCCTCATCATGGCTTTGCCGACTCGTTTGGATAACTGTTATACCAAGTTGCCCGACATAAAGGTAAGCATTTTGTCGGCGGCGCAGGTCCCAAGGCACGTCCATCGGCTTTGCCCTTATAGTAAACTACCATAAAAAACATTGGTGGGGCAGGCCTCTGTGCCTGCCGAGAGTCAAGAAGATTTGGCGGGCACGGAGGCCCGCCCCACCGCCAAGAAATTTCTATGGTGAGCGATTATGGATTAATACCTATTCTACATTGAATTTAAACAAACAATGTGGGGACGGACCTGCGTGTCCCCCCCTTGGGGCGCACACCTAGGTGCGCCCCTACAGGAAAACGGTATAAATCGGCTTTTTGGGCAAGAAAAATATAACATGACCGGGGAAATTTCTGAAAACTGCTTAAGTCCCTGGGGGCTGGGGTCACACGGTTAGGGTAAGCAATTCTCGGGCCTTCACATGACTGCGCCAGCCCGGCAGAGGCGCCGGGTGGGGCCGGGCCAGAAAACCCAAAAGGTCAGTATAAGTATCAATGTCCGGCCAGGTGGAGAGGAGATGGGCCTTAAGCGAAAGACTCTGGGCCCGGGCCAGGGTTTGGCTCAGCACAGTGGCGGTGGACCAGGCCTGGCCCCGGAAAAGTTCCGGCTGAGGGGCCTTAAGACCCACCAGGTAGTAGCCGCCGTCCGGGCAGGAGCCCAGTACCACCTCGGCCTTTCCCGCCTGAAGAACGTTTTTGGCCTCAAGAAGCAAATTCCCAGGCAGGTCGGGGCTGTCACTGCCGCGCAGCAAGACCGCCTCATAGCCGGCTCCGAAGCCCCGGTCAAAGGCTCGGGCCATCCGCTCCCCCAAGTCGGCTCCCTCTTGAGGGAAAAGATCGGTGCCGGAGGGAACCAGTCCCTGAAAAAAGGGGAGGGACTCGGGCGGGGTGTAGGCCAGGGCCAGGCGCAACTGCGGCCACCGGACAACCTCCTCCAGGATGTCTTCCAGGAAACAACAGTAAAGCTCAGCCGCGCCTTCTGGCGACAAATTGGGACTGAACCGGGTTTTTACTTGCCCCGGAACCGGTTCCTTGGCAAAAATGATGAGCAGGGTGGTCATATCATGAGCGATTGGAGAAAGAGGGTGTTGGGGGAGGGGGCTAAGGGCTGCAAGCCCTTACCCCCTCCCCCAATCCCCCTCCCCCAATCCCAAAAGGGTTTTTATTGGGCCTGGGAAGGGGGGGCCCACGGCCCCCCCTTCCCAGGCCCCCATAAAGGGGGTGGGGTGGGGAGTTTGAGGGGAGATTGTAAGAGGGCCTGCGGTCCCCCAGCCCTCCCCTCAAAACCACTCATCTCCATCATCATCCCAGTCCTAAACGAGGCCCGTGTTTTGCCGGGGATTCTGGCCGGGCTGCCCGCTGCCCAGGATGTGGAGGTCATCCTGGTGGACGGCGGCAGCACCGACGGGACCTGGCAAGTGGCTGAGGGTTACCCGCACCTGTGTCGGCTTAAGGCTCCCCGGGGCCGGGGGCGCCAGATGAACGCCGGCGTCCGGGCCGCCCGGGGAGATATTTTGGTTTTCCTCCACGCCGACACTGCTTTCGGGCCACCCCACCTAACGGCCCTGCGCCAGGCCGCGGCGGACCCACTCTTTGCCGCCGGGGCCTTTGAGGTAACCCTGACCCCGCCGTTTCCGGCCCTTAAGTTTATCGCCTGGGGAGCCAACTGGCGCAGCCGCCTTTTCGGCCTGCCCTATGGCGACCAGGTCCTTACCTTAAGGCGGGACCTGTTCTTTGCCCTGGGCGGCTTTGCCCACCGCCGTCCGGAAGACCTGGACCTGGTGATTAGGCTGAAACGCCTGGCCCGACTGCGCCTTCTCACCCCTCCGGTGGCCAGCTCCGGCCGCCGCTGGCTGGAAAACGGCTACTTCCGCACCACCCTGAACCACTGGCTCCTTTTGGCCCTCCACCTGGCAGAACGCACCTTCACCCACCGCTGGCCGAAGCGGGGGGATTTGATGTGTGGGGGAGGGGGCTAAGGGCCGCAGGCCCTTACCCTTACAAAAAACTCCCCCCCACCCCCACCCCCAATCCCTTAAGTTTGGCCGGGTAAGTCGGGGCCAAAGGCCCCGCCTTACCCGGCCCATTTCAGGGGGTGGGGAGGTGAGTTTGAGGGGAGGGTGGGGGAGCCTCGCTCCCCCACCCTCCCCTCAAATACCATCACCCCTCCACCAACCTGCCCCCGCAGGAGGAGCCGGTGCCGGCGGTGCAGCCGTAGCAATGGTCTCCCAGGTGGATGGGCCGGGTCCTGAGAGTGGGGAGTTCGAACTCCCAGATGGTTTGGGGCAGGCCTGGGGTCAAGGGTAGGTCCAGGGCCTGGTTGAAGTCGCAGTCGAAGAGGTGTCCTTCCCAGGAGACGCTGATGAGGTACCGGCACATGAGGCCGTCCACGGTGGCGGGATTAAAGCCGGCCATCAGTCTCCCCAGGTAGCGTTCGTAGTTGCCGGATTTTTGCAAGTATTCCTTGAAGCGGCCGATGGGCATGTTTAGCAAGGTGTACAGGTGGTGGAAGTGAATATCATAGTGGGCTGCCAGTTCCCGGCGAAAGAGGGCTTCTAAGGGGCCCGGTTCCGGCGGGAAGTAAGCCCCGGCCGGGTTGTACATCAGGTGCAGCTTGAGGTCCGAGTCCTTCTGGCCGTAGCCCAGGCGATTGAGCCGCCGCAGGGCCTTAAGACTTTTCTTAAAGGCCCCGGGGCCCCGCAGGCGGTCCACCGGTTCTTCTTGATAATACGGCAAAGAGCAGATCAATTCCACCCGCCGATCCCGGAAAAACTCCGGCAGATGCTCTTTGCCGGGTTCCAGGAGCACGGTCAAATTAGACCGGCTGATGATGTGGGTCCCCAGTTCATGAAGGCGGTCCACCAGGTACTCGAAATGCGGGTTAAGTTCCGGCGCGCCGCCGGTGAGGTCCACCAGGGGGAGAGACCAGCGTTGCACCACCCGGATGACCTCCTCAATGGTGTCGGCCTCCATCTGTTCCGGGCGGTGCGGACCGGCCAGCAAGTGACAATGTTTGCAGGATTGATTGCAGCGCCAACCCAAGTTTACCTGTAAAATATTGACCTGAGAGGCCTTTAGTTCAGCATAACCCAGGTGCTCCAACCTCTGGGCAAAAGGGACCATCAGGTCTTTTCTCTAAATACTGATCTTGGCCGCGGCATTGTGGACCTGGAGGCCGTGGATAAGGGCGGCGCCGCCCCGGATGGCGGTGGCCACATGGATGGCCTCGGTCATCTCTTCCAGGTTGGAGCCGGCCTCTAAAGAACCCCGGGTATAAGCGTCGATGCAATAGGGACACTGGACGGCATGGGCCACCGCCAAGGCGATGAGGGCCTTTTCCCGCCCGCTCAAGGCCCCGGCAGCCATCACCGCCTGATAGTAGCCCATAAAACGCTCATAGAGGTCCGGACAATACTTGCCGATTTCACCGAAGCGCTCCAGATCACGCTCCTCATAATAATGAGACATCTCTCCTCCTGGGTTGAGAGGGGGAAATGATTGGGGGAGGGGGCCAGGGGTCGCAGACCCCTGCCCCCTCCCCCAAGCTCCCTCCCCCAACCCCTTACGGATTTAATAAGGCCGGAGAAGGTGGGGCCTGCGGCCCCGCCTTCTCCGGCCCCCATAAAGGGGGTTGGGAGGGGAGTTTGAGGGGAGGGTGGGGGAACCACTTACGAAAAATTCCCCCAGCACTCCCCTTACAAAAAATTCCTCCCCAGCCTTCTAAATCCCCCGCGTAAAGCCGGTGAAGCGGTACAGGTCGCCCATGAGTTCTTCGTATTCCCCTTTGAGCTTCTGGTACAGGCGGGCGTTTTCCATGGCCAGGGCGGCGTGTTCCGCCAGGGAGGAAATGAAGGTTATTTCGTCGTCGCTGAAATCCCGGGGCTCGCTGGAATAGATGCGCATCACCCCGATAACTTTTCCTTTCAGGTTGATGGGAACGCTCAGGATGGATTTGATGCCTTCTTCCTCAGCCTCTTTGGGATAAGTAGCCCGGGGGTCCTGACCCACATCGTAGATGGACACCGCCTTGCCCATCATGGCTTCGGTGATAGATTTATCAGTCCCCACCGGGCCCTTTTTGATGTAGCGGTCGCTCAGCCCGTAGGAGGCTACCAATTCCATCATTTGGCGCTTTTCATCCAGCAGGCGCACGGCCGCGGCCTTGATATCCAGGGCGGTGGTGGCGGTCTTTACCAGCAGATGGAGCACCTTTTTCACATCCAGGGCGGAGTTCACCGCCTTAGAGATCTCCAGCAGGCCCTTGAGAAGATTGAGTTCTTTGATGCGGGCTTCGTACATCTTGGCATTGCTGATGGCCTGAGCCCCCAATTCCGCCACGGCACAGGCGAAATCCACCTCTTCCATGGTGAATTCCCGGGGTTCGCCGCTCACCAGACGCATGACCCCGATGACCTTGCCCTTGGACACCATGGGGATGGCCACCATAGTGGCGATGCCTTCTTCTTTGGCGTGCTCAGGATACTGCAAGCGGGAATCGGTGGTGGCGTCAAAGATGGCCACCGGCCTGCCGCTCAAGGCTTCAGCGATACTTTTGTCCAGGTCCACCTGGCCCTTTTTCAGGTACTTTTCACTCAGGCCCACGGCGGCCACCAACTCCAGGGTGTTGGTCCTGGGGTTGACCAGCCGGATGGTGGCCCCTTTAAGATTCATGACTTCGGTGATTTGACGCACGATTTGATCCAGCACTTCGTCCACCGCCAGGGTGGAGGCCAGGATCTTGCTGATCTCCTGAAAACTCCGGAGATACATCCTTTCTTTAAACGACATAACGGCCGGCCCTCCCTTGTTTAAATCAGCATCATCCCGGATGCGAATGTCAGTGTGCTAAACCTAGATATGCATTATACCATTTACTCTCTTTTCTCCTACCATCAGATAAGGATGCGGTGCAACAGTTTCTTTCCTATGATATATTATCCCTTCACCTCCTTCAAGCCCACCTTGGCGTGCCGAAGATGGGGTAATTTCCCTAAAGCGTCAACGGCATTTTTATCCACCTCTGCCCCATAAGACAAATTTCCCTGAGCCGCTAAGCGTTCCTGTAGTCCTTTGCCCTTAAAAACAGTTTTTGGTATAGTTGCCGCAGAGATGGAATTTAAGCCCCTTTATTTTGGCGACCGCCTGAGCATGATTAATCCCTTTGGAAGTATAGGGGTTGTGACCTTGTGGTCGAAGGTTGAGTATGTTGTGGGGCGCTTCCGGCAGGCCGGGGTGGACCTGAATCCGGCCTCCAGCCCCATTGCGGTCTTTGGCACCCTGTACGGCAATGGCTTGAGGGAGATGCTGCGGAATTTGCTCTACAATCCCCAGATTCAAGTGCTTTTACTCTGCGGCCATGACCGCTCCGGCTCCCGGGAAGAGCTGGTCAACTTCTTCGAGGCAGGCCTGGAGCCGGTGGCCGGTTCCCTGGTGCAATATCGGAGTCCGGTGCCGGGGATAGAGGTGGCTCCGGCTCGCATCATTAACACCCGCCGGCTGCTGGACGATATGGTGCGGCCGGAACATTTCCCCCAGATTCCCCGGTTGCTCTGGCTGGGAGACCCTCAAAAAGAAGAAACCATCCAAAGCATCCGGAATTTCTTTGCTTCATGGCAACCACAACCCTGGCCAGAATTGCCCCGGCGGCAGATTTCCCTGCCCGAAGTTGAGATAGCATATTTTCCCAGCAACCCCCGGGCCTTCCAGGTGGTGCAGGATACCCCTTTGGAGGCCTGGAAGGAAATTTTATATTTGCTGACCCGCTTCGGCCGGCGGGTGACCTTGAAAAAGGGGGACCGCCTGGAGTTGCAGCATGTGAAGGTGGTGGTGGAAAAGCCCCAGTTCGAGGCGGCAGAGGAGCTCCAGGCCGTGAATCTCGATCCCGCGAGGCTCAGAACCTACCAGGAGGACATCCTTAAGGGAGAACTGCGCCCGGATGAAACTTACCATTACGGTCACCGCCTGCGAACCTACTTCGGCCTGGACACCCTGGCGGCGTGCGCTGAACGCTTGAAGAAAGACCCACAGGACCGCAAGTCCTACCTGGCCCTGTGGGACACTGCTAGGGACCTGACGGTGCAAGAAGGCCGCCCCTGTTTGGTGTCGCTGTTTTTTAGGAAGTTTGAAACAAAATTGACCTTGAGCGCCACCTTCCGCACCCACAACGCCCTGGACGCCTGGCCCCTCAATGTTTATGGCCTGATGGCCATCCAGAACTGGGTGGCTGATAGGGTGGGGCTGCCCTCCGGGGCCATCATTGTCGTAAGCCACTCCCTGGGCCTGGACCCCCGGGAACTGGACCGGGCTCTGATGGTCATCGGCAAACGCCCTTACGGAGTGAGCCTGGACCCCATGGGTTATTTCCGCATCACCCTAGACGGTGAGGAGATCCTGGTGGAGCACCGCTTCGAGGACGTGACCCTGAAGGAATACCGGGGCAAAACCGCGGTTTCCCTGCAGCACCAGATCGCCCGGGACGAAGCCCTATCCGACCTCAACCACGCCATATATTTGGGACGCCAATTGGCCAAGGCGGAAATGGCTTTGAAGGAGGGCCGCCATTTTGTGCAGGATTGATTATGATAGTATTTTAAAAGAGGCACAGACTGGAAGCCTGTGCCACCAGGGGCAAGGGCTGATTTAACGCAGATGCTTCAAGACCATAACCCCCAAATCTCAAAAGACTTTTCGGCTGGAGAAGGCGGGGTCAAAGGCCCCGCCTTCTCCAGCCCTCATAAAGGGGGATGGGAGGGGGTTTGGGGGAGGGTGAGGGAACCTGGTACAAAAAATTCCCCCAGCCCTCCCCCAAATTCCCTCATCCTCATCGGCACGGTGCATGGCGACCCTAAGGGGTATGAGCGGGCCTGGAAGCTGCTGGAGCACCTGCGTCCGGAGCTCATCACCGTGGAAATCAGCCGCTTCTCGCTCAATTACCGCCGGCGGCAGGAGAAGCGCTGGGTGCGTCTTTTTGAACAGGCTCTCGAGGAATTGCCGCCCTCGGCCCGGGGGCACCTGGCCATCCAGCGCGTTGCGGCCCAGGTAGCTCTGCCCTTTGAGGTGCGGGTGGCCCGAGACTGGTGCCGCGATCACGGCATTTCCTGGCTACCGGTGGACCTAAGTGCCCCGGCCCGTCGGCATCTGCCCAGATATAGCCAGGAGGTTCTCAGTCCGGCCAATATTAAAACCCTGTTGGCCACTGGCGACGGGTTTTTGGAGGATTTCGTGGCCGGGGAATTTCACCGCGCCGCCCTGGCTTTCCAGCGGCCGCCCTGGCGGCTTTATCCACAAGCACCGCCGGAGGCCTTGAAGAGAGAGCGGTTCCTGGCCAGGCGCTTGAAGCAGCTGGTCGCCGCCGGACGCCGGGTAGTGCATCTGGGCGGCTGGGAACATCTGGTCCCCTGGCGGGACGGCACCGGCCTCACGCACCGGCTGGCGGACTTACACCCCTTAAGGCTGCTCCTTAAAGACGCGGCTAATATTGCCTCCGGGGGAGATGGGTAGCTGGTTCCGCCCTTTAAGTTACCTCATCTGCGGGTGTTTAGGGTAAGTGAGGGAAATTAGACTCGGAAGGATTTTCGTGGTATTTTATAGCCAACCCGGCCGCCGGAGAGGTGCCTTAAAGGATCCCAGCATTATGCCGTTACCCGGATTACGGTGAGCTAAGTAGGGTGGGGACATATTTATGATAATATTCTTATGTAGTTATAGTGGCAGTGGCCCATCTCACCACGCCAAGAGGGGACTATGGAGATTCACCCGTTAACCTTGCCCGTGGGGCCGGATCGCCAGATTCGGGTAATTATGGGAGTTCCCCGCAGCACCACCATGCAGGCCATTTTGGTCCTGGCCCATGGGGCCAACAACAATATGGACCAGCCGCTGATTGTCGGGCTCCATGAACGTCTGGCCCGCCAGGGGCTGGTGACCGTGCGCTTCAATTTTCCTTACGCCGAGGAGGGCCGGAAACACCCGGACTCGGATGAAGCCCTGGAAGGGGTCTTCCGCCTGGTGCTGGAGTATGTGGGCGAACTGGAAGAATTCAAGGGGCTGGAGATGTTTTTGGGCGGCAAATCTATGGGCGCTCGCCTGGCGGCCCAATTGGTGGCTCAAGATGTGGGGGCCAACGGCCTGATTTTTCTGGGCTATCCCTTGCACCCGCCAGGGAAACCGGAGAAGCTCAGGGATCAGCCCCTTTACCAGTTGCCTTGCCCGGTATTGTTCATCGAAGGCGGGCGCGATCCATTCTGTCGCCTGGACCTGCTGGGCCAGGTGCTGGGCCACATACCGGTGCGGAGCGACCTTCATGTGATCCCGGGCGCGGGTCACTCCTTTGAGACCGGCGGGGACACCATGGCCCCGGAACTGCTGGAAGAAATCAGCCGGGTGATCCTGGGCTGGCTGGATAGTTTGTGATGCTTGGGGGAGGGGGCCAGGGGCCCCGTCTACCCCAATCACCCTAAAGGGTTGGGAGGGGGGTTTGGGGGGAGGGCAGGGAGCACTTACAAAAGACTCCCTGGCCCTCCCCCCAAATCCAAAATAGGTTAATTAACCATGAGTGTCATTTTAGTGGTGGATGATGATGCGGCCACCCGGGAGGCGTTGGCTTCCGGGTTGCAGAAGTTAGGTCATGAGATTCATCTGGCCGCCACCGGGGTCGCGGCCTTGGAAGAGGTGCGGCGTCACCCGGTGGACCTGGCCATCATTGACCTGAAGCTGCCGGACATGGTGGGCACCGAGTTGTTCGGGGCCTTGCGCATCTTGCGGCCGGAGGCCATAGCCATCATGATTTCCGGCCACGCCACGGTGGATGAGGCCATCTCCGCCTTAAAAAGAGGGATTTACGATTTCATCACCAAAGACTTTCGGATGCATGAGTTGCGCAAGGTGGTGAGCAAGGCCCTGGAAACCCAAAAACTTATCGTGGAAAACCAGAGGCTAAGGGAGGCCTTGCAGGACCGGGGCCCCACCGGCCGCCTCATCGGCCGAGGGCCGGCCTTGCTCAAGGTTATCCACATGGTCAATCAGATCGCCCCCATGAAGACCACGGTGCTGCTGTCCGGGGAAAGCGGGGTGGGCAAGGAACTGGTGGCGGAAGCCATTCACCATCAAAGCCCCAGGAAAGGCAAGCCCTTTGTCAAGCTCAACTGCGGGGCGCTGCCGGAAGGTCTTATCGAGTCCGAGCTTTTCGGCCACGAAAAAGGGGCCTTCACCGGCGCCATCCAGCAGCGCAAAGGCCGCTTTGAGCTGGCCGACGGCGGCACCATTTTCCTTGACGAAATCAGCGAGATGCCCCCGGCCACCCAGGTGAAGTTCTTAAGAGTGCTCCAGGAAGGGGAATTCGAAAGGGTAGGGGGGGGCCAGACCCAAAGGGCGGATGTGCGGGTGATCGCCGCCACCAACCTGGACCTGGAGGCCGCGGTGACCGCCGGCCGCTTTCGCAAGGACCTGTTTTACCGCTTAAATGTCATCCACCTGACCATCCCCCCTTTAAGGGAGCGGGTGGAGGACATCTCCCTGCTGGCCCTGCATTTCATGGATCGGTTTTGTCTGGAAAACAACCGCCCCACCATGGGTTTTTCCCCGGCGGCCATGGCGGCCTTGAAGAGTTATTCCTGGCCCGGCAATGTGCGGGAATTGCAGAATGTGGTGGAGCGGGCGGTGGCTCTGTGCGAAGGCAATATGGTGGACCTGACGGATTTACCTGACGAAATCAGGCGTCACTCTCCGGCGGACGACCAAATCATTCTGCCGGTGGGGGCCTCTTTAGAAGAAATCGAACGCCTGGCCATCTTGCAGACCCTTAAAAAAACCGGCTGGGACAAGGAACTGACGGCGCGCCTTTTGGGCATCGGCCTGGCCACCCTGTATCGCCGCCTCAAGGAGATGGAAGTAAAAGAACCTGCCTCCCAGGAGCCTTAAGATGCCCTTCTTGACCTTTTTAGACTTGAAGCCCCTGCCGGTAAAGGAAGCCGAGGCGGTGGTCCTGCCCATCCCCTATGAGGCCACCACCACCTACGGGGGAGGCACCCGGGGAGGGCCGGAGGCCATATTGTCCGCCTCCTGCCAGGTGGAGTTGTGGGACGAGGAGCAGAATTGGGACCCCAGTGAGAAAGTGCGTCTGGCCACCGCGGCCCCCATCACTCCGGAAGTATCCGGACCTCAGACGATGCTGGACAAGATTCGGCGCATCGTGCAACCCTGGATCTCCCAGGGCAAGCTGATCCTGGCCTTAGGCGGCGAGCACACCATCACCCTGCCGTTGGTGCAGGCCGCGCTTACCCGCTTCCCGGACCTGACCGTGGTGGCCCTGGATGCCCACGCGGACTTAAGGGAGCGCTATGACGGCAGCCCGCTGTCCCATGCCTGCGTGCTGCGCCAGGTCTATGGCCTGGGCCGCCCCCTGACGATCATCGGCTTGCGCAGTTATTCCCAGGAGGAACGCCAACTCCTCAGGGTGGCACCCCGCCTGTCCGTGTTCAAAGCCAGGGACCTTATCGAAACGTCCACAGGCTGGCAGGCCGCCCTGGACCATCTCAAAGGCCTGAAGGGGCCGGTTTACCTGACCATAGATTTAGATGTCCTGGACCCTTCCGTCATGCCCGGGGTGGGCACTCCGGAGCCGGGGGGCCTTAATTATTATCAGGTGCTCACCATTATGGAGACCCTGGCCTTACGGGGACCGGTGATAGGGCTGGACCTGGTGGAATTGGCTCCCATCCCCGGGCAGAAGGTGAGTGAATTTACCGCCGCCCGCCTGCTGTATAAGGCCCTGGGCTATATCTACCACCAACGCCGCCCGGAATGACCTGGAAGCACTATGGCTTGGATTAAAAGAACAGCTTGCGTAATTTTATTTTTGGCCTACATATTTTTGATTTTTAAGTCTGTCAGGAGCAATCCCTATATCTACATAGCCGCCTCGACTTTTCTGGTTTTGCTCTGGATGACGCTTAAAACTAGAAAGTCACCAAACCTCAAGGTAATTTTTTTTAATCTGGCCGTC
Organism: Desulfobaccales bacterium; assembly: GCA_030694005.1. Lineage (GTDB taxonomy): Bacteria > Desulfobacterota > Desulfobaccia > Desulfobaccales > 0-14-0-80-60-11 > JAUXZG01. Next base: position 24,165 of record JAUXZG010000021.1, on the reverse strand, counting down.
CTGACCTTAGCTTTTGCCTTGGGCGAAGCTTACCTGGCGGGGTGGTTTGCGGTCGGCTCGGCCTCTGAACCCAGCCGGGCCGCCAGGATGGAAGGGAGCTATACCAACTGGGGAAGTTATTTTACCCCGGATGACATAAGAGGGTATGCCGGGGCCAAAAACGCCCAAATAACCTCAAAAATGTATCATGGCCATGAGCTTATCTACGATGTGGTTTATACCACCAATCAATATGGCTTAAGGGTTTCTCCTCATGATTTAAAGAATGATAATTTAAGATTGAAAAAAGATTTTATAAATGCCGCCTTTTTTGGCTGCTCCTTCACGGTGGGCGAGGGCATCAATGACAATGAGACCCTGCCGTATCAATTTGAAGAAAAATCTAAGGGCGAATATCTTACCTATAATTTCGGCTTTCATGGTTATGGCCCCCACCAGATGCTGAGAATTTTAGAGACCGGGTGGTTAGATAAAGTACTTCTAAAAAAAGGGCCTTTGATAGCCATTTACTGGGCGTTGCTGCCCCACATCGAAAGGTCGGCCGGCAATTATCCCTACCTCGTCTGGGACGCCTATGGTCCCAGATATAAATTAAATTCCTCCAGTGAGGTTGAATATGCCGGGAAATTTAAAGACGAATCCATGGTCAAAAGATTCATTCCGGTGTTAAATAAATCTTTAATAATCCAAAAAACTAACCTACTGCCGAGAATATGGGGGTGGAAAAGAAATCGGGAAGATATAAAGTTATTTGTTAAGATTATTCAGAAGTCACAAAAAATAGTCGCCGATAAATATCACGGTGATTTTTATGTTTTGTTAGGGCTTGACAAAAATGATCCTGATTATGAATACGTGTTTTCTGAATTGAAACTAAACAACCTGAAGGTAATAACCACTCAGGAGATATTCAGCAAATATCATGATGACGAGGAAAAATATTATATCAAGGGTGACGGCCATCCCAATAAATTGGCCAATGAAAGGATTGCGGAGTACTTGTTAAAATACTTCCATTCCAAAGGGTAGTACTTAGTTGCGTAAGTTAGCGTTACTTATTTTTTAACAAATTTACCATCATTTTCCCTCTCCCCCTTGGGGGAGAGGGTTAGGGTGAGGGGGGATATCCTTTCGTTAATTTAAGCAATCAAGTACTAGGGTTTTAAACTGGGAACCAAGAACTGAGCCGGTGTCACTAAATCGTTCCTCCCAAAGGCAGAAGGTGTGAATCATGCGGCGCAAACCAGAGGAATTTCATGATGGGGCCAAAGACGGCCTGGAACCCCTGGCCCCCCTGGACTTGAATGCCGTTCAGGATTTTGATGAGCTTTTGCAGGCCATGGGCCGCACCGCTTTTGGCGGCCGCAGCCTGGGAGAAGCCGCGGCGGTGTTGACGGAGATGGTGCGGGACCCGGACCTCACCATCGTCGGCACCTTCTCCGGGGCCATGAGCGTGGCCAAAATGGGGCTGTTAATTTGCGACATGATCGATCGGGGCTGGCTTAAGGTCATCATCACCACCGGAGCCCTGGTGGCACACGGGCTCATCGAGACCTTGGGAAAGGTACATTATAAATGTCCCGACCGCTTATCCGATCGGGACCTTTATTTAAGGGGTTACAACCGCATCTATGACACTCTAGAGATGGAAGCCAACCTGGATTATGCGGAAGCGGTGTTCAAAGAAGTGCTGGAGCGGTTGGATCCGGCTCAGGTATGGTCGTCTGCCGGCCTCTGTCGGGAATTAGGGCGGTATCTGGCGGAGCACACCACCAGCCCGGGGATCTTGCGGAACGCCTACCTCAAAGAGGTGCCGGTGTTTATCCCGGCTTTTACCGATTCGGAGTTGGGATTGGACCTGGCGGTTCACATGGTGGGCCGGGCCCTAAGGTCGGGCCGGAAGTTTCCCGAGGCCCTGTCCGCTCTGTCCCTTAAGTTTAATCCTTTTCTGGACCTGGCGGCTTATGCTCAGAAGGTGCTCACCGCCAAGAAGTTGGGGATCTTCGTGATAGGAGGGGGAGTGCCCCGCAACTGGGCCCAGCAGGTGGGACCTTACCTGGAATTGCTGCACACCCGCTTGGACCTGGACCTGCCGGAGTTGCGGTTCCATTACGGGGTGCGCCTCTGTCCGGAGCCGGCCCATTGGGGCGGCTTGAGCGGTTGTACCTTCAAAGAAGGGGTTTCCTGGGGTAAATTCGTCTCCCCGGAGGAAGGCGGGCGCTTCGCGGAGGTCCTGTGCGACGCCACCATCGCCTGGCCCATTCTCCTCAAGGCGGTGATACAACGCCTGGAAAAGGCCGAGTGGTAGCCGCAGGCTGAAGCCTGCGGCTACCACTACCACTACAACTCCCAAATTGATAGCACTCGGTATAACCTATAGAATTAGCTTGCAAAGCAGAGCCTTGCATCCAAGTGGGTTCTCAGGTGGAGCTTGGGAACCAGATGATAATCATGGCCAGTTATTTACATTCAATTTCTGTGCCGGACACTACTAAATTAGAAATATAACCATGCCGGAAGCCTTGGGGTCTTGAGAAGCACCCCGTACTGGTGGAAACAAGGCAGATAGATGCGACCTGGGGTTGTCTTCGGTTTCCCCAATAACTCCCTGAAAGTGTGCCTCTCCTGATGGGTTACCAGAATATTATTAAGAGTTTCTTGACCAACTTATTTATTCTACTACTGACCGTTATCTTATTGTTTATGGTCGGAGAAGTATCATTGCGGATTTACCATTATTTTAAGTATCCTGGGAAAGTTCCGGAAGCTGTTTTGGAGTTCCACTTGGATGACCGGCTCGGTTGGCGGGCTACGGAAAACTATCGCTTCAAAGGAATATTAAACGATGCCGACATGAAACCTTACCACGTGGAGATGGAAACCAACCAATATGGATTTAGAGTTTTTGGCAATCTAAATTCACCCAAGAAAAAAATCATGGTTATTGGCGACTCTCTTACTCAGGCTTCTGCAGTATCAAACAGTAAGACTTACTATGGCATTATAAACCAGACCCTCCCGGTGGAAGTCTTCGCTTATGGGTGTGGGGGATATGGCACTCTGCAAGAATATCTGATTTTAGACGAGTACGTGGATATGATCAAGCCTGACATAATTATATGGCAGTTCTGCACCAATGACTTTATCAACAATGATTATGAACTTGAACTCAACAGCACCCGCAATAATAACGGCACCAGACGCCCCTACTTATCAAGCGATGGTAAGATCATCTATGCAGTCCCAACCAGATATAAGACCATCAGCTTCATTAGAGAGCATGTCAATCCTCATTCAAAACTTTCTGCCTTTATCTTCAAGCGGGTCGACAGATTGCTGGCTCACTACACCAAGGATATAACGGTAGAAAACGATATCGCCTCTCAAGGGGCCGATCATCCGGGCTTTAAACGCGCCGCGAGGCTAACCAATAAGTTGATGCAGATGGTTAGGCAACGTACGCCCAATACCAGAATAATAGTTTTTTGTGGCGATGGTGGTTTGCCATTTTATGAAGAAGTCAAGAAGATCTCAGCACAGAACCACATGGAATTTATTGACGGCATTCCCCAAGCCATACGGGAGGCAAATAAACCGGGGAATACCACTTATGCCGAGGATAAGGCCCACTGGAACGAACTGGGACATAAAATAGTAGCAGAAAAAATCAGCGAATATTTAACCAAAAGTAAGATTATAAATTAATCGCTTATGGCCTTAGCTCCGAAAAGGTAACGGTTTGGGCATTAAGACTGGATTATGCCGCAAAAATTGCGTGTAATAGGCATAACTATATGATATAAATCAGAATCATCGCCCTCATGGGAGATTGCTTGGAGGACTTAACATCATCGACTCATACCAAGCATTCCTTAATCCAGATCGTTCGTCAAAGGGTCTACCAGATAGCTGCCGGTTATGAAGATTGTAACGATGCCGATTTTCTTCGTATAGACCCTGCCCTCCGGCTGGCTCTTGGTAAAGATCATCAGGCTGGGGCCGGCCAGTCCATGCTCTCCAGGTAGTAGAATGACGTCCTGGGCCATGAAGCTGGGTTAGAGGCCTTGGAGGCCGCCCTGACCCGGTCCACGGATGCCCTGTTGAGAAGGAAGAACAAGCGGCGCCTGACCATCGATGTGGATTCCACCGAGGACCCGGTACACGGTAAGCAAGAGGGTGTGGCCTACAACGGTCATTTTGGCAAGAACTGCTTCCATCCCCTTTTTTGCTTTACCAGTGATGGCGACGGTCTGGGCGCCAAGCTGAGACCGGGCAATGTCCATTCAGCCGCCGGCACTCTGGCATTTATCACCCCCTTGGTGGAGCGTTACCGCCCCTGGTTCAAGCTTTTTTGGTTCCGTGGCGACGCTGCCTTCGCCAACCCGGCAATCTACGAGTATTGCGAAGCACAACGCATCAATTATTTTATCAGATCCATGGCGAAGGATATCGCAAAGTTTGGGCCAGGTTGCGTCATGCCGGCCTCCACACCTCCAAGAGACGCGTCTTTCGCTTGATGCGGGAGCACCATCTCCTGGTGCCCCACCGCAGGGCTGTTACCCTGGACCCCAAGTCCACGAAGGCACCATTATTACCCCACGGGTCAACCAAATGTGGGGCACAGATATGACGACCGCTTTTACTACCGAGGACGGCCAGGCGGCGGTCTTCTTCGCCGTGGATCACTGCTCCATGGAATGCGTGGGCATTCATGCGGCCAAACGTGGTACCCGCTTCGAGGCCCTGGAACCCCTCAGACAAGGGATAAAAGAGTATTTCGGCGCCTTCGCGCCCCTGGCCGCCTGATTTAACCTTTAACTGTGTCCAAAAAATTGTGGACCTTTACACCATCTTAAGAAATAACTTGTTCAAATTTGTATTCCAACTATAATTACTCAAAGCCAAACCATCAGATGGACTATCATTTAGGGCTTTCCCCAGGTTCTTGGGGTATTTGAAAATAGCAATCTCAGTTTCACCTGGAAATCTATCATTTAGCATCGCCGCCAGGTAGCCGCTACCTAACGGGACGACATAATTAGTCTTCACCGTATCGTATACTAAATCTCCCAAATAAATCTTCAACATGTTATCCCCTCAGGTTAGAGGCTCCCCGACACGGTTTTGCCTTAAGAATATGCCCAAGGACATTGGTAAGCTCTCAGAAGATACTTTAAGATACCACAACATCTGGCCCTAAAAGGCCAGGTTGCCGAGAAAGCGCCGCTCACGGACCTTCCGCCACTATCCGTTGATATAGCTGAGAATAGTTGCGACCCATAACTTCCAGGGAATATTCCTCCAAAGCGAGGCGTCGACAGTTGGCGGCCATCTCCTGGCGCCTGGCGGCATCTTCCAGAAGTTCCCGAATGGCACCCCCCAGGGCCTCCACCTCCCCCACCGGCGCCAACAGCCCGGTAACCCCGGGCTGCACCAGGTCGGCAATGCCGCCCGCGACAAAGCCCACCACCGGGGTGCCGCAGGCCAGGGCCTCCATCACCGTGTTGGGGGCGTTGTCCTGCAGGGAGGAGATGACAAAGAGGTCGGCCGCGCTGTAAATGAGGGAGAGCAGGCGGTCATTGTCAGTCCGCCCCAGGTGCAGGTGGGGCACCCGGCCTTCCAGGGAGGGCTCGCCGCTGCCCACCGAGGCCAGAAAGAGATGGGGCAGATCTGCCAGCCCGGCCAGGGCCTGCTGGAGCACAGCAAAGCCTTTGCGCCGGATGTCCAGCGAGTCGGCCACAAAGAGGATGACCCTGGCGCCCCGGGGAATCCCCAAAAGAGAACGGGCCCCGCGAGAATCCCGGGGGGAGAAGTCGCGGGTGTCCACCCCGCTGGGGATGATGGTCAGGGGAAATTTACCCATGAGGGGGCTGCTTTTCACCTGGGTGGCCATCCAGTGGTTTTGCACCACCACGTGCAGCCGGCTCGGGGCCATGCCCTCGTAGATGGCTTTTTTCCGGCCCCAGATCTCCCGAGATAAGTCCGAGTCCCGGGTGGAGCCCAATTGGGGACACGCGCCACAGCCTGCATGAAACCTGCCGCAGCCGTCGTCATAATGGCATCCCCCGGTGAAAGGATTCATGTCATGCAGACTCCAGACCAGGGGAAGCCTCTGAGATACCGGGACCAAAAACAACTGGTAGTCCACAAACCCGGCCACCCAGTGCAGGTTGACAATGTCGGCCTCGGGCAACTGCGTCAACAAGTCGGCGCCGAACTCGCTGCGGTCGTCACTGAACCTCTCAAAGCCTTCAGGCCGTGATGAGCGATAGCGGGCATAGGCCAGAGAAATCAGGGCCCGGCGCCAGCCGCGGCCCAGGCGACTGGGCAGACCCCGGGGCGGCCGGTAAACCTGGACCTTAGGGTGGCCCCCACCGGTCAGGGAAAACATGGTGGAATCGTAGCCCTGCTTAATGGCCGCCAGGTGGCGCCTAAAAGCGGAGCGCGCCGCGCCGCCGTGGAAGCTGTAGGTGGAAATATGGACTACCTTCACAACTTTGCCTTTGCCAGGGCCTTAAGGCCCGCAACCCCGGAGGGCTTCTTGCCCTCCACGTAGATGGAGTCCGGCTTGCGGGGCCCATGGCCAGCCAGGGAGCGATCCAGATTATATCTGTCCCAATGGGGGATATCGGAGTCGTCAAATTTCTTCACGGCAAAATCCACCAAGCCGGCCTCCTCCAGCAACAGCCTTAAGGACAGGCGGTCGTACATCCATCTGTGTGCCTCTCCGGTCCGGCGGGGGTCAGGGGTTATCTTAAGGCGGGACTTCAGCGCCTGCCAGGCTGCCCGGTGGCTGACCAGTTTGGAGATAATCTTTTCCGCCCAGGAGCGCTGAGCCGCTTGGGCTCCAGATTCCGGAGGCCCTGCCCGGTTAAAGAAGGCGGCAAACTCATCGCCGCACCTTTCAGTGATAAAGGGCTCATCCACCTGGCGGCGCTGGAGAACTTCCGCCATCAAGCCGCCGGGTTTGTCTCTGACCAGTTGATCCAGCAACTCGAGAGTAAGCCACAGGTATCTCGAAATATTTTCCTCCGAAGGTTCTGATTGGGCCGCGGCCAGCCGGGCAAGATACTCCCGACAGATTTCCTCCAGGTCCGGCACCACGATCCGCACCACCCCGCCTTCCGCCAGCACCCGGTAGATTTCTTGGGCCAGGCTTTTTCCCTGGGACGGGGTTAGGTGCTCCAGAACGTGGGAACAGTAAACCGCGGCAAAGGTATCGGCGGGATAAGGCAAAGGCTGGCGGAGGTCATGGTACTCCACGTGCTCGTGGCGAAAAAGGTCGAGGTTGTTCCACTCCTTGTGAAAGTGGGAGCCGCAACCCAGATTCAAGTAGATGAGGCCTTCGGGAGACCTGTTCACCGTTGCCCCCATAGTTCATTTCACCAGGCAGGGACCACCTTCCCGGTTATACCGGCCCCCCTCGGGCCAGCCTCATACAAGCAGTTAAACCCAGAAGAAACTTTTATCTCCTGGAAAATAGCGACCCCAGGCCGCCCCATTTCTGTCCCAAATCTTTAAGCCTGGCCTTCAGGACTTCGCGCCATTTTCCCAAGACAAACCACAGAGAACTTATCTTTCTCTTAAAGTAGGTGGGTAACATCAATTTTTTGCCGCCGTCCGGGCGCCGCGCCCAGATGCGCCTCTTATCCCATTTATCCACGGTGCGCAACTGCTGCAAAAGCTCTTCCGGAGAGGTCAAATAAGCGGTCCCCAGGATGTAGTCCACAAATTCCATCTGCTCCGGGGTGGTGGCCGGCCGGGGGGCCTGGAACATGTTGGCGAGCCTGTCGTCGAACTGGCGCTTAGGCATATAAAGGGCGTCAACCCCGCCGACATCAAATCTGTATTCAGAAGGGTCCAAAAAGAAAAAGGCACACCCCGCCTTGACGGCATAGAAGGTGGCTGAACTCAAGGTATAGTTGCTGGCGGCGTAGCGGTGCCGGGAGCACAGGTGGTAAAAACGGCAGAGAAAATCAGGGTCATACATGTGGCCGGCGGAGACCAGCGACATCCCCCTTTCCTGGAAGGCCCGGTGGTACCCGAGCAGATAGTCCTTCCAGAACATGCACACGGTTAAGGGCTGGTATTCGTCCGCCAGCTCCGCCAGCCTGGCGGCCAGGCCGGCAAAATCCATCTTCGCCGTGGCGCGGTGTGAAGAATGCCCGGGAAAAAAGATCGTGCCCCGGCGCGCCGGCCGGGGCTGGGCCTTCACCAGTTCCAGGACATAAAGAAAGGGAAAGGCTAAAGGCAGGACCACCTTGGTGGTTTCTTTTTCAAAGGCCTCCTGCATGATGGGGTTGAAAAAAAAGATGACCGGCACCGGCGCCTCGGCTTCGTCATTCCAGACTGCCGGGATTATCCAATAGGGTCCGTGGGGCACGACCGCTTTCAGAATTCCCTCATAGCCGCTGTAGGCTCTGAGGATGGCATCGCCCCCGTAAAAAGCGTTGCCGAGAAAGATTTCCCTGGTTCCAAGAGGGCGGTCGGCGCACAGGGCCGCCAGATCCTCCTGGTCTGCCGGGGTTTGGGCCAAGGTCAGCATCAGACCCGGTTCTCCCTAAGCAAATTGGCCGTAAACATGAAATGAGACTTTGGCAATACAGAGTTATTTTGCTTTTGATGCAGTATCTTTTTGCAATTGGGCATACTCAGATTTCTCCCACCTTTTTGCTGATATATGGTAAAACCATTCTTAGTAAATTAAAGGACCGTATCGACATAGTTAATTTCCTGTACCTTTCCCACATTAATTATAATTGCTTTTTTTGTGCCCTTTTTAACAAGAATCTTATATGATTAAAAACAATAAACGGGAAGATAAGAAGTTTTCTGACCATAGCAATTTTCAGCACCATTAAACATGGTTTTGTATTTATTACATGATGTATTATTTTAAACAATATTTTATTGGGCGGAAATATTTGGTATAATTTAAGGACAAGCGCGTACGCGTCATCAGTGACTATCTCCAAATAAGACCGATCTCTGTCAATTTTGCTTATCCACTCTTTATATCCAAGTTCTTCAATTATAGATTTAATCTCCGCTCCCGGGTAAACCATAAGAGAATAAACATTTGTTGAAAAATATGGTTTAAATTTCTTAATTAACCGTAATGATGCTTCAGAATCGTTATCAAAAGGAGTGTCAATGATAAGATCACATTTATGTAATATTTTATGGTCAGTTAATATTTTGTTAGCCTTAAGAATTGCTTCTTCAGGTGTATTTCTTTTGTAAATGGTCTTTCGAATATACTCATTACCGCTCTGGATGCCTAAATGCACAAGAGTTAGCCCCGCTCCTTTTAACAATCTTATTTTTTCATTGGATGCTTCAACTGGATTCATCTCAATGCCGAACGGCAAATCAACCTCTTTTTTATAGATATCTGAGAAATCTCTTATCTCTTCAACACTTCGATGCAAAAATGATGAGTCATCAAATAATATTGAGCTTATGAATGGTAGTCTTTTTTTAGCAGATTTTACTTCATTAATAATATTTTCTATTGATCGCTTCCTAACAAACTTACCCTTTCCTGCGTATATATTTCTAAAAACGTTATTACAACAAAAAGTACAATTAAAAGGGCACCCTCTAGATGTCATAGTGACATAAACATATCCCATTCCACCAAATGGATAATAAAGATTCACCGATTTAAGCAATGCGTCGTCTAGTTTAACTAATTTATTGTTAATAGTTACATAGTCGCTATCGAGGGAATAATCCTGAAACGGTAGTGAATCCATATCATATATTAACGGACGCACTGTGTTCTTAATATAATTACCATCCTTATTCTTATAAAAAATGTTATTTACATGGTCTAATGGTTCACCTTGACTCATTTTATTGGCAACTTCAAGTAATGTGCCTTCACCTTCGCCAAGACAAACCATATCTGCAAACTCTATACACTCATATGGTGCACCTGATGGGTGTATTCCACCCCAAATAACTGGAATATTAGGATAAAATTTTTTCAAAAATCTTGTAATCGTAACTGCTTTGGGGAATCCATGCGTTAAAAGAGACACACCTATCAAAATGCTATTGGAACAGATTTCTAAAGTTTCCCAAATAATATCGCCAGAAAGTTCTTTATTTTCTATATTCAAGAAAACCAAATTTGTTTGATAATTATTTTTTTTCATAAAAGCTGAAAGTGACCGAAATCCGTAGTCATAGACTACATCATTCACCGAAATTAATGTTATTTCCATATATGTACTCCTTGATCTCCGGATTGATTGACGCTGTTGCAAAAGGAACGACTTGCTTAAGCTTTCTCTCCTGCGGCCTAACGGCTCTTAACCGTGATTATGCAGCATTCTGCTTGCTATTAATAGAAGTATCACGGTTATCGTCGCTTTTGCCAACTTTCTGCTAGGGCCAGCCATCTCCCCTTGGCAAATATGCCTCATTGTCACTATAGTAGCACCCTTACAGCCAAGAAAAAGGGGGAAATGCAGCATTGGGGAAAAGTATTTCCTCCGCCCTTTCCTGGAAAGCGCTCCCACAAATCATCGGCATGGCCGAGGGCTATCCCCACCCAAATACATCCCGGTTTTAGGCCGCCGCTTGGCGCCCGCGCCCGGTTCAGTCACTCCCATAAGGCGCGGTTCTGCCCGACGGCCGAGGTGAGGTCAGCTATGGGGCAGTTCATCAAGGCTCCTGAGCCAGAGCTCCAGGTTCACCAGTTGCCACAAAAACATCATGTGGGTGTCCCGGGGGGTCCGGGAAGCCACTAGATCATGGTGCTCGTCAATGAGGCGCTCCACCTCCCGCACCACATAAATGCCCCGGGCTTGAAAGGCCCGGGAGTGCACCAAATCCAGCAGCAGCTGCCGCCCGGGGCCGGCAAACCAAAGGTGGGCCGGCGCGTTCCAGCCGGTCTTCTTGATCCTGGTCCTGGTCTCCTGGGGCAGCAGCCCCCGCATGGCCAGCCGCAAAAGGTGCTTGGTGACCCCGTCCCTGATCTTCAAGGCGCCCGGCACCCTAAACATGAATTCCACCAGGCGGTGATCAAAAAACGGCAGGAAATGATCCAGCCCCAAGGCGGTGGTCTGCCGGTCTTCCGCCCTCAGGCAGCAGGGCGCGGTCTCCCGAAAAATATCCTGAAAGGTGCGGTTTTTCAAAAAACTTTTAAAGGGCTGGTCCATGACCGGCTCAAACGCGGTCAAATCGAAATATTCCCGGTTCAGCGCCGCCACGTAGCGCCCCAGCCGCGCCCGATCCGGCAGACAGCGGCCGGGGGAGTTGAGGTCCACCAGCCTTTTAAGACCTTCCTCGGCCACGGCCGGGCTTTTGTGGAAGATGGGGTGGTCGTGGTACTGCACCCAATACTGGATCTCCCGCTGGAGGAGTTCCTCCTGCCCGGCGGCCTTGAGGTCGGCGAAGTGGTAGAGAAAATATTCGTATTCCCCGGCATTAAGTTCGTCGCCCCCCAGGCCGCCGAACAAGGCCCCAAATCCCTGTTTGGCCGCTTCCTGGCACAGCAGGAAATGGGACAGCCAGGTGGCCGTGGCCACCGGCTCGTCATGGAATTGGACCAGGCGTTGAACCAGGGATAAAACCTCGGGCGTCCCCACCCTCACCGGCTGCCAGCGGGCCACCTTGGTGTCCAGCATGGCGCGAATCTCCGCCGACTCGTCGTAAGTCTTGTCCTCATAAACCGTGGAAAAGGCCGTCTGCTTTTGGCCGGTCATGCGGCAGGCGCAGGCCAGCACGGAGCTGGAGTCCATCCCCCCGGAAAGGGTGAAGGCCGGGCGGGCCGCGGCCTTGAGCCTGAGGGAGACCGCGTCCATAAGCAGGTGGCGGTAATCTTCGGCCAGGTCAGCCTCGGGGTCGGTAAAGTCCGGCCCATCGGCCAGGGACCAGTAGCGCCCCTGGGTCAACCCCTCGGGGGTGACTTCCAGGTAGTGCCCGGCCGGCAACTGGCTTATGGCCGCATAGGGCGAAGCTTCCTGAACATTGTCGAAGTAGCGGTAATGGCTGGCGGCAAATAGAGCCACATAGCGCCGGTTCACCTCCCGGGAGACCTGGGGCAGGGTTAGCAGGGCCGCCGGCCGGGAGGCAAAGGCGAACCCGTAAGGCGCAGACACATAGTACAGGGGCTTGACCCCGAACCGGTCCCGGGCCAGCCACAGGGTCTGGGCTGCGGGGTCATACAGGGCCGCGGCAAAGTCGCCGTTCAGCTTCTCCAGGGTCTTGGGGAACCCGTGTTCCAGGTACAGGGAAGCCAGCAGCGCCGCGTCGGACTCCGCTGCGGCACCCAGTTCTTTGCGGTTGTAAATAAAGCCGTCCAGGCCCGCCAGCCGCCCCTTGACTTCGACCAGGTTGGGGGCCCGCCAGCCGGTCCAACCCAGGGAGCCCTGGCCCACTTGCCGCCAAGCGGCAGTCCACTTAGCCCCGGAGTTAGAGTGGGCGAGCATCTTCTCCAACAGCTGCTGGCGGTCTACCGCCGGAAGAGGGGTTACCAGGCCGACTAGGCGGGACATTAAATGACCATCCTGTAGTTCAAAAGTTGTTTTGCGGGGAGGGCCGGGGAACCGCAAGGTCCGCCGCCCTCCCCCCAAGCTCCCCTCCCAGCCCCCTTTATGGGGGTAGGGGGAGTGGGTTTGGGAGAGGATTGTAAGGGGGCCGGCGGCCCCCTTACAATCCTCTCCCAAGACACATTTACCACAATCTCATTTTAAGCATGGCCGCGCCTCTGGCCCCGGGGGAAGTTTTTAACCGCCGGGCCCCTTCTTAGGGGGAAGTCCTTCTCGCTACTAGAAATTTCCAGTAATGCGGATAGCCTATGACCATCTCGGGCCGGCCGCGGGTGCGCCGGTCCTTCACCGCCGCCACGGCAAACCCGTATGAGGTTATAAAGTCCATGACTTCCTTGAGTGGGTAAGCATTGACATATACCTTCAGGCGGCACCCCTCATCCAGATAAGTGTCCGGCACGTAGTCGTAGGAGCCCTCTTCGTTTAAAGACTCCCTTAAGATCACCGTCTTGGCAGCGCATAGGAGCAGGCGCTCCAGGGGCCGGTGGTAATTGTCCAGGTTGGAGAGCACATTTAAACAGATGATGTGGTCCACCTGGCCGTCAAGGTCCTCCAAGCGCATGACCTGCAAATTTTCCGGCGGCAGGCCAAAGGCCGGCAGATAGCGGCGGCCGATGGCCACCAGGCTGGGGGCCGCATCAATGCCGAAATATGCCACCGGCAGGCGGCGTTTTTTAATCGAGTGGAAGAAATAGCCGCTGCCGCAGCCCACGTCCAGCAAGGTGTCTCCGTCTGCGACCTGGGGGGCCAACAATTCCGCGGCCTGGGCGGCGCAGGTCATCTCCGGCTCCTCCAGGCGGCAGCGCCGTCCGTAGAGTTCTTTGATATGGGCGCTGTGCTCCCAGATAGAGTATTTCAGCCAGCCGTCCGCGTTGATCACCGCCGCCTCCCGGCCAGCAAAAAGGCCGAGGCCATGAAGTAGCCGCGCCAGTCGGTGGGGTTTTCCTGGGCCAGGCTCTCCCGGCGGAAAAGCTCCGGCGCCTCCCCCTCAAACATGGGTGGCAGGCAATGGTAGTGGTAGAACAACAGCTCCACCTCGGCAAAGCCCGCCTCCTGAAACTGCTCCTTTAACACCAGGGGGTTGTGGGTGCGGGAAATCACCTCGTCGTAGCCCGGCTCACCCGACTTGCCCTGGCGCACCGGGGGCAGATCCAGGCGGAAGCGCTCTTTGAGACGGGGCCAGACCCCCTCCAGCCTGGCCGCGTCCGGCCCCAGCTTTTGCCGCCAGTCCTCCACTCGCATCAGCTCTTCCATGAAAAACTCATAGGAGTAGCGGTTCAAGGTGAACAGGGCGAACAACTGGTTTCTGGCCTCCAGGACCACCAGGCCCCCCGGTCGCACCGCCTGGCGCAGGTTCAAGATCACTTCCCGGTCGGCCGCGGCGGGTATATGGGGCAAAACCCCGACGCACAGGGCGGCGTCGAAGGCTGCGGCCTTACCGGCCCCGGGCGGGCGGAAGGACTGGGGCGACAGCACGCTGCCTTCCCAGATATGGTCTTTTGGGGAGCCCAGGCCCTCCATGACCCGGCGGGCCTCGGCCACCATCTCCGGCGTCAGGTCGAAGCCGTAAAGGTCAAAATTATCTGCGGCCAGGTCCCGCAGCAACGAGGCCGGGCCGCAGCCGGCGTCCAGCACCTTCTTGGCCCCGGCCTTGAGGAGCAAGCCCCGGATCAGGTGCAGGTGCACCGGGGGGTAGGCCGCCTTATCGCCATAGTAGTCCTGGTAATAAGTCCGGCTCCAGGTGGAGTAGCAGGCCTTGACCGCTTTTTCAAAGTCACGTTCCGACGCCATTCATTCACCTCCGCACCGCGGCCAGCCACATATGGGAGGACAGGCCGTGGGCCGCCAGAAACTGCTGAAACGGCCAACCCAGCCGGTCCCATTCCTCCACCAGCACCCTTTTTAAAAAGGGATCGCGGGGCACGGGAAACTTGCCTTCCTTGATGGCGGTGTGCACAAACTCCGCGTCCAGGCGTCCGGGGGTGCTAACCTCCAGGACCTTAAAGCCGCAGCCTTCCACCAGCAGAGCCAGGGAGTGGGGGTTGAAGAGGTTCACGTGCTCCGGGTCAATGGCCAGGGACACGCTCCCCAACATGGCGATGTCAAAGCCCTGGCCGTTGGGGCAGGAAAGCACCAGCAAGCCCCCGGGCTTCAGGAGGCGCTGCACCTGCAGGAGAAAATGCTGCGGTGCAAAGAGGTGCTCCACCACCTCAAAGGCCACAGCCACATCCGCTTCTACCACTTCGCCGGTGATGTCCTCAATGCGCTTGGCAATGACTTCAACCCCCCGTTCACGGCAGGCCTGGGCCATCTGTGGGGTGGGCTCCACCGCCAGCACCCGGTCAAAGTTTCCCGACACCGTGGCCAGGGCCGCAAAGGTGCCGAACCCGGCGCCCACCTCCAGGAGCACCCCTTGGGGCACACCGTAACGGCGGCAGTAAGCCACCACCTTTTCCAGCCAGGGCCGGTGCACCTTTTCCCGCCGTGCCGCCTCCGAGGCTGGAAAGATATGCTCAGCCCAGTAGCGGTAGTTTTCGGAGTCGCCGTAATAGGCCGCCATGACCTCCATCGAGGGCCGGGGATTCATGAACAGGGTGCCGCAGTTTTTGCAAGTCACATATTGAAAGGTGAACTTCTTTAGGGTGGGCAAGAAATCCCCCCTGGCGCAGGCCGGGCAGGGGACTGTGACAAACGCGGCGCGCCGGGCCTGGAGCCTCTCAATGTCCCGGGCAAAAGCCGCTTCCTGGCCGGCCAACAGCTCGTCGGGGCAGAGCTCCTTTTCGCTCAGTTTTTCCTGGACCGCAGCCCCGGTTAACTTGTTATCCACAGTGGTTGCCATGGCTCAATCCCACAGGTTGTCCTTGACCCACTGGCCGTCCTGCCGGCGCCACACCCGGGGGTCCCTAAAGGTGTCGGCCAGGCGGTCGAACTCCGCTTCCGTCATGCCCACGTAGTTGAGCCAGCGGTACAGGTCCCGGGGCTTCACGTGGTCCATGCGGCTCACCAGGTCGATGCCTTGATCCCGGGACATTAGGCCTGCCCGGATGTCTTTGCAAACGTGGTCGGTGCAGCGGCCGTAGCCGAATTTGATGTATTTCAAGTAGTCGTGGGCTCCGTTTTCATGCATGTCATCCAGATTGGACATGCGGCGGTAGGTGCGCTCAAAGGGCTCCGGATGCACCTGAAAGCCATACTTCTCCACCACCATGCGGCTGTGTTCGTTGGCCTCCCAATAGAGGTAGTTCCCCAAATAAATGCCTCTGACATCTAGATCGAAAAGCTCCTGGTCGCTGGGGTACTTGTAGGGGATCATTTCCTCGGATTTTATGCCATCCCGGCCCACCATGTAATTCCATTCGAAGCCCCGGGCGAAATGCTCCAGGCGGTCACGGTAGCTCATTTCCGGAAAGTCCACCACCGAAAACTGGCCGCACAGGTCAAGGTAGCCGTGCTCCCCCCAGATCACCAGGGGGGTTTTGAAATGCACCGCGAAGCGCACCGGTAGGGTGGTGATGCCCACGTGGGCGTGCCAGTTCATGTCCCCCATGATGATAAAACCCAGGCGGTTCAGTTTCACTAACAAGTCCACGCTGGGGGAGAAAAAAACATGGTCCACTCCGAAGACTTCCTTCATACGGTGGACGTTGCGCCAGCCGGCCTCCAGGTAGTTGTTGCCGTTGTAAGTGACCAGAACCGGGTTGAGGCCGAACTCGTTTTTGATCACGTGAGTCTGGAAGTAGCTGTCCTTGCCGCCGCTCACGGCGATGACGCAGTCGTATGCGCCGCCGTCCCGGCAGCGGTAATGCTCCAGGACTTCCCTGAGCATCTGGCGGCGCCGGGCCCACTCATCCGGAGTGATGGCCTCCTTGGCCTCGGCCATGCGGCAGCCCATGCACACGCCGTGCTCATCGAACTCCATGGGCGCGGCACTGATGGAGGGGTAGACGCAACGGCTGCACCAGCGCACCTGATGCTGCTTCTCCGGCCTGGTCCCAGCGCCCGGCCCGGCCGCGGCCAACTCCAGCCGCCGGGTTATCTTGGCGTCCTCCGCCTGGCGTGGGTACACCGGCTCCCGGGGAAACCAGCGGTTGTTCAGGTTGATGGGCCGCATGGGGATGCCCGCCTTAAGGCAGGCCTTCTTGGCAAAGGGATAGCTGTTTTCAAAAAAGTGAAAAATGTTGGCCGCGGCCGCGGCGCTGGCCCCCCCCTCTAAAATGCCCGGGGGAAAATCGCCGTAGTGCCCCACCCCGCCGCAGACGATCACCGGCACCGTGGTGGCAACGGTCACCAGCTTGATCAGGTCCAGGTCGTAGCCCAGGGCGGAGCCGTCCCGGTCGATGGAGTTGAGAAAGACCTCCCCGGCGCCCAGCTCCACTGCCTGGCGCACCCAGCTCACCGGGTCGCGGCCGCTGGGGCGCTGGCCGGATTGGCCGTAGACTTCGTAGCGGCCGTCGGGGTGGCGCCTGACGTCCAGGTTGACCACGATGCACTGGGACCCGAACCGCCGGGCGGCCGCGGCTATGAAGTCGGGGTCCTCAAGGGCTATGGTGTTGATCACGCATTTGTCGGCGCCCAGATTCAGCCGCAACTGGATGTCCTCCAGGGTGCGGATGCGGCCGCCGAAGGTCAGCGGCATGAAACACACCGGCACGATGGCCTTGAGCACGTCAAGGGCCGAGGTGCCTTCATACTGCTGGTAGAGGTCGTCCCTCCGTAAGTCGTGGTAATCGTCCTGGCTGATGTCCAGCAGGATGAGTTCGTCCACATTCCAGTTGGACAGGCGCATGATAGTGCTCATGGGGTTGCCGATGGCCTGGTGGACCTTGAAAAGCTGGCTGCGCACCAGCAACCCGTGTTTCAACAGCAGGACCGGAATCAAGCGGGGGCGCACCATGGGAAGAAAGCCTCAGTCTCCAAAATGCCGGCGCACGTGCCGGCAGAAGTGGTAGAGCAGGTCCAGTCCCGCTTCCTGGCTCTTTTCCGGGTGAAACTGCATCCCGAAGAGGTTGCCCCGCTCCACCGCCGCAGTGATGGGCCCGCCGTAGTCGATGGTGGCGGCCACATCCCCGGGGTTAAGGCATTTAAAGTAAAAGCTGTGGGCAAAGTAAAACGCCTCATGGTTGCGGGTGGCGGCGAACAGGCGGCTGTCCGGCCGGCTGAGGGTGACGTCGCACCAGCCCATGTTGGGGATGCGGCACCCCTCCACCCGGGGTGGCAACGGCACCACCCGGCCGGGCAAAAACCCCAGCCCGGCGTGGCGGCCGTGCTCCAGGCCCTCTTCGGCCAGCAACTGCATGCCGAGACAGATGCCCAAAAGGGGTTTCTGTTTATTAAGGGCGTGCTCCTTAAGGGCCTGCACCAGACCAAGCCGCTTGAGGCTGGCCATGCCCTCGCCAAAGGCCCCCACCCCGGGCAGGACCACAGCCCGGGCCCTCTCTAGCTCCTCGGGGCTGGTGACAATTGCCACCGTGGCCCCCACCCGCTGAAAGGCCCCCAGCACCGACTGGATGTTGCCCATGTTCTTGAGGTCAATGATGGCCAACTCCATGAGTCTGCCTCACTCCCCCCGGAGGGCCGACGCCCCCAGGGGCCGGGAAACGGGCCGGCGCAAGATGGGCGCGAACTCAAGGCTTACCAGCCCCTTGGCCGCGAACTTCAAGAGGTAGTCATACACCCGGGCAAAGGGCAGGTCGTGTTTCTCCGCCATGTCCAAAATAGTCAGCGAACCGTCCAGATAACGTAACAGGCAGTCCAGGAAATAGCCCCACTTTTCGGAGTCCGGCGCCAAATCCTTGGCCACCGCCGGGTCCGGGCGCTCCTGGTAGAGGTCGTAGGCCGGATTGGACAGGCACAAAAGCCCGTCGAACTTCCGGTACACCCGGCAGTTGTGCTCTAAGATCCAGATGACCTGGACAAGTACCTGAAAAAACTCCTCAAGCTGGTGGGCGTCCAGGAGGTCCGGGCTGTCCAGGCTGGTGTGATATTCGGGATAGGGGTCCAAAAGGTGCCGGGCCCGGCTCACCTCCACAAAGGGAACCTCATAGCCCGGGGCCTCCCAGACGGTCTCGTCGTTGCCCGCGCCCTGACGCCAGGGCACCGTCTCCCAGGCCAGGGCGTAGTGGCGCGCCGCATGGCGGAAGGCCAGATCAATGGTCTGCCCCCCCAGAAAAGATGAGGCGATCTTTAAGGGGTAAGGAGTGCCCGGCATCTCGGCGAAGACGCCGCTCACCAGGCGCGCCAACTGCTGAGGGCCCTGGTCCCTTAAGTAAAAAACCGTGCCCAGGTGCTCCGGCCCCAGCACCAGGCGGTAGGTGTAGCGGGTCTTTTGGCCTTGGAGCCACTGAAACAGCCGGATGAGCACCGCCACCCCGGCCATGTCGTCGTTGGCCATGTGAGGGTGGCAGGTGTGGGCGTTGAACACTATGGTGCTCTCTGCTTGGCCCGGATGTTCGTAGGCGCCCACCAGCATTTCCCCCGGCTCGTAAGCGGTCTTAAGGTCAACGCGGTAGCGGCCGGGCGCCAAGGTCTGGTAGGTCTCATAGGGGACGCACAAGGCCCAGTCGGCGGCCCACGGCCGGTACTGCCACATGCAGTGATAGACATAGGCCTGGGGCAGCCTGGGGTTGGTCACCAGGTGGGCCTTGAGGTCTTCTAAATCCAGCTCCCCCTGAAAGGAGCGGGAATAGACCGCCACCCCCAGGGGGTGGGCGGTGCCGTCAAAGACCTGCTGCCCGTCTTTGCTGATGATGGCTTTGTCAACCTGCCACATCTGGGGCACCAGCCAGCCGTTGAAGGCCGCCCCGGAAGGATAGCGATGCAATTTTATGGACAACTCCCGGGCAATGCGGGCGAACAGGTCCTGGTTGGCCGGAGCCACCACCCCGGTGGCGAAGGCGCACAACTGGCAGGTTAGGGCGATGATTTCCCGTCCCGCTTCGGTGGCATTCGGATCAGGTCTGGTCATAAATTGGTTTCCTATTCGGGGGCAGCCCCTCGTTATTTCCGTGTTGAGGGGGTTAAACCATCTCAGCCGCCGACGCGCACCAGGCGCTTCCGGCTTTCCTTTATCCAACTCAAGCGGCGCATTTCCGTGGTACGGTCCCGGGCCGCCATGGTGGCGTTCTCGTTGGTGCCGATTTCCGCCAGGACCAGGGGCACCACCAGCGGCAATGAATAATGGAATACGCTGAGCGTCAGGTTCATAGTACGCCGTGGCCGGCATCCTTTCGGAATATAGCCAGGCCAATTTAGCTGCATCCCCCATCCTGGCGCCAGACCTCACTCTTTCCGGGCCTTGAGGTGGCACCAGGGCTGGAACAAAGAACCCCGGAAATTCAACCGTTCCCCTTGAGCCGTGCGGATGGTGTAAGTCTTAAGGTCCCGGAAGTCATTTCCCCCATCGAGGTCGATGGGAATGGAAAAGGGCCTGAATTCCAGGTTGGCAAAACCATGGTTTCTTAATAATTTTTCCATGGTCAAATAAGAATGGAAATTGAAAATAGCTTCACGGGGGTGGGCGGTCGAAATTTCAATTATATGGATTTCTTGCTCGAAAGGGTTCAAGGGGGAGAACGCAAACAACCACCCCCCAGAATCCGTGACCCGAGCCACATTAGAAATCACCAGGTTTAGTTCATCACCTTTAAAGTAAGATAACACAGCATTCATGACAATGAAATCAAATTTATCTTGATAAGTTAAGTTGCGGACATCCATAACGTTAAATATTACGTCCGAGAGATCTGGATTACTCTTTGACACTTCGATAATCTCAGGAAACAAGTCTATGCCATGAAATTCAACCATGGGCAACGCCTTTTTTAGATGTAAAATTAAGTTACCAGAAGAACATCCAACTTCAAGCAACCTGTGATTTTTTTTGGGGTAGTTGCTCATCGTCTCTTTAATCAAGGCAATGAGAACCTTGTCGCTTTCACGCAGGTTGCCGGCGTACTGTTTCTGGTATTCTAAATATTTTGTGGTCAGGTAATCTCTTCGGCTTTCACCTTCAGACATGGGAACCTCCTAAATTATCCGGTGGGCATCACCGGGGCAAATCCCGGCAGCGGCGCTGCCGGTCCGGCCTGGTAAGCTAAGAAGAGTCCGGTGGCCTCTTGCTGGGGCGGCAGGAAGAAGTCCGCATCCATCCCGGAAGCAAAGCGGTAGTGCCAGAGGCCGTCTCCCTGCCGGCACAGGTCCAGCAGGCGTCTCAGCGCCGGGACTTTGACCGTCCGGCCTTTCACCGTGGTGAGCCACTGGTCCGCGGCCGCGATGGTGGCCCTGACCGCCACCAGGGCCGGCACCCGCACTGCGGCGAAAAAATCTTCCAGCCCCACCACCGGGTCCTGAGGCTGGCGGATGGTTTGATTGTGGTTGTAAATGACCAGGTGCGCGTGGCGGCCGGCATGGCGGAGCTGCTGATGGCCCTCCAAGCGGTCCACCGCATAACGGCAAGGGTAGGCGTCGTCAGCGTGCAGGACCTCAAACTTGAGCTTGAAAGGCTCTGGCCCGCAGACCTCGTAGCGCAGCCCGGGAGGAATGAATTCCTGGCCTGCGGCCCCGAATTTTTCCAGCAAGAGTTTGAGGTATTCAAAGTTTAGGCCCACCCCGGGATAGAACTCGGTCAAGTGGATTTGCCCGGCCCCGGGTTTGCCGTCAGCCTTGAGTATCTGGAAAGCCGCTTCCCCCACCATCTTGACCGCGGTGCCCTCCATCCAGCGCATCAGCCCTTCGTCCTGCATGGCGTTGTCCGCCAGGGCCTCCGCCTTGAAACGCAGCGTCCTGAGGAAAAAAAGGTGGCTCAAATCCAAAGAGTCTTCTATGAGGAAGTCCTTCAGGGGCATGTAATGTAAAAGCTGGGGAGAGCCGCTGGCGTAGGTGAATTTGCCGGCGCACCAGAAAAGCTTTTTTTGCATGGCATTGGTTTCCTTATTCTCCGCAGCTCAGGATTGCAGCAAGTCCGCGGCGAAAGGCGGTTGCTTCAGGGTAGTGTAAATTAGATGGCAGCAGCCAAGGTTCAAATAAGCCCGGTCTTCGGGAGACCTTTTCACGGTTGGCATCATAGCGCCTTACCCCAGCCCGGAACCACTTTGCCGGTTAGATCGGCCGCTTATGGGGCAGTCTCCCCCAAGCAGTTAAGCCCCTAAAAGACCATTATTTCTAGGAAAACAACGAGCCCTGGCCGACCCATTTCTGGCGCCAACCTTTGAGCCACGCCTTCAGGGCCTGGCGAAAATTTCTCAAGACAAACCACAGAGAATTTATCTTCCTCTTAAAGTAGGTGGGGAGCACCAATTTTTTGCCGCCGTCCGGGCACCGCGCCCAGATGGGCCTCTTGTCCCACTTATCGGCGGTGCGCAGCTGCTGCCGGACCCCTTCCGGGGAGGTCAAATAAGCAGTCCCCAAAATATAATCCACAAATTCCATCTGGTCCGGGGTAGTGGCCGGCCGAGGGGGCTGGAACATCTTTACGAGCCTTCCGTCGAGTTCGTGCTCAGGCACATAGTAGATGTTATCAACCTCATATCTGTCAAATTCGCATCCATAAGGGTCAAGAAAGAAAAAAGAACACCCCGCCTTTACGGAATAGAAGGTGGCCGAACCCCGGGTATAGTTGCTGGCGGCGTAGCGGTGCTGGGAACACAGATGGTAAAAACGGAAAAGAAAATCAGGGTCATACATGTGGCCAGCAGAGACCACCGGAATGCCCCGCTCCTGGAAGGGCTGGTGGTACCCGAAAAGACAATCCTTCCAGAACAGGCACACGGTCACCGGCTGGTATTCGTCCGCCAGCCCCGCCAGCTTGGCGGCCATATCGGCGAAATCCATCGTAACCGCGGTGTGGTGGGAAGAATGCCCCGGAAAGAAGATGGTGCCCCGGCGTTCCGGCTGGGGCTGGCCCTTCAGCAGTTCTATGACATAAAGGAAAGGAGAGGCCAAAGGCAGCACCATTTTTGTGGTCTGTCTTTCAAAGGCCTTCTTCATGATGGGGCTGAAATAAAAGATCGCCGGCACCGGCGCCTCAACTTCGTCCTTCCAGACGAGGCGGTCTACCAAATGGGGTCCGTGGGGCAGGACCGCCTTCAGAATTCCCTCATAGCCGCTGTAGGCCTTGAGGATCCGGTCGCCCCCATAAAAAGCATTGCCCAGGAAGATTTCCCGGGTTTGAAGAGGCCGGTCGGCGCACAGGGCCGCCAGGTCTGCCTGGTCTGCCAGGGTTTTGGCCAAGGTCAGCATCAGAGCTGGGCCTTCCTAAGAAAATAGGCCGTGACCATAAAATGAGACTGAGGCATTTTGGAAGTAATTAACATCTGATGAAGAATTGCGTCGGAATGGGGCATGAAAAGCTTTTTTTGCATGGCTTAATTTCCCTTGTACGCCGCGGCTTAGGGTTGCAGCAAGTCCGCGGCGAAAGGCGGCTGCGCAAGAGTAGTATAAACCAGATGGTAGCAGCCCAGTTGTTTGATCCTCTCCTGGCCGATGCCGATGAAACTCCGTTCCTGAGGGTTGTCAGACTCAGGGATGAAGTTCAGCAGGTAAAAGCGGCCCTCAGGGTGCAGGGCTTGAAAGGACAAGATATCCTTTTTGGAAAAAAAGTAAAATGGCAGCCCGGAGTGGACGATGGCCGAAAACCCCTGGTCTTCCAGGGTAACCCAGAGGGCCAGTACGCTGGCATAGCGGGTAGCGCGAATAATCTTTTCCAGGGCCAAGAGTGGGGCAGCCACGTGGTTGATGACCCCGACGCTCAACGACAGGTCAAATTCCTGGTCTGCAATGACAAACCTGGAGCCGTCGGCCTTGATAAGCCGGAAGTGCTCCGGAGCCAACTCATGGTGCAAGAGCCGGGCGATGGTCAACAGCATAACTGACTTGTCCAGGCCACAATAGGAGAGCACAGCGGCGGCATGATCTTTGCCGGCAGAGGCGGCTTGCAACATGACGTCCAGCAGGTCCCAGTGTTCCGCCACGGTGCAGCCCAAATCGAACAGGCTCACCCGCTTAAGTCCCAAATTGATCCGTAGATGGCGGATCAGGTCAAAGAGGATGAGGTCCAGTTGCGGAGAGCGGCTGGCCAGAATCGGAAAGGCGTCGCTCTGCAGCGACGCGAGCTTCACCCCATGGGTTTGAAAATGATGCAGGAGGGCCGGGTCGCGATATTTGACCACCTTGTCCACATAGCCGGCGCAGTTGTGAATGTCGGCGTTGGTGGGCAGGGAGTACTGGTGGTAAACCTGCCCCTCTTCATCCAAAAAGAGGTACTTGCACTGAATATCCAGGGCCATGAGGTCGGTGGTGCTCGCGGTGCCGCCGTCCAGAAGGCCCTGCCTGGATAAAGGGCATGGATCAAACGGTTCGAGCACAAACTGGACGGTCATCTAGGGCCTCTCCTTTATCATAGACATACTGCATGGGACCGGTGGGGTCTCCTGGAACATTAAAGCCTTCTTTTCAGTAATAAGGGTTACTTCTATAATCTTTTAGAAAATTCCCAAGTATCATTACTCGCGTTTTACTGCCGGGTTCCGTCGGTTGACCTTTTCTCCTGCCAGGAGAAATAAAGGTCGCCGAGAAAGCTGTGGTCGATAATGATGGCGGTCTTAAC
>JAUXZG010000018.1 GCA_030694005.1 Desulfobaccales bacterium | reverse complement strand
TTCTCCGCCAGGGGGGCGGAGGCCGTGGGAATGCCGGCCTGGGTCAGGAGATGGGCGGCCTCGAACGCCGGCAGCAGGCGCAGACCCGGGGTGGCGGGAATTTCCAGCCCAGGCGGAGCCGCCGGGGCCTTGGGTGCCGCGAACCGGAAAAACTGGGCCAGGGCCGCAATCCCCCGCTCCGGGGTGGGAAAGACCGGAATGCCCCGGCCGTACAGAAGTTCCCTTTCCTCCCGCTCCACTTCGGCTCCCCCCAGGAAGATGACCAGCTCCGCAGCCCCGGGGGTGACCACCTGGGAGGCCCCGCCGATGGGGTCGCCGAAGATCACCACCTGGGTGTCGTATTCGCTTTTGGTGGCCTCCATCACCTCTTTATAAAGGTGGGGAGCGCTGATGGCGTCGCCGGTCAAGTCCACCGGGTTGCCCACGGCGCAGTGGCCGGGCAGCATGCCCCGCAGCTTCTCCTTAAGGCCGGGGCTGGGCTCCGGAATCTCCAGCCCAGCCGCTTCCGCCTCGTCAATAGCCAGAATCGCCGCCCCGCCGGAGGAGGTGGTGATCATCAGCCGCCGACCCTTGGGCCGGGGAAGATAGGCCAGGGCCTTGGCGAAATCAAAGAGTTCCTCCAGGTTGTCGGCGCGGTATACCTGGTATTTGCGGAACAGGGCCTCATAGATGGCATCCACGCCGGCCATGGACTTGGTGTGGGACTCCGCGGCGATGCGCCCCCGGGCGGTGCGCCCGGCCTTCAAGATCACCACCGGCTTGCTCGCCTCTTCCAGGGCGTGCAAGAAATAGGTGGGACGCTTCACCCCTTCTAAATACAGGGCTATGACCTGGGTGTGGGGGTCGTTATTGAAATAGCTGATGATTTCCGCCTCATCCACATCCACCCTATTTCCCAGGGACACAAAGGCGCTCACCCCCAACTTTTCCGCCGCGGCCATATCCAGGAAGGCCGCGCCCACGGTGCCGGACTGCGACGCAAAGGCGATCTTGCCCCGGGTGGTGATCAGCGGCCAGGAGGCGCACATATGGTGGTGGGGCATGTTCACCCCCTGGCAGTTGGGGCCGATGACCCTAACGCCCGTCTTTCGCACCACCTGGGCCAGCTCGTCCTGAAGGCGCTCCCCTTCCGGACCGGCCTCGGCAAAGCCGCCGGTGATGACCACCGCGGCCTTGACACCGGCGGCCGCGGCCTGTTCCAGGGTGGCGGCCACGATCCTGGCCGGGATCACCACCACCGCCAACTCCGGCGGCGTAGGCGTCTCCGCCACGGATTTATAGACTTTAAGGCCCAGAATTTCCTCGGCCTTGGGGTTGATGGGGTAGATGGGGCCGCTAAAGCCGCCGTTGATGAGGTTAGCCAAGATGTCGTGGCCCAGCTTGCCCGGCGCCGTGGAGGCGCCGATGACCGCCACGCTTTTAGGCTGAAAGATGGGTTTGAGGCTCCCTAAGGTCTCCATGGCACTCCCCTTGAGTGAGGTGGGGCAGGCTAAGAAAGCGCCTGGTGGGACGATGATACCATAAGCAGGGAGGGGAAGGGAAAAGGTTTGTGGGGCCACGGGCCAGGGCCTTTTTTGTAAGTGGCCCCGGCCCGCCGCCGGGAAAAAGCAAGGTGCGCCTGCCGCACCCTGCTACATGGCTGGCCAACCGCATTTTTCATTGTCGTCACCACCGGGCTGGCTCTATACTATTTCCCGAGGTGGGCGCCACTATATGAAACCAACAGGGAAATATGGGGGCAGGTTTCCGGGGACGCCGGTCAACGAGCGCCTGGCTGCCCGGCAGCAGGAGATGGTCCGGGAAATTATCCGGGGAAGCAAAACCGCAGACAAGGCTTTGGAATTGGCGATCAATGCCTTGGTCTGGGCCGACCACCTGGTGTTTAGGTTTGAATCGGAGAACCCCTTGCCCCACCCCATCGCCTGCCACGCCGGGTGCCATTTCTGCTGCTTCAACCAGATAGAGCTGACTCCGCCTGAAGCCCTTTTGATCGGCCACCACGTGGACCGGCATTTCAGCCAGGAGGACAAGCAGCGACTCCTGGACCACGTGGACCTCACCCTTATAAAAATGTCCGGCCAGAGCAAAATCGAGCTCGCCCGCCTGAGGCGCGACCTTCCCTGCCCCCTGCTTAAGGCCGGCAGGTGCTCGGTGTATCCCGTGCGGCCCCTGTTATGCCGGGCCATGCATTCGCTAAACGCCGCCCAATGCGAGCAGGAATTGGCGTCGCCAGACCTGACGGTAGTGGCTTATTACGCCCACCGCGATGAAATCATTATCTCCCTTGCGGCCGGGCTCCTGGAGGGCTGTGAGGCCCTCGGTTGTCAATCCCGGCCGGTAAATCTGGTCCGCGCTTTAAGGGATTTCTTCACCCAGGCCAGGTGCCTGGAGCGGTGGCTTGAAGGTGAACAGGTCTTTGGGGAGGGGGAAGATTAAAGACTTTAGGGTGATGACTCAGAAATGCCGGGCGGGAAGCGTGGGCGCAGACGGAACCGCGCCCAGGCTGGAAGCCTGAGCCACCAGAATTTTTCGCCATGCGCGCCACTCAGGGGAGTCATGCATGCGCCTGCGGCACACACGAAAGCATGAAAAGCCATGTAGGGCGGGCATTGCCCGCCATAACGAGGATTAATGGTGGGCGGTGCCCACCCTACATACTGCGCCTGCACAGGCGAGACGCCTGTGCCACCGATGGAGGCTACCAGGGGAGGGGATGAGGGTTCTCTTTAAACTCTAATATCCTGGAAACTTCTTAAGTTCTTCAGCTTCTTCGGGCGTGATATGGCGTTTTACCCCAAGGGAATCAAAGTTTGCACATAGATGCTCGTCCCGGGCGAATTGCGTTTCACCCCCATCCCAGGGTTCTTTATGAAGACATTTTCCCATGCGCAGCGAGGCCGGGTCCGGCTGAAAATGCTTGCACTCCACACAGCGAATCATGTCCATAACGCCTCCTTATTAATTGAAGGGTGTCAGCAGGACCAAGCTGGCTGGTCCCTTTTTCCACCGGCGAGCCCAGGTGGGATGCAGTTATTTTAGACGTCAGGCGCAATCCAGTCAAGCAAGGTTTCTGGCGATGGCAGCACCGGCGAGACGCCGGTGCCACCAA
>JAUXZG010000009.1 GCA_030694005.1 Desulfobaccales bacterium | reverse complement strand
ACGGTGTGGTGCTGGTCCACCTCCAGGTCGCCTTTGGCCTTGACTTTAAGGTCGAAATAGCCGTGGGCCGCGAACAGGGTAAGCATGTGGTCAAGAAACGGGATGCCGGTCTGGACAGAGGCTTTTCCCCGGCCATCGAGGGTAAGTTCCAGCTCCACTTGCGTTTCCCGGGTCTGGCGTTGGATGCGGCTCTTGGGCGACATGGTCGGTGTTCTCCCTTGGCGGTTTTAAGCGGCGATTTTTTCACCCCATTATTTAATAAATTCTTTCCCAAATACAGGGAAATTTTATGATAACATATCTAATTGGGAATTTAAGGAGCGGCTGCCGGAGGCGGAGGCCGGTTTGCGTCTTAACTTGCTGGGATTCCTTGGTAATTTAGGGTAAAGCTTCGTAGGGCGCATTCCACGCGCCGTTATTGGTGCGAAAGACGCCCCCTACGAAAACTAATTCCCCCCTTTCCTAAAGGGATTGTAAGCGGGGGGATGTTAAAATCCCCCTAAATCCCCCTTTAAAAAAGGGGGACTTAATGGATATGCTTAAGAATATGCTTAAGTGCCCCAAAAAGACTCTGCTTCTTAAGTTAAGCGCGATTCTGGGGTTGGGGGGTGGACTGCTCTGCCTGACTTTGGCCTTGGGAACCGCGGCCGGAGCGGCGCCCCAGGCCTCCCTGACGGAAACCACCCATGATTTTGGCAAGGTCTTTGAGGACGCCGCCCTGACCCATACCTTTGTCATCACCAACACCGGCACCGCACCTCTGGACATCCTGGAGGTGGACCCGGATTGCGAATGTACCGCGTCGCGCTATGACCGGAGTATCCCCCCCGGCGGCCGCGGAGAAATCACCCTGACCATCAAGCCCTATTCGGTGATCTGGCAATTTAAAAAAGATACCAAGGTCCGTCTCAATGATCCGGCGCACCCTGAGGTGATCCTCACCCTTAAAGGGGCGGCCCAACCTTTCATCGAGATTAAACCCAGTCATGTCATCCGCCTGCGCGGCACTTTGCCGGCAGACATGCAGGGCCAGGTGCGGTTCATCTCTCATCTGCCCACTCCCTGGGAGATAAAAGAGGTCCGCACCGATATTCCGGAGAAGATAGAGGTGGCTCTCAAGGCCGAACAGCCGGGCCGGGTGTATGTGTTGGAAGTACGCAACAAGTCCCAGCAAGCGGGACATTATAAAGGCATGGTGGAGCTCTTTACCACCTCCAAGGAGCGGCCCCGCCTGATTGTGCGGGTATTTGGCGACCTCTACCCTTCTTCCGGGGTCAACCCGTGAAGCAGGAGCTCGGTCAGCAGGTGGGAGGCAAAGGTCCTGGCCGCCTGCTGCAGCAGGAGCTCCACCTCCTTGGGGGCCGCCAGACCGGGGTTGACCGGGGAGGTGAGGTGAACTCGGTCCTGGAAGGCAAAAAGGGTTTGCTCCCCTTGGGTAATGGCGCCGGAAACGACCAGATCGGCGGATATTCTGGCAAATAAAAATCTAAGACTGGTCCCCCTGACCCTCACCGATTGCACGGTGCCGGAGACCAGGCAGGCGTCGCCCGGGGGCGCCAGTTTCAGGCCGTTGGCCTTAAAGGCCCGGGCCAACTCGGTCATGAACAGTGCCTGGAAGATGTCCGGGGCCACGCCCCGGGCCACCTCCACGGTAAAGGACGTCAGGGCATAAGTGACCCGGTCCGGGACGAAATCGGGAGCGCGATAATAGTTAGTCAGGTAACGGCCGGGTTGTAGAGTCACGCCGGCCGGAGTAACCGGCAGCGCCCGGGGCACACAGCCCCCGCCGCCCATGATAATTAGGGCCATCAGGCCCAGAGAGATGCTCTTGGTAAACCACATAGACTTCTCAATACCATAATCAATGAGCAACTGCCAAAAAAATTGCCGAGACGCTGACAGAAAGGAGAGTATATGGGAGCCGCCGAAAAAATCACCCTGTCTGTAATTAAGGCTGATGTGGGTGGCTGGGTAGGACACTGCACCAGTCATCCGGACATGTTGGCCCTGGCCGCAAAACTCGTCAAGAAGGCGGTGGACCGCAAATTCCTGGTGGATGGTCAGGTCCTGCACGTGGGTGATGATATAGAGCTGATCATGACTCATCACCGGGGCGAGGACAATAAGGAGGTCCACGAGTTCGCCTGGAACACCTTTCTGGAACTCACGGAGCTGGCCAAGCGCATGAAGCTTTACGGGGCCGGACAGGACATGCTGGCGGACGCCTTCTCCGGCAATGTTAAAGGCATGGGCCCGGGAGTGGCGGAGATGAGCTTCGTGGAGCGCAAAAGCGAACCCATCGTCATCTTCATGGCGGACAAAACCTCCCCCGGGGCCTGGAACTTGCCGCTGTTCCGCATGTTCGGCGACCCCTTCAACACCGCCGGGCTGGTCATCGACCCCTCCATGCATCGGGGCTTCCGGTTTAGGGTGTTGGATGTGCTGGAGCACAAGGAGTGGATCCTCTCCTGTCCGGAGGACATGTACGATTTGTTGGTGCTGATCGGGGCCTCCGGGCGCTATGTCATTGAGAACATCTATCGCAAAAAAGACAATGAGGTGGGGGCGGTGGCCTCCTCCCAGAGGCTGGGCCTGATCGCCGGCCGCTATGTGGGCAAGGACGATCCGGTAATGGCCATCCGTTGCCAGTCGGGCTTTCCGGCGGTGGGAGAGGTGCTGGAGCCTTTTGCCTTCCCCCATCTGGTGGAGGGTTGGATGCGGGGCTCGCATCACGGCCCGCTGATGCCGGTGGGGTTCAAGGATGCCCGTCCCATCCGCTTTGACGGCCCGCCCCGGGTCATCGCCGCGGGGTACCAGCTTTGCAACGGCAAACTCCTCGGGCCGGTGGATCTCTTTTCGGATGTGTCTTTTGATGAGGCCCGCAAGGAGGCCAACCGGGTGGCCAATTATATGCGGCGTCACGGCCCCTTCGAACCTCACCGTCTGGGCCTGCACGAAATGGAATACACCACCCTGCCCCAGGTCATGGCCTTTATCTTTGAAAAATCGGCCATCCCCAGACGGAGCGATCTGGAAGATAAGCTCAAAGAGCTTTATCCCCACCTCAAGGAAGTGCGGGTGGTGGACCCAGGCCTCAAAGACTTTGACGCCATCCAGAAAACCATCGCCCGGGAGGGGGCCCACTATCTGGAGGAGATTGCCTGGGACGGGGCCAAAATCGGGCTGTCCTGCGGCAAGACCCTCTATTATTTGGTGACTTATCTGGAGCCGGAACGGCTCTCCGCCCCGAAGATCTACCCTCTGTCGTTGACCCGCATCTTCACCATGCCGGGGCTGACCTCCAATGCCCTGGTGGGCATGATGAGCACCAAATACCCGGACGCCATCGCCTACAACCTGCCTTCCATCCCGGTGACTTCCCGCACCGAGTATGAGAAACAGGTGGCGGCCAACCCGGAACTCTTAAAGATTTATAAAAGCATCTGGGAAGTGGACATCATGCTTTTGGCCATCGGCCACCTGGCCGTGGACAAGCCGGGTTTCATGGCCCTGGCCTCCCAGGAGTTGGGACTCTCCGCGGCCCAACTGGCGGCCAAAGGGGTAGTGGCGGAAATCAACCACACCCCCATCAATGCCAAGGGCGAACCCATGCTCGATACCAAGGACAAGGAACTGGCCGCCCTCACCCGGCGGGTCGTCGGGGTGGGGGCCCTGGAACTGAGGGAACGGGCCGCCCTTAAGGATCGCTATGTGGTGGCGGTGGCCGGGGGGTTGGAGAAGACCGAGGCCATCCGGGCCTGCCTCAAGGGCAAGTATTTCAACGTGCTCATCACCGACGCCTACGTGGCTGAAGCCCTGACGCAAAAGTGAGGCTGCGGCCTTCCTTAACGCCCCAGGGCCAACAGGCCCTGATTTAAAAATGAGTCAGGGGGGAAAAGATAAGAAGAGGAAATGGGAAAGAAAAGAATGAAAAATATTAATCCCTCCTCTTCGCCTTTTCCCCCCTCTTTTACCGTGCCCCAGTTGCCCGGATGATCAAGCTCCGTAAAATCCTCTTTGGGGGCGCCGGCCTGCTGGCCATCATCCTGTTGGGCAGCGCGGGCTATGTCTGGCTGGAGGGCTGGAGCTTCTTCGACGGCCTGTACATGACGGTGATCACCCTGACCACCGTGGGCTTCGGCGAAGTGCACCCCCTGACCGACCTGGGCCGGGCTTACACCCTGATGCTGCTGTTCGCCGGCATGGGGGTCATGCTCTATGTGGTAACCTCCCTGGCCCGGGTGGTGGTGGAAGGGGAAATCAAGGAAGCCTTGGGAAAACACAAATTGGCCAAGGGGATCAAAAAACTGGAGAATCACTATATCATCTGCGGTTTTGGCCGCATCGGGGAGATCATTGCCCGGCAACTCAAAGAGCAAGGCCTGCCTGTGGTGGTGGTGGAGATCAACCCGGAGCAGATCAGCCGGTTGGAGGAGGCGGGATATTTCTTTGTGGCCGGGGACGCCACCCGGGAGGAAGTCCTGCAGGAAGCGGGCATCGAGCGGGCTAAAGGACTGGTGGCGGTGGTCTCTTCCGATGTGGGTAATGTGTACATCACCTTGACCGCCCGCAGCCTCAACCCCAAACTGTTCATCGTGGCCCGGGGAGAGGACCAGGGCTCCCGGCAGAAGCTGCTCAGGGCCGGGGCTGATAAAGTGGAATCGCCCCACGAGCTGGGAGGGCGGAAAATGGCCCACACCATCCTGCGGCCCACGGTGGTCACCTTCATGGAACTGGCCATGCACCCCGGGGTGGAGTGGAGCATGGAAGAGATCGCGGTGGGCACCAACTCCCCGCTGTTGGGTCTGCCGTTAAAAGACACCGGCATCCGCCAGCAGTTCGATCTCATCGTGGTGGCCATCAAACGGGCCGATGAGACTTTGCTCTTTAATCCCACTCCAGAAACCCAAATCCTGGCCGGGGACACCTTGATCATCCTGGGTATGAGGAAGAACCTGGACGCCTTCGAACAGATCGCCGGCCAGTAGGATGATGGACTAGTGAGTGGGGGGAGGGCCTGGGACCTGAGGTCCCTGCCCTCCCCCCACCACCCCCATCC
>JAUXZG010000260.1 GCA_030694005.1 Desulfobaccales bacterium | reverse complement strand
ACCATGTTGCGCTCATAGAGGTAAGAATTGACAATTCTCCTGTAGGGGCGCAATTTATTGCGCCCAAAAGGGCGTGATAAATCACGCCCCTACGTTAGAATTACTTGTTTGACGGCAACTTGGTATAAGGCGCGACGCAGCATTACACCGCCACCAACAACTCCTCACGGATGATGGTTTTGCCCTGGGTTTCCCGCCTTGCCAACTCTCTATTGGCATCAATGATAAGTTTTACGGCTTCTTTCAGATTTTCTCTGGCTTCTTCCAGGGTTCGGCCTTGAGTGTTGGCCCCAGGCAGTTCTTCTATATACCCGAGCCACCATTCTCCCTCTTGCTCAAAAACTGCGGTAAATTTCTCCATCTGCCTATCTCCTATGGTTTAGAGGAGGGAATAAGGGTCAGCGCCCCTTAGGCCCCTCCCCCAAATTTCTTGCCACCTTCCCCCTCCCCTAGCGCCGGCGGCTCTGGTATTGGCGCACCTGGTACATGAAGGCCTCCAGGCGGGTGCGGGTATGGGTTTGCTCCTGGCCGTCGTAGGCCAGGTTCAGGAAGGGAATATTGGCGTGTTCCTCTTGGAAGCGTTTGAACAGGGAGTTGACCACGGTGCCCGGCATGCAGGTAAAGGGCATGATGTTCACCAAGCCGCAGGCGCCTTTCCGGACGAAGTCCCGGGATTTGCCGATGCTTAAAATGGCCTCCCCTTCGAAAGAAGGGTCCAGATAACCCCGGGCCAGGGCCAAAGTTTCCGGGATGGTAGGCTCCGCCAGGTTTTTCAAGCTGCCCCTAAAAATCTCTTCCAGCAAGTGCTCTTCCTTCTTCTGGACCCGCTCCTTGAGGAGGATCTGCAACAGCAGGCCATAGCGTTTAAAGGCCCGGGCCCGCTGTTTGGCAGTGTAATTGACATAAAGGAGCCACTCGCCGATGGGAGGCATCCACACCTGGCCCCCTAAGGCCTCGATTTCCCGGACCGCGTTTTCATTGGCGAACTTGTTGGCCCGGGTGTAGATTTCCCCGACAATGCCGACGATGGGTTTGTCCCGGTCGCCGTTTAGGGCCACCCCGTCAAAAGTCCCCCGGGCCTCCTTGAGCACCCCGGCCAGATCGCCCCGGTCTCGCAGGGTGTGGTGCACCTTTTTGAGATAAAATTGATAGACCTCGTCACAATTTCCCGGGCGACGCTCATAGGGGCGGGTCTCCATGAGTTTCTTTTCCAACAGGTCGATGGCCACCACCCCCCGCCAGGCGATGCGGGTGTAATCGCCCCCCACCATGCCTAACTCCTGGTACATGGTTTCACTCTGGTCCGGAGAGTAGACCGGCACCTGGGAATAACCCAGTTCGTCCAGCACCAGGCGGTGAAAACGGTGGTACTGGCCGAAGCGGCAAGGGCCGTCGCCTG
This sequence comes from Desulfobaccales bacterium, assembly GCA_030694005.1. Classification (GTDB taxonomy): domain Bacteria; phylum Desulfobacterota; class Desulfobaccia; order Desulfobaccales; family 0-14-0-80-60-11; genus JAUXZG01. The sequence continues at coordinate 7,847 of JAUXZG010000260.1, read as the reverse complement.
AGGGCATAAAGAAGGCGCTGTGCTCCGGCTGGAAGTCGGAACGCTGCACCAGTTTGGCCAGGTCCCCGGTAGTGAGGATGAGGGGGTAGCATTCCTTGCCGGAGGTGAGACGGCGGCCCAGTTCCAGGGTCTCTTCATCGGAATCCGGCAGGGCCTCGGCCTCAGCCCCGCAGGCCTCAAACGCGGCCACCAGGGCCAGGACATGGTCGGTCATGGGCGGCAGGAAGATCTTGCGGCGGTCCGTCTTGGTGACCCGGAAGCGGTAAGGAGAGAACCGGACGGGTTCCGCCTGGGGCGTGACATTCTTCAAGCTGTCCAGGAAAGCCTCTAACCGGGTGATGGCCCCCACATCGGCGGAGTGTTCGTCAATCTCGATTTCCAGGTAGGGCTTGCCCCGCATCTTGTCTCTAAAAAAGTGCTGGATAAAAGAATCCGGGCCGCAGCCGAAATTGGTGATGAAAATGCCGTAAAGCCGGGGGTCCCGGCGGATGATTTCCGCGGCCCTCAAGATCTTCTGGCCGAAGCGCCAGTACATGGGCTTGATCTCAGGCAAATCCTCCACATCATCTAAGGGCAAAAAGTCCATAGGGATAGCCAGGACGCCCAACTGCTTAAGCTTGCGGTGCAAGTTGAGGTTCATGCCTGGATCCAGGGCGTTATAAGGCCGGCCGATGAGGACCATGAGCCGGCCTCCAGGAGGCACGGACTCCAGAATCTCACGGCCCCGGGCCAGCAAGGTGTCATAATAGTCCTGCTGGGCCGCCTCGGCCCGGCGGATGGCCTTCTCCAGGCGGAAGGAGGAGACCCGGAGATGTCCCCCCAAAGCCCTCAAGCCCCGGCGTAACTCTTTGCGGCCCCGGCCAAAATACAGGACCGGGGTCAGCAGTTCCGCGCCGTAAGGGGCGAAATCAATGGCCGCGGGCACCGTATAGGCCAGGGTCTGGACCATGGGGCAGACCACCCCCAGGCGAATCTCCGGGTGCGGGTGGGCCATGTCAATGATGCTGGGGAGAAAAATGCGTTTGACTCCGGCCTTAAGCAGGTCCAGAATATGCCCGTGGGCCACCTTCACCGGATAGCAGGGTTCCGCGGCCACGCACTCCACCCCCTGGCGGATCACCCCTTTGTTGGTCTTCGGGGATAAAACCACGGAGAAGCCCAGTTCTTCAAAGAAGGTCCTAAAAAAGGGCATGAGTTCCTGGAAAAACATGGTGCGGGGAATGCCGATAAGGCCCCGGTCCCCTTCTTTGGAGACCTCCGGGCCCTCCGGGCCGTAAAGCCAATCTTCCCTTTCCTTGACCAGGTCGGGCAATTCCACGGCCGGCACCTCGCGACCCTTTTCGTATTTTTCGCAGCGGCTGCCGTAAAACAGGGGGTTTTCTCCGGCTATTTTCACCTGACGAATTTCGCAGTGGTTGGCGCACCCCTGGCACTCAAAGGAGGTGATGCGGTACTCCCGATCGGCCAGGTCAAAGCCCTTAAAGCGGGAGGTCTCCCAGGTGCGCTCCCGCATGGCCAAAAGCGCCGCGCCGATGGCTCCGGTGACATCGTGATGGGGGGGCACCGTAATCTTTTGGCCCAACACCTGCTCAAACGCCGCCACAATGCCCCGGTTGGCCGCGGTGGCCCCCTGGTAGAAAACATTTTTGCCGATAGGCCGGTCTTCCGCCACTTTGTTCAGGTAGTTCTGGACAATGGAATAAGACAGGCCGGCCACCAGGTCCTCTTTGGCGGCGCCGCGTTGCTGATGGTGCACCAGGTCCGACTCCATGAACACCGTGCAGCGCTCCCCCAGGCGCACCGGGTTTTTTCCCGCCAGGGCCAGACGGCCGAATTCTTCCCGGATGGAAATCCCTAATTTTTCCGCCTGCTCCTCCAGATAGGAGCCGGTCCCGGCAGCGCACACCTTGTTCATCATGAAATCCACGATGGCCCCGTGCTTGAGGCTGATGAACTTGGAATCCTGGCCGCCGATCTCAAAAATGGTATCCACCGTGGGGTCAATGGCCGCGGCTGCGGTGGCCTGGGCGGTGATCTCGTTGCGCACCACATCCGCACCGATGAAGTCCCCGGTGAGATAACGGCCCGAGCCGGTGGTGGCCGCGCCCACGATTTTAACCCGTCCCGGTAGTTTCTGCCCGGCCCTTCTGAGGCCCTCGGTGATGGCCTCGAGCGGCCGGCCGGCGGTCATCAGGTACTCCCGGGCCAGAACCCGCATCTCCTTATCGATGACCACCACATTGGTGCTGATGGAGCCTACATCGACACCCAGGTAACCCTCCACCACCTCCCCTTCCGGGGGCAAGTCAGCCACCAGATAATCTTCCGGCCCCAGAGGGGTGGGAGGGGTGAGGGCCGGCAGGCGCCGGGCCGGCTCCGCTTCCTGGGCCAGATGCTGCTTAAGAGGCTCCAGTCTCAGGGTGAAATCTGCCGGGGGCTGCTCCTGGGCCACCAGCACTGCGCCCACGGCCCCCAGGGCGCAGAAATGCGGGGGGATGATGAGACCCGCCTCATCCAGGTCAAAGACCTGGCGGAAGGCCTGGCGCACTCCCAGGTTATAGGCCACTCCCCCCTGAAAGGCCACGGGCGGGTTGATGGTCTTGCCCTTGGAGATATTGCTCTTTAAGTTGCGGGCCATGGCCTGACACAGGCCGGCGATGATCTCAAAGTCCGGGGTGGCCCCCTGCTGCAAGTGGATCATGTCGGTTTTGGCAAACACGCTGCAGCGTCCGGCAATGCGGGGAGGGGTAGTGGATTTCAGCGCCAGCCCGCTGAATTCTTCGACGGTGTAACCCAAGCGGTGGGCCTGCTGGTCCAAAAAAGAGCCGGTGCCCGCAGCGCACATGGTGTTCATGGCAAAGTCCAGGATTACCAGGTGGCCGTCTTCCTCTCCCACCAAAATCAGCTTGGCGTCCTCGCCGCCCATGTCGATGATGCTGCGGGCCTCCGGGTGGAAGTGATAAGTGCCCCGGGCCAGGGCGATGACTTCGTTGATGAACAGACCACCCATGATCTCCGCCAGGGCCTTGCCGGCCAGGCCGGTAAAGGCGGCCAGGCGGCACCTCTTAAGGGGAAACTCCGGCTCCAGGGATTTCAATAGTTCCAGGGCAATGCGGTAGGGCTCTCCCAGGTGACGGCGGTACTCTTCTAAGAGCACCTCCCCGGTCGGGCTCATTACAACCAAATTGACACTCACCGAGCCGACATCCATGCCTAAGTCAAAGGGGCCGTGCATATCTTAATTCCTCAAAGGTAATTCAAAGGGTCTCAGGGGTAGCGTGCTCTCTCGGTTAGAGGCCTGAAGCGGCCAGGCTAAGTTGTATTTAGAGGAAAATCCCCCCTTTTCTAAAGGGGAACTTTAAGTATGCCATTAAATTGCCTTATCATTTTAAAATAGGCTGATTTAAGCAACTATGCAATGGATTGACTGCGGTAAAAACCCTGATCCTGATAAAAATTATAAGAAATCCGACCGGACTCACAGAGATGATGGAGCCGCGCCTCCACCAGGGGCAAGGGCAGCCCCAAGGCCTGGGCCAGGTCCGAGGCGGTCATGGGTCGCCGGGCCAGCACCTCCAGGAAAGCGGCGTCGCTTAGGTTCGCCTGGGCTGCCCGGTCCCGGTCAAAGGCGGCGATGACCTCTACCCCGTCCCCCAAAAAGGTGGCGACGGCCGCCATTTCCCCGGCCGTCAAGGGTTGGGCATAATCTTCCACCACCGGGCGCACCGCGGTGTTGAGCTGTACCTTATCCGGGGCAATCTTCCGGATGGCCTCCTTAAGCGCACTTAGATCCGCTTCTCCGTCATTGAGGCCTTTGAGCACCATGATCTCCAGCCAGATCTCACCGGCAAACTCCAGCCGAAAGGCCTTAAGCCCGGCCAACAACTGCTCTAACGAAAAATCCGGCCGCGGCCGGTTGATGACCCGAAAGGTTTCTTCCCGGGCGGCGTCCAGAGAGGGGAGGACCACATCCGCAGACCCCAGCTCCCGGCGCACCTCCGCCAGATAAAGCAAGGCCCCGTTGGTCAACACCGCCACCGGGGTGTCGGTCATTTTTTTGAGGGCCTTGATAATCCTCCCCAGCCCCAGGTTCAAGGTGGGTTCCCCGGAGCCGGCCAGGGTGATGAAATCCAGCTCCATCCCCGGAAGTCTCAGATAGCCTTCCAACTCCCTAAGGATGGCGTCGGTGTCATACTCCCGGCGTTCTAAAGTCTGGTGCGTGGTGGGGCCCACCTCGCAGTAAAGGCAATCATAGGGGCAGGTCTTGGGGGGGATCAGATCCACCCCTAAGGAACGCCCCAGGCGGCGTGAGGGCACCGGACCGAAAAGATGGGCCATACTCTTAAAAGCAACCCAGTTGGCACTGGATGATTTTGATCTTCAGTTCGTTTAACAGCTCACCCAGAGCCTTGCGGGTGATCCCCAATTCCTCGGCCACTCGAAAGGCCTGGGGACAGGAAATCTTCCCTTCCGGAGCCGCGGCCTTGATCTTAGCCTTAAGGTCTTCCTGGGTCATCAGCTAAATTCCTTTGGTCTTAGTAAAGACTAAATATAATAAAATATAGCCCGCAGAGGAGGAAAAATCAAGGTGGATGATACCGACAGGGGGCAATCCCCAGATTTACCGCAGCGTTTAGGGTTGCCTTCCATAACCAATGAGCAGGCTGTTGAAAAACGATTTTTCTGTCATCCTGAACGAAGTGAAGGATCTAGAAGTTGTTAATATGACTAGATTCTTCGCTTCGCTCAGAATGACAAATTGCCAATTAGGGTAGTTTTTCAACAGCCTGTTAGTAAGGAAGGGGAAAGTCTCCCGGTCCTTACTCCGTCCCGCCCCCCAGGTTCCACCCCCCGGCACGCCGTGCCTTACCGCTGATGTAAAGATGTTCGGCTTCCTGATGGACAAGGATAAATTCTTTTTCCCCGGGACAGGTTGAGGAACCGGAGAGGATTAAAAACCCCCCACCCTGCCTTGTCATCGCCGGATTTCCATGCTACAAAAGGCCTATGGCCCGGCTCAGTCTGCCCCTGCTCAAAGAGCGCTTGTCCCTGAACCCGAAGCCCGCCCCGACGCCTCCTAATTTATTGCCGGCCGGGGTTCTGGTGCCCCTGTTTTTCTCCCAAGGGGAGCCCCAGCTGCTGTTCACCCAGCGGACCTTGACCGTGAAGGATCACCGGGGCCAGATCGCCTTTCCCGGCGGGGTGCAGGACCTAAAGGACCCCAACCTCCTGGCCACGGCCTTAAGGGAAAGTCAGGAGGAAATCGGCCTTGAGCCCGAAGTTGTGGAGGTCCTGGGGGCTTTACCACCCATCGCCACCATCACCGGCTACGGCATCACCGCCTACGTGGCCCTCATCCCCTATCCTTATGAGTTTCATCCCAACCCCCGGGAGGTGAAGCGCCTGCTTTTTCTGCCGGTGGCGGGCTTTTGCGATACCGGGCGCTGGAGCACCGGCAATTATACTTATAAAGGCCGGACTACCCGGGTCTGTTATTGGCGCCAAAATAAGACCGTCGTCTGGGGGGCCACGGCCCGCATCCTCCTTAACTTCCTGGCCCTGATGGACGAAAATCCTTTACCAGGAGACCGAGATGCCACCTGTTTGGACTGAGTGATATCAAACCAGGTTCAGAAAATTTAAATGTTGGTGGGGCAGGCCTCTGCGCCTGCCCCCTAGGGCAGTTGCCCTGGCGGGCAAAGGGGCCCGCCCCACCTAATTTTTAGTGATTCCATGTAAAACTAGTGGCGCGTCTCATAAATAATATGTTTGCTTTTACCAGCATGTCCTTTGGGGAAATTCATTTTCCCCTCCCCCTTGATGGGGGAGGGTTAGGGTGGGGGTGGTAAAATTGGTCAAGATGCTGGGAGTTAGACAATTCCCCCTCCCACCAGGGGAGGGGGAGTCTTTGGGGCCAAAATTTAATTAAAGGTAATTGCGGGACCTAAAACTAGTTTTATAAAAACTATGTGGGGCACGGCACGCCGTGCCCCTACGAGGTGTTCAGATGCCACCTGTTTGGACTGATTTAGCCGGAGCCGCCGCCCTGGTCAAAGACGGCGACCTGGTAGCCCTGGGGGGGCACACCAGCCAGGCCCCCATGGCCCTGATCCGCGAGCTTATCCGCCAGGGCCGCGAGAATTTGGGCCTGGTCGCCGTGCCCACCGGGGGCCTCAATGTGGATTTGCTCATTGGAGCCGGGGCGGTGTCCCGCCTCCATTTTGCCCAGGTGGTTTTGGGGGAATACGGGATGGCCCCCCACTTCCGCCGGGCCGTGGAACAGAGTGTAATAGATTGCTGGGAGTACCCCTGAGGCGCGTTGTTGAACGCCCTCCAGGCGGGGGGCAAGGGTCTGCCGTTTTTGCCGGTGCGGGGAATATTGGGGTCCGCTTACCTGGACTTCAACCCGGCATTTAGAGTGATCCCCGACCCTTTTCGGGGCGAAGACCTGGTGGTGGTCCGGGCCTTAAACCCGGACGTCGCCCTAATACACGGCAGCCAGGCCGATAACCACGGCAACCTGCTCATTCCCCGCCGGGCCGACTGGCCCCTGGCCATCCGAGCCGCCGCCCAAGTTATCGCCACCGTGGAGGAGCGGGTGGCGGGGCCTCTTCACGACCAACCGGACTGGCGCCTGATTCCGGCCATCTACCTCACCGCCCTGGTGCACTGCAAAGGCGGCGCCGCGCCCACGGAGTTCCCCCCCTACTACAATACCGACGAACCACACCTCACCCTCTACCTGGAACGCTCCCGGGACCCGGCCGCGTTTGCCGGGTATCTGGAGGAATATGTGTTTGGGGGAGGGGGCTAATGAATAAGCTTTCAGCCGTCAGCTCTCAGCTTTCAGCAGAATTAGAGATTCGGGCGTTCCATCCAGATTGGCGGCGCAGCCTATTATTGGAAACTAAAGGTATTTTTGGTTTATCAGGCTGATAGCTGATATTTTCTGGTTCCCAAGCTGAGCTTGGGAACCCAAATGTCACCCAAGTTTCACTTGGGGCCTTGCCAATGCCAAGCAAAGCTTGGCTGGCACTGGCGTCCCCAAGCCAAGCTTGGGGACGAGAGGAAAAGGGGCGACCCAGCGGGTCGCCCCTTTTTCATTTCCACATTAGTGGCACCGGCGTCCCGCCGGTGCTTATCTGCACAGGCGAGACGCCTGTGCCACCAGTTATTTACCACTTTTGCGGGTTGGGAGGGGGTGTGGGGGGAGATTGTACGAGGACCTCAGGTCCCTGGCCCTCCCCCCACATCTCGCTTTACCACCCCGGCCCTCCACCCACCCCATTCACCCCGCCGTTTATCAGGCGCACCACGGGCAGGTCCGGGAAGTAGTCGATGATGTTCAGGCAGCCGTAGTTTTGGTCCAGGCGGAAGAGGTTATCTAAGGGGAGTCCTAAGGCCTCGCTGAGGATGACGCGGTTGATGCCCGCGTGGGCCACGACGGCGATGGTCTGGCCGGCGTGCTGTTTTATAAGTTCGTCCAGCCGGGGCAAGGCCCGCCGGCGCACGTCCATGAGGCTTTCGCCGCCGGGGATGCAAAAATTGGCCAGGTCCTGGAAGCGGCCCTGAAGCTCCTTAGGGTAATGGGTGGCAATTTCCTCGAAACTCAAGCCCTCCCAGACGCCGAAATTCACCTCCCGAAACTCCGGGACGGCCTGGGGTTTTATATTCCGCCCCCGGCTGATAATTTCCGCACCCCGAAAGGCTCGAAACAGGTCAGAGGCATACACTCCGGCCAGGGGGATGGGCTTAAGTTGCGCGGCCAGGTCCTGAAGTTGCTTTTCCCCTTGGGGACTGAGGCCGATGTCGTTGTGGCCGTGATAGCGGTGGGCCTGGCCGTCGGC
>JAUXZG010000249.1 GCA_030694005.1 Desulfobaccales bacterium | reverse complement strand
CGATAGAGCTGATCTGACTCGACTAAAAATAATCTTTGCTGATCTGAGAGTTCCTTCATTTTTTGCCTGCCAAATTAACTAAAATTAAATATACAGGCAAAATTAAGTAACTGCAAACTATTTAACTTTTCATCAAGCTATAAATTTTTATACCTTGGCGCCTTAGTATCTACTTTTAACTGCAGTTAATAATGGGGGGATTACCCCCCACAACGTTACTTTCATGCTGCCGGCATAACATGTGTGACGCAGGGTCAATAAATCACTTAAATCCATATCGTCTTACAAAAGTACAGGGGCAGTTGGCTGATTAACGGACGATATGTAGTGGGTGGGATAAAACGCTTAACAAGAAAATTAGACTAGATGAACTTCAACTCGTTTACCCAAGGCTGCGGCATATTTACGTAACGTATCAATGCTAGGTGAGTGCTTGCCAGAGGCTAATGCACTTTCTAAGCGAGTTACAGCAGGTGCTTTTGTGCCCATACGTTCTGCAACTTGTGCTTGTGACAGGCCAGCGGCACGTCGTGCTGCTAGCATTTCATCCAAAATAGCAAATTCTTCACGGTTTAAACGTTCATACTCTGTGCAAACAGCAGGATTTTGTAAGGCTTTAGCCTTTAATTCAGCGTGTGTTAGCATTTTTAATTTCCTTCATTCTAGTTTCTGCAATACGTAACTCATGTATGGGGGTTTTTTGTGCTTTTTTAATAAAGCTATGTAGCATGACAATGCGCTTACCTATCAAGGTACAATAAAAAACACGGGCAATGCCCTCATTGCTTTTAAGGCGCAACTCAAACAAACCATCGCCAAATGCTTTAGTGTGTGGCAATCCAATGTTTGCACCGTGTAACTGCATACGGTCAGTTAAAGAAAAATAGCGCCCACTCAAACCCACAGGTAAGGCTAGAATCTCAGCTTGCAAAGCCTCACTATAGTAGATTATTTCATAACTCATGCACGATAATATAACAAATATGTTACTAACCTACAAGTTATAAACACCGTCGGCTGTTTCAGTCATGGCAGCATTCATTTCTTTAATGGCAATAATAAAAACAACGCCAAAGCAACACGGTCGCGCAAGCGTCTGCGTAATTTATTTACATTCGCTATTAAAGCTAGCCGATCAACAAAATGATAACGTTTTAGTTTTTGTATTGGCCAAGTATCGTTGTGACCTAAAATATCGGCAATCAGCAGTGCCTGCTTCACTAGCCAGCCTTCGCGCAGTTTCTGCCAACGGGCTAGCTTGGCTTTAATTCCCACATTCGCACCCACCACATTGCCTGCGTGTTGTCGATAAAGCATGTGTGCCTCATGGTCTATCAACCATTTAAACCCTCGCGACCGAGCAAAGGCGTAAATAAGCCAATCATGTAGCGCAATATGTTGGCATTTTTCTTGGTTGGCGATTAAAAAGATCTGTAAACCCAAGGCTAGTTTTTGAGTTAAAACAAAAGTGCAGCCGGGACCGGCGGATTCAAACATGTAATCCCACTCTTGCTGTGGCTGTGCTTTATTGATAAGCTTCTGTGAGCCATTTGGCCAAAATGCTGTTACGTTACTTGAGTAAGCATCAACATTATTTATCAAAATCTTCTGTACTGCATGAGACAATTTATCAGCCTGCCAAATATCATCTTGGTCAGCTAGCGCTACATAATCAACCTGCGTTAAGTCGGCATCACGCAATAACCTAAAAAAATTAGCCGCTGCACCACCCTGCTTTTGGCTGGGCAATAAAGTTATACGGCGATCTACAGCAAGCACCTCATTCAATAATTGTGGCGTGTGATCAGATGAGCCGTCGTCTGAAACTACAATTAAAACCTCAACATCCAACTGATTTTCAATGCTTTTCAGTTGCTCATTTAAATACGCCTCACCATTGAAAGTGGCGAGCAATACGGAAATTTTTAAGTCATGTAATTTCACTCGAATTATTTTTCTAAAAGATAATTAAAACCAAATTGGAGACCGTTCATTAATTAATGGAACTAGAGTAATACAAATCACAGGCGGTTTCGGACAATAAGTGCAATTGGTTACACAGCTAGTACATCCACGCGCTGTCCTAAAAATAATTCTCTTGGTGATTTTACACCACGACTGACACGCGGTGTGTAGCTCATAGTGCATTTTCCTTTGCCGAGAAAAATGGTGAACTATATCAGCTGACCACCTTACTTTATCCGAAACCGCCTTTATCTTGATTTTATAAACTTTAATGCTCTAATTAAACCGAGCCATAGTAGTCTTATAAAAAAATTTAATATTAAAGAAATACGCATTTTTATTTTTTTTAGTAAACTAAAGTGACTATCTAGGCCAGATAAATTATTACCATGTCTTCTATAGAGTAGTAGTTTATTGGGTAAAAAAGCAACATCCCCTTTTATTTCAGCAAGTATTCCTAACCAAACGTCATGCATTGGGATACCGACAGGAAAAGGTAAGGCAATATCTAACAACTCTCTTCTAAACGCAATACAACAACCTATATAGCTATTCCTATATATATTCCGCATTATTCCTTTTCTGGATTTTTTTAACGCAAAAAATGAAGGGCTCAAGCTATTGAGATTAGCATCCACAACAACACAGTCGGTAACGACAAGTAAAAACCTATCAAGCTGAACTTTACATAGGCTTATTTTATTGGGTAACCATATATCATCTTGATCAGAAAGGAATATTAACTCTCCTTTTGCAGCATACA
>JAUXZG010000245.1 GCA_030694005.1 Desulfobaccales bacterium | reverse complement strand
CATGCAACTTTTGTAAAAGATGTGTTTGGTGGTTGGCAATGGTTTTGTAATTCAGGTTGAGGGTATTGGCTACTTCTTCTAGCGACAGCCCTTTTGCGAGTAATCTAAATACTTCAAATTCCCGTGGTGTTAAGTGATCTAGAGCGGAGACTGGTTTTAGGCGTTGCGTTGCTATTGTATGGGCAAGGTCGTGGCTGATATACTTTTTGTTTGCGGCAATCGCAAACACAGCTTCCACTAATACGCTAGGAGCGCTTGATTTAGTGACGTAGCCACTTGCGCCTGCTTGCATGACGCGTGTGCAGTAAATCACTTCATCATGCATGCTGAACACGAGTATTTTCGCGTATTTGTCTTTAGCTAATATTTTTTTGATGGTTTCCATGCCGCCCATGCCTGGCATAGATAAATCCATAATGACGACATCGGGCTTAATGGCTTCATAATTTAGATAAGCTTCTTCACCACTGGTCGCTTCAGCAACCACTTTGATGTTGGCTTTTTCAAGTAGGTGTTTGTAGCCTTCACGTACCACGGCATGGTCATCGACCAGATAAACTTTAACGGCGGCATTCATAACTTAGACCCATTAGATGTACCCATTACTTTCAAACCTTTATCTGAATGTTAATTTTTGTACCAGTGCTAGCGTGGCTTGCGTCAGCTTGGCTATTTATTTTCATGCATCCAGCCAGTGCTTCAACGCGCTCTGCTATGCCAAGTAAGCCATAACCAGAATTTTTCTTGGAAACATCAAAGCCCACACCATCGTCAGTAATCGCAATGGTTAAATAATTCGTTTTACTTTCAATGTCAATCAGCACCGTTTGCGCGCGGGCATGTTTGGCAATATTGGTCAGTGCTTCTTGTACGATTCTGAACACGGTAATGTTGACAGGCTCGTGATAGCTATCAATATCGCCGTGAATATGTAGCTGGTAATTGGTTAGTTGGCTAGTTTTAACTAGCCTAGCTACACTTTGCATCGACTCCGTGCTTATCGACCGCCATGTATCAAGCAAATGCTCTAATGCTGCAGATAGCCCAAGGTCATCTAAGGCCGCAGGGCGTAATGTACGTATCAAATTGTGGGTGGTGTTGTAGGCGTGGTCTGCGCTTAATGTAATGCTTTTAGCTGTCAGTTGCACATCCACTGAGCTGCTTGCATCAACCAACAAGCCAGCTGCTTGCGCTTTAATGGCGCTGAGGTATTGTCCTAAATCATCATGCAAATCACGTGCAATTCGTTTGCGTTCATCTTCTTGCACTTTAAGTACACGCTGTAATAGCGCATGGTTTTGTTGAATAAGTTGCCTTGACTCATTAATGCGGCGTTTAGCGAACCATAGCAAAGCCAATAAACTTGCCAATAATGCAGGTAAAAGCTCATCAATATCCAAGCTTTTTTCATAGCTGAGTGCCCAAGCATGAAAATGCTCAGAAAGGCTGAAATAACTAGAAATAATATAAGCCAGAAAAAATGTCGTTGGCACATAGATAAGCTCCAAGCTAACTTTTCGCCAATAAGCTTGCGGCGTGAAATTTTTACTCGATTGCTTCTTGGTTTTGTGTTGCATTGAAAGTGTATTGGAAAGCGACACTTAAAGAATGGCTGACCGTTTTATTTTGCACAATGGCAAAACTCACAAGCTAATGCAGGAATATATCCCGATAGTTTTAGAGGTGTCTAATATAAAGTAATCACTAAAGTCTGAATGAATTAGGACAATTTAAATAAAAAATTCACTCCCTGTTCATGCGGGAAAATATCCCAACCAATTGAGTGACTAATTCTCAATCGCTGGAAATGAAGCGGGCATATAGTTCAACCCATGTTGTGATTGTAATGATTTGTAACACATTGCAACAGTTTTGTTAGGGGTTGAAATTTTAATCACGGAGGAAGTATGAAGAAAACTTGGACATTTAAAGCCATGTTTACTGCCTTGAGTGCCGTTGCCTTAGTGGGCATGGTAGGTCAAGCGTCAGCAAACGAAGAAATTATCAAACGCAGTAAAGACCACAATATGTGGGCGGCACCTGGTCAGAACCTGGCTATGCATCGCCACAGCCAATTAAAAGACATTAATACAAAAAACGTTAAAAACTTGCAAATGATATGGTCACAATCTTCAGGCACATTGCGCGGTCATGAAGGTCAGCCTGTAGTGGTTGAGCATAATGGCAAACCAATGATGTACATGGTTTCAGGTTGGCCGAACATTGTTCAAGCGTTGGATTTATCTAATCCTGACCAGCCGAAACAAATTTGGAACTATACTAAAAAATCTGACCGTGATGAATCGGCAGTGCCACGCGCATGTTGCGATACCATCAACCGCGGTTTGAATTATGCTGATGGTAAAGTGGTTTTTCACACATTAGATGGTTTCTTGATTGCTCTTGACGCTACAACTGGTAAAGAAGTTTGGGTCACTAAACATGCATTCCCAGAAAAAGGTGATACGCATTCAGGTCCAGCAATGGTCGCTGAAGGTTTAGTATTGGCTGGTTTCGGTGGTGATGAATTCGCTGCACGCGGTCGTACAGTGGCTTATGATCTGAAAACAGGTAAAGAAGTTTGGAAATGTCATAGTACAGGTTCAGATGAAGATTTATGCTTAACTAAAGATACTAACAAAGCCAACCCACACTACGGTTTAGCTGGTCAACGTACTGGTTTCACATACCCAGGCGATGAGTGGAAAATCGGTGGTGGTGCTCCTTGGGCATGGTTCACTTATGATCCTAAATTACGCATTATGTACGCAGGTACAGGTAACCCAGGTCACTGGTCTCCATCTTATCGTTGCAGTAACACAGGTGCTGATTTAACGCATGAAAAATGTAACGAAGTGGATCCAAAAACCAATGTAGGTAAGCACGACAATAAATGGTCTATGACCATTATGGCACGTAAAATCGACACAGGCGAAATGGTTTGGGCATACCAAAAAACACCATTTGATCAATGGGATTACGATGGTGTGAACGAAAATATCTTGGTTGATAACTTGGCTATTGATGGCAAAAAAGTTGATGCATTAGTGAACTTTGACCGTAATGGTTTTGCTTATGTGTTAGATCGCAAAAATGGTGATTTGCTACGAGCACATAAATTTGTGACTGTAAACTGGGCTGAAAAAGTTGACTTAAAAACAGGTCGCCCTGTTAAAGTGAAAGAGCACTCACCGTTTGCGCGTGATGTAAATACACAGGCTTGTCCATCTGCAATGGGTGGTAAAGATCAGCAACCAGCAGCTGTGGATCCTAAAGAGCCAAACGTATTCTACGTGCCAACTAATAACTGGTGTATGGAAGATGAGCCGCAAGAGCGTACACATACACAACAAGGTACCGTTTATGTGTTTGCTAACGTGTATATGTACCCTGAAAAACCAGGTGTTACTGGTAAGTTGAAGAAATTTGACGTAGTGACTGGTAAAACTATCTGGGAAGTATCAGATCCTTATCCAAACTGGAGTGGTGTGTTAGTGACTGATGGCGGCTTGGCATTCTACGGTTCATTGGGTGGTGATTTCCGCGCAGTTGACCGTAAATCAGGCAAAGTGGTATGGAGCCGTAAATTAGCTTCAGGCATCATCGGCAACCCAATCACTTACAAAATCAAAGGCAAACAATACGTGTCTGTATGGACAGGTATCGGCGGCTGGATTGGTTTACCTGTAACAGCAGGTCTTGATATGGATGATAAGTACGGCGCAATTGGTGCAACTGCAATGGCCAAAGCGACGGGTTTAGATAAGATTCCTCAAGGCGGTACATTGTTTACATTCCGTTTAGACTAATTTGTTAGTGCTAGGAGTGTAGTAAAAGTTAAGCAGGTGGCGTTTAGGCGTCACCTGCTTTTTCTATGTGTAAAGCTTTATGTAGGAGCGATGCTTCATCGCGAAGCGTTTCTCCTACATAAAGCTTTTAAATTTAACTGAACTTTCAAGAAGTTAAATGCTCTTAAAGTGATGTTAAAATTCAGTAACTTCTCTGATTATTCAATAAATAATCAACTTCTAGTTAATAATGTTTTATGTAAAATGGAGTTTCAGATGTTCAAAAAATCAGTATTAAAACCTTCAATGCTCGTAGCTGTAATGGCATTGTTAAATTTGCCAGCAGTTGCTGAGGAAGTGGTAGAAAACTCACCTGAGAAGAAAATTGAGGCGCTAAGAGTGTGTGCCGACCCAGGGAATATGCCGATGTCAAACGATAAGGGGGAGGGCTATTCCATCGAAATTGCAAAAATTATTGCAGAGGGGCTTGGTACAAATGTGACTTATTTTTATCGGCCATATTTGAATCGTGGGTTAACGCGTCAAACATTTGATAACAACGAATGCGATATTTTAATGGACATGACACCCGATGATGAACGGATGTTAACAACAATTCCAGTTTATAAAAGCACATTTGTTCTCGCTTATCGAAGTGATAAGGGCATAGATGTTAAAACCTTGCACGACCCTAAGTTACTTAACGAATATAAGGTGGGTGTTTTTCAACATTCTGCGATTCGTACCGTGTTGCAAGATCGTGGGTTGAAACGTGAAAACACCATAGTACGCACCATCGCGCATGATGCAGACTTGCGCCCAGAACGCCAGCCTCACATGGATGTTCAGAATATGTTAGATGGTAAATTGGATATTGCTGCTATTTGGGGGCCGATGGCAGGCTGGTATAAAACAATCAAAAATGAACCGATTACGATTGTTCCAGTGAATCGGCTTGAAGATATCACACCAATGGAATTTCCGCTGGGAATTGGCATGCGTAAAAACGCTAAAGACCTCAAGGCTAAAATCGAAGCTGTGATGTTGAAAGAAAAAGATAAAATTAGAAAAGTGTTTGACGATTATGGTGTTCCTTTGGTTGTCTGCGATGAATGCGTCATATCGGGCAATCTTCGATCACATGGCCCATATAAAAAAATAGTTAGAAAAGCCCACGAACCAGTCCAATCCGATATTGCGACGTTGCCAAGCAAGGTGGAGGAGGCGCTTAAACAAGGCTCCACCCTAGAACAAGAGACACTCAATGCAACGATTGCAAGAGATAATACCCGAATTGAATACTTGCTCAAACGTGGCGCAAAAATCGATTTTCAGGATCAAGAGGGGCAAACTGCGCTCATGCATGCCGTCAAAAGTGGTGATATTAGCGTGATGAATGGCTTGCTAGCTTACGAAGCAAACCCCAATATTCAGGATGGTGATGGCTGGACAGCCGCCATGTATGGCGTTCGTTCCAATGAGCCAAAAATATTCAGATTGCTTGGTAAATACAAAACTGATTTCAATAAGATAAATAAAGATGGTATGACAGCATTGGCAATGGCGGTTGTGGATAACAAAGCCAATGCCGCTGTGGCCATGCTAGACCATGATGCAAACCCAGATTTTGCCATGGGTGCCGCAAAATTTAATGCACTAATGCTTGCTGTGACTAAAGGTAACCAAACGCTTGCGCAAACTTTGCTGCAATATAAAGCTAACCCAAATGCGAAAAATGCAGGGGGGGTAACACCTTTAATGATTGCGGCCTTCAGTAATGAAGACATGATTGTTTCATTGCTATTGAAAGCAGGCGCCAATCCTGCGCTTAAAGATGACGAAGGTAAAACTGCATTGCAAATAGCCAAAGCCAATGATTCGCAAAAAGCGGCGGCGATGTTAGAAAAGCCTACGGAATAACCCAATAAAAATTTGCAGGATTAAATCCTATGCTTTATTAGGATTTAATCCGTCATACCAAACTAATCGCATAGCGTTAAATGTTTAGATAGTTGCAAGGTAATTTTAATGATTATTTTTATCGTGTTATTTGTAGTGATTTATTTTTTTGAAAGGCTTTGAAATGAAATTTGCATTTACAGGCGTCATTGCCATGCTAAGTATGTTATCCATCACAGCGTGTGCAGCTAGCACAGATAAAGGGGCTGAAAGCGCTAAGCCGGCAATGATGGCGGAAGTGAAAAAGGTGTCAGCTGCCACGCAAAAGGCAATGCCAGAAAAAATTGTAGTAGCCGCCGCTGAAACACCAGAAGCTGCTGCCACTCCTGCTGTTGGCGCAGATGGCTTTGCATTGCCAGCACAAAAGAAAAAATCTACTGCCGCAGAAATCAAACCATTAGGCTCAGATAAATCACCGCATGATGTTGCAACGGCTGCAGCCAAAGGCACATTAAAAAATCCGTACTCATATACGACAATGAACCCGGATTTGGTTGAAGCAGGTAAGAAAAAATACATGAGCATAAGCTGTAATGGCTGCCACGGTGGCAATGGTGGTGGCGGTATGTGCCCCCCTTTATCTAACGAAACTTGGGTCTTTGGTGCTGATGACGACACCTTATTCCGCTTGGTAGCTTTAGGTAGTGATGAGTTGCTAAAACAAGGTTACACCCGTAAAGGTCGTGAAAATGTCGTAGGCCCAATGCCTGCACATGGTCAGCTCATCAAAACGGAAGATGACTTGTGGCGCATTATTTACTTTATCCGCGGTAATTTCCGTGGCGATGCTAAAAACATTAAATGGTAATTGCTTCATGCGCTTAAACAAGCCGACATATAAAAGACTACCCACGTTATTGGGTGGTTTTTTTTTACTAGCTTCAAGTGCGATACTCGCTGAACCGTTAGCTTATATTACCAATCAAGGGGCAGATAACGTTTCTGTGATTGATTTAGCCATCAACAAAGTTGTAGCAACTATACCGACAGGCAAGGCGCCAGTTGGTGTAGCGATAGATCATTTTCTAAACCGCTTATACGTGACCAATGTTGAAAGTCGTTCGGTTTCTATTGTTGACATGCTAACCAATAAAGTTGTCGGTGAAATTAAACTAGATATCGCACCTGTAGGCATTACTTTAAGCAAGAATGCCTCGCAGTTGTTTGTAGCGGACTGGTTTAAAAACCGCATTTTGGTTTTTGACACCAATAAAATATTAGAAGCCGATGCAGGAAAAAATTTTAAAGAAGTACCAATGGGCAAAGCCCCATCAGGCATGGTGGTGAGTCGAGAAGGTGCAAGTTTGTACGTGGCAAATCGTGATAGCGATGAAGTCGGCGTGATTGATATACGCAGCTTAAAAGTAGTGAATAAAATCGCCGTCGGCAAACATCCATTTGGTATGGCGCTGGGTGGAGAGGGCAGAAATTTATATGTGGTGAATGTGCATAGCAATTCGGTTTCGGTGATAGATACGCGCCGTGATATCGTTACAGCCACCATTAAAGTGGGCGAGCATCCCTACTGTGTGGTGACCAACCCAGTAGGCTCACGCGCTTATGTGAGCAATACCGGGGCTGATAGTGTTTCGGTGATTGATACCAAATTGCAAAAAGTCATTGCAACCATCCCAGTAGGTGGTTTTCCAGAAGGTATTAGTTACGACGCCAAACATAATCGCATTTATGTCGCTAGTTGGATGGATGATGCAGTGGACGTGATTGACGCTAAGACCAATCAAAAAATTATCAGTATTGCCACAGGTTCAAAAAGTCGTGCATTTGGCCAGTTTATTGGCAACCCGCACTAAGAAATTTTATCAATCTACATATTTAAATGACCAGGGAGTATGAAATGAAAGTTACTAGTTATATGTTATTCGCCATGCTGGCCACTGCATCAATGCAGGTGTTAGCAGATGCAGAGACCGCACAAAAAATTGCTGATAAATATGCCGCAGCGGCAAAAGCTGCGGATGCAAATTACGCAGGATTATCTGCTGAAGAAGGGAAAACTTTCTTTAATCGTGAAGTCATACAGTTTAAAGGTGACACTAAAAACCCAGGAAAAGCCATTGCTTGCGCATCTTGCCATACGGCAAATCCGGCCGATACGGGCAAGCATATTGTGACAGGAAAATCAATCAAGCCCTTATCTCCAGCCGTAAATGCAAAACGCTTTAGCTCAGTAAAAAATGTAGAAAAGAAATTCACCGAGCATTGTAATGAAGTGGTTGGTAGCGATTGTACTCCGCAAGAAAAAGGCAATTACATTTCTTATTTACTGACAGAGAAAACGCCATCCAAGAAGTAAGGCAATAAATGCATAACAAGCTTAATCGCTCTTTAATGACGGCGACATTGATCGTCGTCATATCAAGCCCTTTGTGCTCAAGTGCATGTGGCCCTAGCCCGCAAAAGGTGACTAAAGAAATCACCATTCATGCTGAGCCCTCCACAGTGTGGGCAATGGTGAATGATTTTGGAGCAATGCAAAAATGGCATCCTGATGTGTTGGCAAGCAAGCTAAGAAATAAGCCAGACTCGGAGGGAAAAGTAACGAACTTTCGTACATTAACGCTTAAAAATGGCGGTAGCATCACCGAAAAACAACGTGAAACACAGGTTGGCGAAATGAAGTTAGGCGTAGTGATGATTGCGGGCGATATCGCGGTGAGCAGTTATTCTGATGCCCTTAGCGTTAAACCTAGTCTAGTTACAGGTGAAAGTGTGGTGACTTGGGTCGGCAGGTTTAATAATAAAGCCAACGCCATGCAAGCCCCCGCAGGGCAAGATAATGCAGCAGCGATAGCCGCAGTGGCAGCGCGTTATGACGCAGGGTTGCAAGGTTTAAAGCAGGTGCTTGAGATGGCGCATTAACCAGCTTAAGTATTTAATTTTTGATAGTCGTTTATAAATTAAGGAGTTTTACGGTATGAAGTTTTTAACTTTTATTCTATCCACCACATTGTTATTGCCATTATCAGCCAGTGCAGCCAATGCGCCTACGCAACAAAAGGTGATTCGTGAAGTGGTGATAAAAGCCGAGTCTGCCAAAGTGTGGGCATTGGTGAAAGATTTTGGCGGTATTCACAAATGGCATCCAGCCGTAGAAAGCACCAAAACTGAAACTAAGGCTGATCAAGATGGTGTGCAATTAACACATCGTTTGCTCACTTTAAAAGGTGGCGGCACGATTTTAGAAAAGCAAACCATCAATTCAGATGAAGAAATGAAATTGGAATACAAGATTGTAGAAGGCGTGTTACCTGTGAGCGGTTACCGTGCGGTAATGACGGTAAAAGCTGGCCCTGCGGCTGGTGAATCTACGGTTACTTGGACAGGTCGCTTTTATAACAAAGCTAACGATGTACATCCAAAACCAGGTGAAGACAACGAAACTGCTGTAAAAGCGGTTGAAGGTGTGTATGACGCAGGTTTGCCAAATCTAAAAAAAGTGCTTGAAGCGCAGTAATTAAATAAATAAGTAAAAGGAATAGCCAGCATGAAAAAGTTTTTAGCAATGTTAGCCGTGTCATGTTTGTTACCTGTAACAGCCTTCGCACACGGTCCAAGTGGTCAAAAAGTAATGAAAGAGTTTGAAGTTAAGGCTGAGCCAGCAAAAGCGTGGGCTTTACTCAAAGATTTTGGCGCGATTGGTCAATGGCACCCTGATGTGACCGATGTAAAACTAGAAAATCGTAAAGACGAAGAATCAGGCAAAGAAATGCCGCACCGTTTAGTGAAACTTAAAAATGGCACTACATTTTTAGAAAAACTACGCGAAGCTAATGATGCGGACATGAAGCTGGATTATAAATTGGTGGACGGCAAAGACAGCACCATTGCCGTGAGCAACTACCGCACTGTGGCGCAAGTAAAAGCAGGCAAAGCAGCAGGTACCTCTACAGTCACTTTAACCGCACGTTTTTACAACAAAGCCAACACGATGGAAGCACCTGCAGGCGCAGATAATCCAGCCGCGAATAAAGCCGTTAACGAGCTTTATGAAGCTGCTGCTGTTGGCTTTATAAAGGCTATTGAGAAGTAAATGACAGAAATATATAAAAGTGTTTTATTGTGATAATGGTCACATTAAGCAATACAATAACAGAAGATAATGCATTTTAATTGCAAATTTTACTTTATAAAAGGAGCATTAAAATGCAATTGATACGCAAACATTCATTGAAATCATCACTCGCTTTAGGGCTTGCAACTAGCTTGGTTGCAAGCCCTTATTTATTTGCGGGCATGTTCAAGCAGGGCAATACCTACGTGGTGGCGGCTGAAGCCGAAAAACCACAAGCAAGCACAATTAAAGTGTCGGGTGAATTTGATAATATGTGTGTCATGGGCTTGGCAGAAGGCAAACGCATTAAAACCGATTGCTCAGTGAATTCCGTGTTTGATGGCAAAACCTATTGCTTTCGCACAGCTGATGCTAAAACTGAATTTACCAAAGACCCAAAACGCAATCTAGAGCGCGCTAAAGATCACTTTTCCGCTGGTGAAGTCACGCAAACAGGCGATGACATGGGCAAATATAGTGTGGATGATGTAAAAACTTGGATAGATAAACTGATTCAAGACGAAGCAAAAAAGAACAACGGCATTTATTTTGTGCATGATTCCGCTACAGGTGAAAAATTATCCCTGAAGTACAAAAATATAGACTTTATGCGCACGTTGCATGGTTACGGCTTTTTCCCAGAAGCGATTTTCACGGCAAAAGATGACACAAATAAAAAATACTTAATTGATTTTTGGGTAAAACCAAAAAATGGCAAGCTTGAATTATTTGATGTGCGCATTTATAAATCCCCTAAGAAAGACGGCGCAAACTGGACGATGGTAAAACGTCAGCCCAAGCCTTGGTGGTGGATTCCAGCTTCTGAGCATCCAGGTGAGTCAGAACAAAAACGTAGCTGGGAAGTGATGTCAGCCATTGAAGAGCATATCGTTTCATCTAAGGCAGCCAACACTGGTTTATATAAACTCATTGATGATAAAACAGGTAAAGAAGTCGAGCTGGAATTTATCGGCGTGCATCAACCCGTGCGTAAATTAAAAGACAGTGGGCAATATTTTGCCTGCACAGATTTTCGTAAAAAAGGCAGTAAAGACGAAATTTACGATGTCGATTTTTGGTTAGACGAAAGCACAGGTAAAATTAAAGTGGGCACAGTGCGCGTGCATAAAGTACCTGAAATGCACGATGGCGATATTATTCAAGTGCCGCGTTACAATCACGACCCAAGCAAAACCGAGTTTGTGCCTTAATCATGCGTTCACTGAGTTTAAGATTAAGCGAGTTTTTCTTGGTGTGTATGTTTGCCATGGGTTTTGCTAACACTAGCCATGCTGAATTATCTGAGCAAAATTGGCCGTTGATTAAAGAAGCATTTTTTAGCCAACGGTCAATAAACAACACCGATTTAATGCAAGTGATTGCGCCGTTAGGCGCGGAAAATGCAGGGCAAGTGCCTGTAACTCTGATGGTGAAAAATCAGGCTAATGATGCAATTAAAAGCATCTATATTTTGATTGATGCCAACCCGATACCATTAGCTGCCACTTACAAATTCCCCCATGCATTTAATCAACTCACGCTTGCCACCAGAGTGCGTTTAGATAGTGACTCGACCATACGCGCCATTGCTGAAACACAAAGCGGTGCATTGCTGATGGCAACGGCGCGCGTTAATGCGGGTGGAGGTTGCGCTGGGGCAGTTTCAGAATATGAAGCCGCCGTGCGGGCTAGCGCTGGGGCAATTAAATTTCAGCTTAATCCACCGTATAAATTGCATGAAAGTGCATCAGCCACTTTGCAAGTTAAGCATCCGATGTACACAGGCTTACAAACCGATGCTAAAACCAAGCAAAACAAACCTGCTTTTTACGTTAAAAATACGGATATTCAATTTGATGGGATAAGTGTGATGCAAATTATATTTGGTGTAGGCACTGCTGAAAATCCCAATGTGAAATTTGAATTTGATTTACCTGCTGGTTTGCTAAAACAAACGGTGCAAAAAATTGAAATATTCACACAAGATAACGAAGGAAAGTCCATCGCTAAAGTATTTTAAATAGCAAAGCTCCTTTCGGGATTTTATCCTATATATTTTTGGGATTTATGATGTATCGCGACTAAATGCTAGTCGCTATGATGTGTTTACTCACTCTCCAAAGTGTTTAATCGCCAGACACACGCATAGTGTCTGGCATTTTTTTATCCACATATAATCAGTAAACCCTTCAAATAAACCAAGGTAAATTAACCATGAACACTCATAAAATTGCATTAAAACAAATCACTGCAATGCTCGCTATATTGTTTGCAAGTGGGTCAGTCTTAGCCGCGCCATTTGCTTATGTGCCGAATGAAAAAGACGGCACAGTTTCTGTTATAGATACCAGTACGGATAAAGTGGTGAAAACACTCCCTGAAAAAGGTACATTTGGAAAAAAAATCCAAGCAGTAGCAATGGACCCTAGCGGCAAAAAACTCTATGTAGTGGTGCGTGATAAAAATGCAGTTTCGGTGGTGGATTTAGAGAAAGGTAAGCAAGAGAGGCTGATTGCAGTTGGTGATGAGCCTGAGGGAATTACAGTTTCGCCAAACGGTACAACACTTGCGGCTTGCTTAGAGGAGGAGAATGCAGTTTCATTCGTTGATTTGAAAAAATTGAAAGTGACTCACACTAGCAAAACACAAGGTAAAAACCCTGAACATTGTGAATTTTCTATTGATGGAAAATGGTTGTTAGCGAGCAATGAAAAAAGTGGAGATGTGGATGTGTTTGACGTTGCAACGCATCAATCTGTCCACTTGATTAAAGCAACTAAGCACCCGCGTGGCATTGGGTTTACTCCAGACGGTAAATTTGCCTATATTGCAAATGAAGCAGCTAATTTAGTTGAAGTGGTTTCAGTGGGTGATTGGGGTATTCTGCATCGCATTCCAGTTGGATTGCGCTCAAATGGTGTGAAAGTTTCGCATGACGGCAGCCGTGTTTATATTAGTAATGGCGGTGATGGTAATGTGAGTGTCATTGATACTTCGACCAATACGGTGATTACTACAGTCGCTGTAGGCCAACGTCCATGGAACATGGCGCTGACACCAGATGGGAAAAAACTATATGTGGCCAACGGTCGCAGCAATAGCGTTTCAGTGATTGATACTGCTGAAAACAAGCTTATTTCCAACATTCCTGTTGGAAATTTACCCTGGGGCGTAGTCATTCACTGAATGATTCTAAAATCTTTTGATGTTTATCGATACTCTGGTCGGCCAGCTACTTTGCAGCAAGTTGTGGCGGCGTACCATTCGCAGGACGCCTCTTTTGGTTTACTAAAACCTTAATTTATTCGCGCCCACCGTAGGCGCGTGGATTGGAACTAAAAGCAACACATTTGCAATAACCTTCAAGCTCGGAAAACAACAATGGAACATGGCCCTGACGCCTGATGGTAAGAACTTTATGTTGCTAACGGACGTTTTTGTCATGAAATATGGAAAGGTGACAGTGGGTCAGTTATTTGATGTTAGCTTCATGTAACACTGAAAATTTTCTCTTTTTATATTTAGTATTGGAATGCAAATGTTTAAAATTTTTATT
>JAUXZG010000237.1 GCA_030694005.1 Desulfobaccales bacterium | reverse complement strand
TGGCCGGTGAAGGAATATTTTTTCACGCAAGTCTCGCGCCAGGCGCAGACCACACAGATGCTGGGTTCTTGGGTGTCCGGTTTCCTTTCCATATTATTATGCTCCAAGGTAGCGCCGGGGGTTGGCGTTCCCCAGGGCGAGATAGATTTCGTAGCTGATGGTTTGGGCCCAGCCGGCCAGCTCATCTGCGGAGAGTCGCTCCCCCCCGTCCGTGCCCAGGAGGGTCACTCTATCTCCCTCCTTAACCCCGGGAATTTGGCTGACGTCCACCATAAAGAGGTTCATGCAGACCCGTCCCCGGATGGGGGCCCGGCGGCCCCGGATAAGCACCTCGCCCCGGTTGGACATAAGGCGGCTGTAGCCGTTGGCGTACCCCACGGGCACCACCGCCACCCGGCACCAGTCCGTAGTGGTGTAGGTGCAGCCGTAACTGATGTGGCTACCCGGCGGCAGGCGCTTCACCTGGAGCACCTGGGAGGTGAAAGACATCACCGGGCGCAAAGCCACCGGCGGGGGGCGGTGGGGGGCCGGGGCCGAGCCGTAGAGCATGAGGCCCGGCCGCACCAGGCCGAAATGGGCCTCTTGAAGCTCCCAGGTGGCGGCGCTGTTGGCAATATGGCTTAAGGGCAACTCCCAGCCCTGGCTGCGGGCGGCGGCCAGCAGCCCGGTGAATTGGGCCAGCTGTTTTAAAGTATAGGACTTATCCTCTATCTCCGCCACCGCCAGATGGGAAATCAACCCCATAACCTCCAGTTGGGGATGTCTTTTAAGACTCGCCAGAAAGGGCAGCACCTCGTCCTGCAGCAACCCCAGGCGGCCCATGCCGGTATCCACCTTAAGGTGCACCCGGGCCTTTTTCCCTTGGCTGTGGGCGGCGGCGGCCACCGCCTGGGCCACATCCTGGCGGAACAAGACTATCTCCAGGTCCGCGGCCACCGCGTTTTCGGCCTCCTGGGGGAGAATCCCCAGAAGCAAAAGCACCGGCAATGCCAAGCCCGCCTGGCGCAGGGCCAGCCCCTCCTCTAAGGACCCCACCCCCAGGTAATCCACTCCGGCCCCAGCCAGGGTGCGGCCCGCGGCGACAAGCCCGTGGCCGTAGGCATCCGCCTTGACCACCGCCAGCATTTTCACCTGGGGGGCGCACAGAGAGCGCAGCTGGCGATAATTGTGCGCCAGGGCCCCCAGATCGATGGCGAGGTCCGCCATGGAGGTGACCATCATGACTCTATCTTTGCCTCACTATAGCCAAGTGTTTGTTTTTTAAATTGTCGCTTCTGACAA
>JAUXZG010000236.1 GCA_030694005.1 Desulfobaccales bacterium | reverse complement strand
CCCAAGAGTTCGCCTGGCGCCTGCCGCCCTATGAATACGAGACCGAACGCCTCCCTATTGACCTGCTCACCGGCGACGCCAACATCCGCCAGGGGCTGGATAAGGGAGTGCCGGTGCCGGAACTGGAAGCCGCCTGGCAGGAAGACCTGGCGCGTTTTATGGAAGTGCGCCGTAATTTTCTGCTTTACCCGGAGTAGAAGAAGTTTAGAGTTCTTGGCTTATATGGGAGATGATCAGGAGCGACCAGCACCGGTCGCGGGCCTCGTGGCGTGCCCCTTCGGTGGCGGCAAGGAGCATGTCCACCTTATGGCTGGTGAGGTATTTTTGGTCATTCATCACGACTAGGCAACCTTTGGCGCCAGCCGCTCAACCACAATTTCGGCGGCACGCTGGCGCGCCTGAGCAAGATCATAATTCACCTGCATCCGTAGCCAGGTATCCGCCGTGCCGCCGAACGCCTTTTCAAAACGGATCGCCATTTCCGGCGTAACCCTGCTACGCCCCGCAACGATATTGTGAAGCTGCTGCCGCGTCGTATGGAGAGCCGCCGCCGCTTCCGCAACCGTCAAGCCAAGATCGTCAAGACACTCCTTAACCAAAAGACCGGGATGAACAGGATTCTTCATCTCCATGGCGTTCTCCTTTCCTAATGATAATCGACAAAATCAATGTCGAAAGCTTCGCCGCCTTCAAAACGAAATATAATCCGCCAATTGGCGCGGACGGTAACTGAGAAAAACCCTTGCAACGCCCCTTTAAGGGGGTGCAAACGAAAAGTCGGAATATCCATGGACTCAATTTCTTGCGTGGCGTGCAGGGTGGAGAGAATCAGCCTGATCCGCGCCACCATGTCCGGCGGCAACTTGCTGCCGTCGTCATGCTGAAACAGTCGTTGCAAGCCTTTGTGCCGAAAGCTCCGAACCATTGAGGAATATTGTAAAATGTCAATTTACATTTTACAAGCTTTTTTTACATTTACCGGGGCATCTTTTTGTCTATTTTTGGGGTTTTCGGAGGGGAGGAAACTCGCGTCCTGTCTGGACCATGGTTTTTCGCATTAGACAAAATAATTCCTTCTGTATAGTATTTATGGAATAGGGACACTTTGCGTAGATTTTTTTTAACAGGAACAAACTTTTTCGTTGACATGTGTAATTTATATGCATATAATACACATGCGACTTACCGCTGTGATGATGAGGATAGGTGGTTGGGTGAGCGGTAGCTCGCCTCTGATGACGGGGATCAATCATGTCTGAAGGGGGACATTGTCCAAAGGCACGGACCGTAGAATTGTCCCAAGGCAGACGACGAATCTAACCTGCATCGGAGATCGGTGCTGTGCTTAGTTGGGAACGCGCCCCGACAGCAACAGCTCCGAACTTTTCTCGCATGCTCGCATGTGACAAAAGCGGTTAAAAACACTTTTTTTCAGTTTTCGTGCACAGCCGTATGGCTGTGGTGGCGCAGTCTGGTTTCATTCCTCTGGTTCGAAGTCGTGCATAGCCGTATGGCTATGGTGGCGCGGTCTGACTAAGGCCTAGTAGGAGTTCACGGGAGGAGTAGACATGATGTTTCATCGTCTGCTTGCTCGGGTGCTCGTACTGGCTAGCTCCTCCCACAACGGGAGGAATAGCCGTGGAGAGCAGCCGGAGAAGAAAAAAGGTCATTGTAGTTGATCCATCTACTTTTGAACTTGATGCAGAATGGGGGCCAGTAAGCCGCTGGACGCAAGTTTTTGCTTGGGTTCTGATACGGTCGCGCCATCAACCGGCGCTGGTCGGTTCCTTAGCAATTCTCATTGCCCTAAAACTTGCGGGCGTGGGCGCTGCCGATGCCCTGATTCTGTCGATCGCGATTATCTCCATAGCAACAATCGCGATAGTGGCGATTATTTCAGAATGGATAGGTAGCAAAAGACATGGAAAATCAGGAGAAAGAGAGGCTGCACCTCAGTATGCCGCCCAAGACTAAAGGTTTGCTCGATGACCTTCAGGCCCGCACGGGTGCCGGAACTATGTCGGAAGTAATTCGGCGCGCCCTTGCACTTCTTGACATTGTTTCGCAAGAACAAAAGTCGGGCGGTCAATTTTTCATTCAAAAAAAGGATGGTAGTCAAACCCGCATAGAGATTTTCTAATTATAGGTATTCTTCCTTATCCTCCTTTTACCCCAACTCAATGGCCCAAGGCCGGGCCTTGTTTTTCCGCATTAAACAGTTTGCTTCATACTGCCCAATGTTCGCGGGGTAGTTTTCATAACTGGACAAAATACGAGATTTTGTCCAGTTTATTTGTATTGTGGGTCAAATTGTTGGGTATACGATTTTTTCATTCCGCTCACTGGAATCATCAGACCAAATCAGCCGAATAGGATGTTTTCTTTTCATGCCCAAGGCACCAGCAGCGATTAATTCAACAGACTGGTATGTGTCCAATAATTCAAGTGGAAATTTTTGGTCGATTTCTGATTGTATTAAAATATTATTTCCTTCTGGAAATTCGATCATTACGTTACGTGCTGCGGCTTTTCCCTTATTCCATATTTTCAACCTACGATCATTGCTTCCGATTTTAATGAAGGAAGCACCTAAATCTGCCTGCTTTTTGTTGAGCGCTTCGCTTCTCTCTTTCTCCAAGAGTAGATTGTTGAGTTTTGCTGTTTTCCAAGTTGCGTATCCAGACAGGAGCAACGCAATTCCGGCTATAACGTTTCCTGCATTAATCTCCATTTATTTTATCCTGTTATATTTTCTATCTTTTGAAGATATTTTTTAAAGTTTCTGCAGCGTCTTTCATAATTTCACCTCCAATTTCTTTTACATGCTCAGAGATATTTTCACTGTTCTCGCGGATCAACTCGTCTTTCGTTAGTTCTCGATTACAGGACGCACATTTTACTAACTCGATCGTCTCATCAACTCCTTTATCATACTCAAATTGAGTGCCTCCACACGTAGGACAAACCAATACTACATCTCGATTATATTTTTCAGCATCCATATATTTTCTGCCTCCTTTGCTTTACTGGATACAATAGCACAAATTGTCCAATTTTATAAAGAAATGTAAGAGCGTAAGACGCGCCCTACGAAGCTTTTTCTCTATTTCAGAATCCTGCGGCATTTTTCTAATCCCTGACCCCTGCCTTCACGGAAAAATGCTCCGGATCGCCGTGGCCAGGGTATCCACGCCGAGGAGTTCCATGCCGGGGAAGTCGCCCAGGTGTTCCTGTTGGCGGCGGGCCAGGAGAGCCCGGGCGAACCCTAATTTCCGGCCCTCTTTGAGGCGCACTTCCGGGGAACTGACGGCCCGGACTTCCCCGGTAAGCCCCACCTCCCCGAAGATCAGGGTGTCGGCGGGCACCGGCCGGTCCAGGAAGGAGGAGGCCAGGGCCAGGGCCACGCCCAGGTCCAGGGCCGGCTCGGTCAGGCGCACGCCCCCCACCACATTGACGAACAGGTCCTGGCCGCCCATGGCCAGGCCAACGCGTTTTTCCAGAACGGCCACCAAGAGGGACACCCTCCCTGGGTCCACTCCCATGGTCTGTCGCCGGGGCAGGGCCAGGGAAGACGGGGAGACCAGGGCCTGGACCTCCACCAGGATGGGTCGGGTGCCCTCTAAACTGGGGACCACCACCGCGCCGGGCACTTCCAGAGAGCGCTCCGCCAGAAACAGGGCCGAGGGATTGGGGACCTCCTGAAGGCCGGTCTCCTGCATCTCGAACACTCCCAACTCCTGGGTGGGGCCGAAACGGTTCTTGACGGTGCGGAGCAGCCGGAAGGCGTGGCTGCGGTCCCCCTCCAGGTAGAGCACCGTATCCACCAGATGCTCCAGCACCATGGGGCCGGCAATGGTCCCTTCCTTGGTGACGTGGCCGATGAGAAAAGTGGCGATGCCGGTGATTTTGGCTTGCTGCACCAGCCGGAAGGCGGTTTCCCGCACCTGGGTGATGGAGCCGGGCGCCGCGGGCAAGGTGGCGGTGTACATGGTCTGGATGGAGTCCAGGGCCAGGAAGGCGGGCTTGACCTCCTCCACCATTTTCAGGATATTCTCCAAACAAGTCTCGCAGGCCACTAACAGGCTCGGGGACTTCAGCCCCAGGCGGTCGGCCCTGAGCTTGAGCTGGGCTTCGGACTCCTCCCCGGAAATATACAGGCCCTGGCGGCCTTCTACGGAAAGGCGGTCCAGGGCTTGCAAAATCAGGGTGGATTTGCCGATGCCGGGGTCGCCCCCTAACAAGACCACGGACCCCTGCACCACGCTGCCTCCCAGGGCCCGGTCGAATTCACCCAACCCGGAGGCTCGGCGCACCTCAGAAGCCGCCTTGAGATGGCGCAGGGGTTGCGGGGTGCTGCGCCGGGGGGGCAGTTGCCCCTCACTCAAAGGGCCGGTGGGGACCATTTCCTCCGCCAGCGAATTCCAGGCCCCGCACTCCGGACAACGGCCCAACCACTTGGCTACCTGATAACCGCAACCCTGACAGACAAAAACGGATTTCCCAATTCGGCCCGCCATCGCTTGCCTCCCGCCTATGGTATTTGGGGGAGGGGGCCAGGGGTCGCAGACCCCCTTACAATCCCTCCCCCAAACCCCCAACCCAAACCCCTTAATTCTTGGCGGGGGCAGTGGGGGCAAAAGGCCCCGACTTCCACAGCCATAAGGCTTCGGTTGATTTTACCTTAACCTCCACTGTACGCCAATCGGGAATCTTTCCCGATCCGAAAAATACCCTATCCAAAATGAGGGTATGAGAAAATACCATTTTTATAATATATTGGGAAAGGGCCAGGGAGTAGAGGCATAATTACTTGCAAGTGGGACAGGTGGGGGGAAGGCCGTGGACGTACGGGCGGGGTTACCCCGCCCCTACCTGCCCTCCCCCACACACAACCAAAACCCAGTCAGGTTTGCCATGTCGTTGGCGGATTTAATGGATAACCTCTTAAAGGGCGCGTCTCGTCTGGCGTCCCGGCGCGCCCTCAAGGTGTTGGGGGAGTTGGCCGGGGCCCGCCGGGCTCAGGTCTATCTGGTGGGGGGCACGGTGCGGGAGCTGGCCCTAGGCCGGTCGGCCCCGGACCTGGACCTGGCGGTATCCGCCCAAACCCTGGACCTGGCCCGGGACCTGGCCGCGGCCCTGGGGGGCACTTTTGTTCTGTTGGATGAAAAGGAGCGCACCGCCCGGGTGGTGTGGGGGGAGGAAATCCTGGACCTGGCCGAATTTCGGGCGCCCACTCTGGAGGGCGACCTGTGGGGCCGGGATTTCACCCTCAATGCCCTGGCCCTTGATTTAGAGGCCATCCTCCAAGGTCAATCTTTAATTCTCACCGACCCCGGCGGGGGTCTGGCGGATCTGAGCCGGGGCTGGCTGAAGATGGTGGCCCCGGATAACCTCAAGGACGATCCCCTGCGCCTGCTCAGGGCCTATCGTTTTGCCGCCACGCATGGTTTTACCATTACTCCGGAAACCACCGCGGCAATTCGCCAATATGTGCCGGAATTTTCCCAGGTCGCTGGAGAACGGGTGCACCAGGAGTTGTTTATTCTCCTGGGGGCCCCAAGAGCCGGGCCGGTCTTGAAAGAGATGGATCAGGCAGGCCTTTTGCTCCAGATATTCCCCGAGTTGGCGGATTTAAAAGGCGTGGACCAGAACGGCTTCCATCACCTGGACGTTTTCAGCCATTCCCTGGAGACGGTGTGCCATCTGGAAGAGGTGCTGGCTGCGCCTCAGAAATTTTTTAAGCAACTGGCGCCGGAG
Organism: Desulfobaccales bacterium; assembly: GCA_030694005.1. GTDB lineage: Bacteria > Desulfobacterota > Desulfobaccia > Desulfobaccales > 0-14-0-80-60-11 > JAUXZG01. The sequence goes on along the minus strand of JAUXZG010000236.1, from coordinate 19,935 downwards.
GTGGCCCGCTATGCGGCCGGCCGGCCCAAGGCGGCGCTAATGAAATTGGCGGCCCTGTTCCACGATGTGGGCAAGCCCCAGGTGCGGGAGCGCCGCATCAATCCGGAGCGCTATACCTTTTATTACCATGAGCGGGTGGGGCTGGAGCTTTTTGAAGGCCTGGCCGTAAGGTTGCGTTTTTCTCAGGCCGAAGTCAAGACAGTGACCACCCTGATCAGCCTGCACATGAGGCCTTTCCTGCTTATGCCCGCTTTTCGCCAGGGAGAGTTGAGCCTGAGAGCCCTGGGCCGGCTGGTGCGGGCTGCCCGGGCGGAACTTCCCGGCCTGTTCGTCTTGGCCATGGCCGACAGTCTGGCGGGACAGGGGCCCCAGAAACCCGCGGACTCAGAGGCAGTGCTCTCAGATCTGGCCGAGACCGCCTACCGGTTCTTAAAGGAACGCCTGGAGCCCCAGGAGAGATTGCCCAAATTGCTCACCGGCCATGATCTCGTAAAGGTCCTGGGCTTGGAGCCCGGCCCCAAGTTTAAGCGCTTATTGACCGCGGTGCAGGAGGCGCAGTGGGAGGGGCTGGTCAATACCCGGCAAGAAGCCCTGGATCTGGCGCGCCGCTTGCTATAAATAAAGTTTTCGGTTTTCGGTTTTCTGTGGATAAGAAGGGAAAGCTTGCCTGCGCCCATAGAAGTAATAATGTAGGGGCGTGATTTATCACGCCCTTGGGGGCGCAATGAATTGCGCCCCTACAAAAAATTATCTTTATGACCGCAACTTGGTCTAACAGGATCAATTATGGCTACTGAACATCAGTTGAAGCAGGACATCGTGCGCATCTGCGGGATGCTGCACCGAAAAAATTACCTCGCCGCCACGGACGGCAATGTCAGTGTGCGCCTGGGAGACCGGCTGCTCATCACCCCCAGCGGGGTGCACAAGGGCTACATGGAGGCGGACCAGGTGCTCACCGTGGACCTGGAGGGCCGGGTGCTGGAGGGGGAGGGGAGGCCCACCTCGGAAATCCGCATGCACCTGCTGGCCTATGAGTTGCGCCCGGACGTGGGGGCCGTGGTGCACGCCCATCTGCCTTACGCCACGTCCTGCACCCTGGCAGGCATCTCCTTGTTGGAACCCATCTTGCCGGAGGTGGTGATTACTCTAGGGGGGATTCCCACCGCGCCCTATGCCACCCCCGGCACCGCAGAAGTGCCGGAGGCCATCCGGGATTTCCTCCGGGAATATGACGCCATCCTCTTATCCCGGCACGGCGCCATGACGGTGGGGCTCGATGTCATGGACGCCTACAACAAAATGGAGAAGCTGGAACACACCGCCCGGGTGGTCCTGGCGGCGCGGCTCCAGGGACAGTTGCCGCCTTTGCCCGCGGCGGAGGTGGAGAAGCTGCGGCGTCTGGGGGCAGAGTATAAGAGAGGAGGTTGACTCTTATGATATGAGCCTGGAGCGCCCCTTCCTTCCCCCGGGCATCAGATACCTCATCTTGCCTCATGATATCGATTGTGATACCGTATAACAAAACCGTTATCGATGGAGATCATCATGAAGACAGTCACCGTCTCATCAAAATTCCAGGTAGTGATCCCTCGTGAGGTGCGGGAGTCCATGGATATTCAGCCCGGCACCAGGGTTCAGGTCCTCCAGTATGAGAATCGCATCGAACTCATACCCTTAAAGGAGCCCAAAGCTTTGCGAGGGTTTATACGGGGGATTGATACGGAGGTGCACCGAGAAGAGGATCGAGTATGAACCTGGTCGATTCCTGTGGCTGGCTTGAGTACTTTGCTGACGGCCCTAATGCCGATTTTTATGCCGCTGCCCTGGAGGACCCGGGTTCTCTCATTGTTCCCACCATATGCCTCCTTGAAGTATTCAAACGAGTTTTCCAACAAAGGGGGGAAGATGCTGCACTCCAGGCAGCCGCGGCCATGCACCAGGGATTGATCGTGCCTTTGGACGCGATCATAGCTCTTAGAGCCGCCAGGATCAGCAGCGATCTCAAGCTGCCTCTCGCGGATAGCGTCATTTTGGCGACGGCTCGAACTTACCTCGGGGTCATATGGACACAAGATGCCCATTTTAGGGGCCTCGAGGGCGTCAGATACACGGAAAAGATATAATCACCAGGCTATTTACCCCTCGTTCCCAAGTTGAACTTGGGAACGCCATATTGCTCAAAGCTGGGCTTTGACACCTTATCATCATTATGCAAAGCCCATATTTGTCTCGTTCCCAAGCACAGCTTGGGAACGAGACAAAGCAGTGCCGGAGGCCATCCGGGATTTCCTCCGAGAATTTGACGCCCTGCTCTTATCCCGGCACAGCGCCATGACGGTGGGGCGGGATGTGACGGACGCCTATACCGAGGTGCAATCAATAAGGTGTTTTCATAGGGGCGCAATTTATTGCGCCCTCAAGACGGGCGTGATAAATCACGCCCCTACAATTGTTGCCCTTTGATTGCGACTTGATATTACAACAAAATGGAGAAGCTGGAACACACCGCCCGGGTCGTCCTGGCAGCCGCGACTCCAGGGACAGTTGCCGCCTTTGCCCGCGGCGGAGGTGGAGAAGCTGCGGCGCCTGGGGGCAGAGTATAAGAGAGGGGGTTGACTTTTGAAATCCGAGAGTAAAATGCGGTCAACCGGGTAGGTTATTGGCAGCCGATTATGCCTGGCGTTAGGCGCAATGAGGTCGAGATGAGTAAGCGAAAGTATCACTTAAACGAGCAAGATATCCCGGAGGGGTTCCAGATATTCGAGGACCGCCTTGAGGTAGCGGGGGTCAGCTTTCGGAAGGAAGATGCGGCGGCCTTTGCCGGCGCGAAGGACGTTTGGCTTGAGCTTGAACGAGAACCGGGCAACAAGTACGACAAAAACGCGATAAAGGTGATCGGTTGCAGCAAAGGATTCTTTGGTACCAAGCGCCGCTTTATCGGATACGTGCCCAAAGAAGTTTCTCGGGTGATCGTTGAGGGTGGTTATTGGGGCCAAATCCGGCCACGACTGCTAAGAACCTATCTGGGGAATCAAGGGTATGTTGAGATTCTCTTTCAAATTCTCGGTCCAAAGGGGATAAAATATCAGTACCGACAAACTGGGGCCACCGAGGTTGAGCAGGTTGAGCAACTAATTCAAGAAAATAAATTTGAAGACGCAATCAAATTGCTTCTCAGGTTGGTAGACGCCACAGAAAAAGAAGCTAAGAAGACCGGCGAGGGCGTAGCACCCTGGTATTATGAGAAGTTAGCGATGATTTATCGTAAAGAGAAACGATACGAGGATGAGGTTGCGATCCTAGAGCGATACGAAAGGCAGCCCAAGGGTCCTGGCGCACTCTCCAAGAAACTGGCAGAGCGCTTGGTAAAAGCCAGACAACTCAGGGATCGGAAAAGCGCCTAACCCGGCATTGAACCCAATCTCGCATAAAGCGGGACTCCGCTTGGCAACCATAATAATTTTTCTTTATCATGCAATAATATAAAAAAGAATGTTAAAGGGCTAATAAATGGATTTAGGAAGCCTTTTCAAGAATCTTGCAGTTGACGCATGGTACAAGGCTTTCGTCTACTTAGGCGGCATGGGCTTCATAGCCTCGCTGTTCATCGAAGCCGAGGCTATCAAGGGAGTACACTTGCTGTTACTGTCATTGGGATTCTTCTTTCTTGGTGTCGGGGAATGGAAGAACCACAAAACAGCAACCTGGTTCAAACCTCCAAATGTTTACACAGGTGGTCCAGCTCTCATGAGTGCCAAAGTGCGTGATCCAGATATGGTAGGTATTGCCTTCGACATTTTTGGGGTATTGCTTGGTGGGATCGGCCTTGTTTGCATAGTTGTGCAAGCCATTCGGGCATGAATGGCCCTTTAACATTGCCTTCCAGCCGAGGCCGGGGATGGCGCATGAAGGCTGGTGTTGGGCGATAATCGCACTATGATATACGAAATTGCATTTCCCTCGTTCCCAAGTTGGACTTGGGAACGCAATTATGGCCCAAGCTTCGCTTGGGCAAACTAATTACTAATGGCGCTTCCTGACTAAGATAGGGATTTCATTAGCAAAGCAAAGCTTTGCAATCAATTGGGTTCCCAAGCGCAGCTTGGGAACCAGAATAAAAACCAAGGCATCATTACGATTTAATAGCCAACCCAGTCCGAACCCTAGACGACCCCAATTCCCTAACTATTTTTAGCAAACCTCGCCAAGGGTCTGTTCACCCCTCTCTGCTTGCCATAAATTCCAGATAATCTGGATCTCCTAAAACTGGCCCTTCTTCATCTTGAATCGCCTTTGCCTCAGGAGATTCTACCATTTTCACGGATCGAGTTTTCCGTGATCGGGCGACCGGGGCCATGGTCTCTGGTACTACAATCTCATCTTCCAAAGAAGCCAAGACACTATAAACTTCTTTAATTTCCTTCACCAATTCCTTAGGAGTGAGTTCAGTCATTGAGGCATGGGATATTACAATCTGGGCCGTTAAATTCAGGACTTCACTGGCCATGGGAATTTTTCCTTTCATTTTAAATTACTCTTCCATCAGTCACTTGCGCCGGCGTTCCCTTGATATTCCGCCAGAATAGACACTTATCGGTGGAGCGGGAAAAATTCCAGATATGATTTGGATAGTATGTCTGATGTTATCAAGCTTTAAAGAGAAGATCGTCTAATCAAGCCTTGACTATTACAGTTTAGTTAGGCTCTAACACCACCTTTAAAGATTCCTTTGCCTCAACAACAATTTTAAAAGCTTCTTGAATTTTTTCCAGCGGCAGTTTCTGGGTTATGGTGTCTTTGACATTGATCGTTTTATGGGTAATAAGTGCCAACGCTTCTTCTAAATCAACCGGCGCGGCGCCATAGGAGGAGGTCACCGTGAGTTCATTTCGCCAAAAGTCCGGGATGGGGATGGCAATATCCCGGTTGGGGATGGCAAAGAGGAGAATGATCCCCTTCTTATCTACACATTGGAACGCTTGCTCCACCGCGGCATAAGCTCCGGTACAGATGATGACCCTATCCGCCCTTATATTAATGTCTTGAGCCGCATGAAGCACCTCATCGGCGCCGAACTCTTTGGCTTTATTTAAGCGATACTCATTAATATCGGTGGCCACCACCCTGGCGCCGGTTAACTTAGCCAACTGAATATTCAGGATGCCGGAGACCCCGCAGCCCAGAATCAAAACGGTGTGGTTTTCCCGGATATCAATCAGCCCTAGTCCTCTGACCCCGCAGGCCAAGGGTTCGATCATGGTGCCTTCGGCATAGGAAACCTGATCCGGTAAGACATACACCCCATAATCCACATTAATCTTGGGCACCCGGATAAATTCACTATAGCCGCCGGGATCATAATTGCCTTGGTGTAAGGTATCGCACGCCGTATGATTTCCGGCCAGGCAATATTTGCACTGATTACACGGCACATGATGGCTGACAAAAACTCTCTCTCCTTTTTTGTATCTGTCTGATTTTGACTCAATGATGTCGCCGGCTATCTCATGGCCTAGAATACGGGGAGCCTTTTGAATCCGGTACCATTCCATCACATCGGTGCCGCAAATACCGCTGGCGCGCACCCTTACAAGAATTTCCCCCGGCCCGATCTGCGGAATGGGAAGATTCTCAATGCGAATATCGTTATTGTTGTAGTATTTGGCAACTAGCATGTGGGTTAAAAAAGTTCAAGGTTCAAAGTTCAAGGTTCAAGGTTCGGAATGGAGAAGTTTTTGACTTTAACTTTGAACTTTGAACCTTGAACTTTGAACCTTAATATTAGGTTGGTTTATTTTCTTTGGTCTTCTTGAAGATCTCGTGAGCCTGCTTGACGGAAAGATTGTCATGAACAATTGCCCTTAAAGCTTTCGCCATAGCCACAGGATGAGGACTCTGCCAGACATTTCTGCCCAGATTGATCCCTACCGCCCCCTTCTTAATACCGTCATGAACAAATTCCAGGACCTCCAGTTCCGTCTCACACTTAGGCCCACCGGCCATAATGACCGGAACCGGACAGCTGTTAACGACCTTATCAAAATGTTCCTCACACCAATAAGTCTTCACAACTTTGGCGCCCAGTTCCGCGGCGATGCGACAGCTTAAAGCCAGATAACGCGCCTCCCGTTTATCCATTTCCCTACCTACCGCGGTAATCGCCATCACCGGGATGCCATAACCCTCGCAGGCATTGACCAGAGTGGCCAGATTCTTGAGCGTCTCCTTTTCATAATCACTGCCGATAAAGACCGAGAGCCCCACGGCCGCGGCGTTCAAACGAATAATTTCTTCAATGGAGGTGGTGAGTTCCTCATTAGCCAAATCCTTTCCCACCATGCTCGTACATCCGGATACTCTCAGCACAATCGGTTTACTGCTTATCGGATCTATCGCCGAACGCAATACTCCTCGGGTGCAAAAGATCGCATCCACATAAGGAAGAAGCGGTTTTATCGTCTCTCCCGGCTTCTCCAGACCCCTGGTCGGCCCTTGAAAATAACCATGATCAATCGGCATAAAAAAACATTTGCCGTTCGGCATAAGTCGGCTTAAGCGATTTTTCATTCCCCAATCCATTGGTATATCTCCTATCCCTTGAGCATCATTAATATCATTCAAAAAAAAATTTATCCCGGTCGGACAACCAAATAACCTTTATTGATCAACCAATGGTGAAATTGATAAGTTGTATATCTACAATCTGTTTTACAAATCTGTCTTATTTTTTCATAAGCATCCGAGCCCGGTGGTTGACCATCCAATTCCATCTGTACCGGACATTGCACATCTTTACAAAATTCCCGGCGTTGATAATCAATATAACCATCAATAGACATCTACTGCCCCTACTGCCTCCATCTTAATCTTAAAAGTTTATATATCCCGAAGATTTATTAAACATTATAAGACTCAAAATTGTCAAGTCAATTTCCCCGCGGCTTAGGCAGGCTGCGCCCCAGAGGCTCAATGCCCTTACCCTCCATTAACATCCAAGAATCCATTATGATTGTAAAGTGAGCAGAATTAGGGCTAAAGCGGTTATTTTTTCCTTGATCTCTGACCCCTGGCCCCGGCTCTTATCTCTTCCGCGGCGGCAGGCAGCGCAGACGCTCGATTTCCGCTTCTTCCAACTCCAGGAATTCGTCCCGGGGGCAGTCCATCCTGAAGGTGCCGGTGGTCCGGTTGATGGAGATCATCAGGGGAGGGCCGGCATACATGGTATCCCAGGTGATGTGCACCGTATCCGTCTCCGGCTCGTAGTGCACCCCCCGCCAGGCCCCGAAGGCGCCTTCGTATTCCATGTCGTAGAGTTCGTCCCAGGCCAGCTTGAGTAACTCCACCACTTCGGCCTCGGTCAAACGTTTATCCCAATAATAAAGGGAGTAGTCCTTCATAGGCTTTATACCATCTTAGGTAGGAACACACCCAGGGGTGCGCCCAGATACGGACAGCCACGCCGGGCCGCGCCTGGTAATTTTACGAAAAATTGTCTTGCCCAGGGCAAAGAAAAGCCCGGGGCGCCGCGCCGCGGCGCCCCGGGATAGGGTTAGCTCAGCCTACTTCTTCTTTTCTTTGAAGAATTTGCACTCCTTGGGCGTGTTAAAGGCACCCGCGCGGGCTTCCTTGAAGATGCCCAACAGAAAGGGATATTCAATGGCCCGGCAGTGCCCGAACAACACTTTGGAGATCTGCGGGTCATAGGTGTTTTTGAAGCTCTGGCAACCTTCGCACAGAATCGCCATAGGTAGGATTCCTCCTTTTTTCCGAAGTTACGCAGGTACTACCAGGATTTCCCGTATTTCCGCTGGGCCGTGATGCGTTTCCAGCAGCTGCCTTCCAGGTCTTCCGGGGTGAGTTGGGCACAGGCGCACAGCTTGCCCCGGGCCGACACGGTGACATTCTTGGGTTTGCCCAGGAAGGTGACGTTGGCAAAAGGCGGCGGCGAGGTCTTGCCTTCCCCGGAGAGGGGTTTCAGGTCTTTGGTCTCCGCGTAGCCCGGCAGGATGAAGTCCTTCCCCCGGGGCGCTTCCGGCTCCACCACCCGCTGGCCGTTTTCCCATTCCGCGTAATACAGGGCATCGCAGCCGGCGCATTTGAAGTTACCCGTGTAATCCCAGTAGCTGTAGGGATCAAGGAAGTTACGGGCTTCGCATTTGGTGCAATCGTAAAACAACGATACTTTGAATTCAGTCATATCGAGTCATTCCTCCCGTTAAAGATAGAGGTGCGGCTTAAGGGGGGCGCCAGGTGAAAGCCCCCCACCGCGCCCTGGTTAGATGACTTCCTTGGCTTCCAGTTCCCGGATCTGATCCTGGCTGAGGCCGACGACCCGCTGGTAGATCTCTTCGTTGTCGCAGCCCACCGGGCGGTGCACATGCTTCAAGCGCGGTGGCGACTCACTCATCTTGTACATGGTTTTCTGGGTGAAGACATCGCCGTAGTAGGGGTCGTCGTACCAGCCCAGGGAGCCCCGCTCCAGGAAGTGGTCGCAATTGGCCGCTTCCAGGATGGTGAGCAGGGGCTGGGAGATGATGCCGGCGCCGGAAAAGATACGGTTGGCTTCTTCTTTGGTTTTGTCTTTTAAGAACTCCTCGATGGCCGGGTAGATCTCTTCCTGGGGCCGGGCCTCCACCCGATCAGCGTGGGTGGGGTACTTCTTGGCCAGGTCGGGGCGGCCGATGAGGTTCATCAGCTTGGCAAAGTCCTGATCAGTGTAGGCCTGGACGCAGATGTAGCCCTCTTCCTTCTCCGCCGGGTGGTCCGAATGCGGATAAGTTGACAGGCCGCATTTACAGATGCCGTTGACGCAGATCTCGGTGTCCCAGTTGCCCCAGCGCATGCGGACGATGCCGTGGCGGCCCCACAGGGGCAGGCCGTATTCGGTGTAGCGGGTGGAACCCTGCACCTGGGAGCATTCGAAGTAGTTGCCCAGGTTGGACACCGTATCCCGCCAGTAGAGGCCGGCTAGCGTCGCGGTGGAGACCAGCATACCGATGGAGTAGTCCATGATCCAGGTGGTGTGCTTGCTGGGGAAGCCCGCCGCGGCTCCGGCCCGGTGGCCGGTGAAGGAGAAGACGCCGCCTTTGGCCTGGCCTAGGATGTCGTAGGAGGCCCAGTTGCGGCCGGGGCCGAAGCCGCCGAAGCCGCCGCACCAGGCCAGGACGATTCTGGGGTTCACCTCTTTGCAGGCGCCGTAGCCGATCTTCCAACGGTCGAAGGTGCCGGGCCGATAGTTCCAGACCATGAAGTCGGACTTCTGCACAAGGCCGTAGAAGATCTCCTTGGCCTCGGGTTTGCGGTAGTCCAGGGTTACGTGATATTCATTATGGTTGGCGCCCTGGAAGGCCGGGGAGGTGCCGCGGCCCGGGTTCCACCGGGATACGGGGTAGAACCACGACTCGTTGTAGGGCGAGCAGTGTCGCATGGGCTCACCCAAGCGGGGCACCTCGATCTTGATGACCTCGGCCCCCAACTCACCCAGGTAGGCGGCCGCGGCCGGCCCCAGGATGTACTGGGTGCAGGACAGTCCCCGATAGCCCTTCAGGCATTCGGGTTTCTCTGCAAGCGTGTCTTTGTTGAATACGGTCTTACAATATTCCTCAAAGGGCAGTTTGTCCAAGTGTTCAGCCATATTTCCTAACCCCCTCTATTAGATGAGCCCTTTTTCGTACAGCTCATTCAGCTTGGCGGTGTCGAAGCCAAGAAGCTTGCGGTAAACGTCGCTGTTGTCATAGCCCACGGGGCGGCCCAGGTCTTTCACCCGGCCCGGAGTCCGGTGGCCATAGAACACGGAGCCGCAGAACAGGACTTTCCCGTAGTGGGCCGTCTCGATGGCCCGCACCATGCCCCGGTACTTGTAGTGAGGCTCTTCCGCCACTTCGTCCAGGAAGGAGACGCCGCCCGCGGCCACTTCTTCTTCCAGCAACTTGGCGCGGCATTCTTCCCGGGTCCAGTCCTTCATCCAGTCGGTGAGGCAGACCAGGGTTTTGACCTGCTGGTCGTGGCCGACCCGGTCGATGACCACCCTTAAGGTGGGCTCATCCAGGATCATGTCTTCCAGTTCGGGGCGGTCCTTGCCCACGGTCTTCCAGATGCGGTACCACAGCCGGTCATGGCCGCCGCCCACCATCATGTAGCCGTCTTTGCAGGGGTTCACCGAGTAGATGTTGATGGCCAGGTCCCAGTTGCCGTAACGGGGCTTGGAGGAGCCGTCCATACCGTACCAGCCCCAGGCATAGTCATGGATGCGGGCGTGGGCTTCCGACGAGGTCACCTCAATGAACTGGCCTTTTCCGGAGACCTTGTCCCGGTAGATCAGGGCGGCGATGGTGCCATGGGCCGTAAGGTTGCCGCACAGGATGTCGTCAGACCGTTCGCCGGACCGGATGGGGGTGCCGCCGAAGGCCTTGGGCAGCCCGGTGGCATGGCACCAGCCGGAGGCGCAGGGGGAGGAGGGATAGATCTCACCCGGCTTGTCCTTCAAGGTGCCCCACTGGCCTTTCTGGCCGTTCCACACGTAGATCAGGCGGGGGTTGATCTTGGAGAGCTGGCGGTAGCCGATGCCCCAGGCGTCGAACTGCCCGGGGGCGTAGTTCTCGATGAGCACATCCGCATGGATGACCAGCTTCTTCAGGATTTCCCGGCCTGCTTCATTGGTGAGGTCAAGGGTGATGGACTGCTTGTTGCGGCATTCGTGCAGGAAGGTGCCGCCGCACAGGTCGCCGTTGACATTGTCTTTGAACATGTAGCGCTTGCGGCCGAAGGCCACCAGCTTACGGATGGGGGAGCCGCCGGGGGGTTCCACCATGATGACATTGGCCCCCAGTTCGCCCAGGTAGCCGCCGCCCTGCATGGTGTTGGCCTGCAGGCCGCCGTGGCCGCACTCCAGTACCCGGATTTTGCCCAGGGCCTCGGGTTTGGCCATCTCGTGCTTGGGATGCAGCCAGCCCTCAAAGATGGTGGAGATTTCCCGAGAAGCCTCCGTGCAGATTTTGGGGTCGTAAACCTCTTCAAAAGTGGGGATGGGAGTTAGAGGCCACAGTAGTGGTGCTTCTTGAACCTCTTTTTTCAGATTTTCGGACATTCAGATTCCTCCTTAAGCACAATTAATTCGCCATCACTTTAGGGAAACTCTAAGTCCGCTAAAGTCTACCGGTGTTTCCGTCGGTTGTCGTCACCCCCTTTCTCTAAGATCTCCGGCCCCCGATCCGGGGCCTGGCATATTGGTGCCTTCGTTTAGTCCAAGGTCTATATAAGCTAATTTTGTGCCAAATAGCACGATTGGCCCTAAAATAAATCAATGTGGCCAACCACTTGAATTTCTTTAATCATTTGCCTTAAGGATTTTCCCCCAAACCGGCTTGACCAGGTGAAAACCGGCTCTCCCCCTCCATTATTGGGGGAATCGGTATCAACCTGGGGGTGATTCTCCCCAGTCCGGACCCATCTCTTGGTGAAACCCGGCAGAAGGTGGAGGAAGTGGGTTTGACGCCAGACGCAACTTATGGTCAGGGTTCCCCCAGCTCCCGTCTCTTTTCCTTTTAAAATCTGGCATGAATTTCCGCTATTAAAGTATAATAAATTGGTGCACCTGAGGTTCCTAAGCCGCCGAATGCTCCCTTTAAGGGATGGCCAGCCTGGCCTGGGTTCGCCTAACTTCGGCGCCGGACGGTACCCCGGCGACCACCGGGAGCAGTTCCCTGATGGGGCGCCGGCTAAAGCCGGGGCCGGGCTGGAATCGGTGATACCCTCTCTGATCCTGGCATTGATCTTTAACTGGTGTCCCTCCGTAAACCCGGTCTCTGTAGCCGCAGGCTTTAGCCTGCGTTAAGACAAAAAGTTCTAATTTAGGGATACGGCACGCCATGCCCTTACCTGAGTTGAAATAAAATCAAGACCTCTGCAATAATGACCTGAAAGAATATTGGTGGCGGGCACTTAAGGCCCGCCCCACCAGAAAAATCAAAGCGGTGGGGCGGCCGTCTCTGGCCGCCACCCGGAGCAATTATCCTGAAATAAGTTTTTCCAGAGCTTTTAAATTGGGTTTCCGCCGGGGCCCTAAACTGCCGCCACTCATCTCCAGAAACAGCGCTTATGAAGGTATTTAAAGTTATTTTCCGGGAGTTACTCAGATGCTACCTTAGTAATTTCCCCCTTAGAGATGGTAAAATATCTATCTATAAGTTGTTTAATGAACTTTTGGCCCCATCACCGGATCTTGTTGAAGTCAACATCAAACTCGGCTTTAAATTACTTTTGGATCTGAATGAACCGTCACAAAGAATGATATATTTCTTCGGCAATTATGATGAGCGCCATGAGATTGCCATGCTCCAGAAGTTACTTGTCCCCGGGGATGTATTTTGGGATATTGGCGCCAATATCGGCTTTTACACCCTGACCGCCTCCTCTCTGGTGGGCCGGGAGGGCCTGGTCGTCGCCTTTGAACCCGGCCCCCAATCCTGGCAATCTCTTATGGCCAATATTTACCTCAATCACCGCACCAATATCCTTCCTTTTAAAATGGCGGTCACCGATGATTATGGCTGGGTGACCCTGTATTCCCGACCTCATATCGCCGACGGCGGGGCCAGTATTATCCTCCGGCAGGACCAGTCTTGCCAAACAGACTTATGCCCGGCCATTAATCTCGATGGTTTTCGCCAGGATTTTGGCGGAGCGCCGCCCACCTTTATCAAGATCGATGTGGAGGGCGCGGAGGACCTGGTCCTTAAAGGCAGCCGCCGCCTGCTGACAAACTCCCCCCCCTTGATGCTCATCGAGATGAATAACCAGCAAACCGTGAGTAACTATTTGCAAAATCTGGGTTTTGTGGGCGCCCAGCTGTATCGGCGCCAATGGTATCCGTGCCATGATCCCTTATTGGCCAAGTCACGGAATATGCTGTGGTTCCACCCAGACCATGATTGGCACCGCCGGCGATTGGCCAAAATACCGGTGGTCAAGGGCTAGAAAATCGTCCGGTAGATTAAATTTTTCAGTCAAAAACCTGCCCGAATAACAAAATGAGCCCAGAAACCCTGAGTGCAGAGCAAAAACTGAGTAATAAAAATAAAATAATAATAGTCGGTTTTGCTTTATTTATGTCTGTATTATGGACCGGCTACAGCTATTATTTTCCCTACCGGATGGGCCACGATCAAATCTGCCTGGGCACCATGATTGCCAAAGACCTGGACCCAGGATTGTATCCCCGAGATTATGCCTTTAAAGACAACTCTCTGTATCGCCACTATATTCCTTTTTTCCGCCAAATAATGCGCAGTCTCACCACCCTAACCGGCTCTTTCGAGACGGCGTTGTTCTCGTTAGTGCCGGTGGTGGTCCTGGTGTATGTCCTGGGCATGGCCCTGCTCCTCTTTAGGGTCAGTAACTCCCTTTGGGCCGCCTTACTGATCACCTTTTTTTCCATTCCTTATCGTCCCGCCCCCGGCGGGGAAATCTGGGGGGTGGGCGGCCTGGAATTTATGCTGGCCCGCACTTTGGCCACCGCCCTGACCCCCTATCTGTTTATCCTGTTTTTTAATCTCCTTGAATCTCCGAATCTTAGAAAAGGGGCCTTCCTGGGAGCCTTGACCGGGCTGCTGGCCTTCCTGCATCCTCCCACCGCCCTGTTTACCGGGGAAATCTTTGTGGTCCTTTTCACCCTTACCTGCCTGGCAAAACCGCGCCACTGGCCGGTATTAGGGGCGCTGCTCCTGGTCTATACCCTGACGGCCGTCTATCCCCTCACCCTCATGGAGCAACCGCTAACGGCAGCCGCCGGGGCGCCCGTAAATTTTGGGGAACTGAGCCAGGTCGTCCAACAGATCTTAAAAATCCCCACGGATTGGGGCATTTCTACCGGGGCCGTCACGGCGCGCCGGGTCTGGCTGTTGCTGGGGGCTACCCTCCTTTTAGGGTTAAACTATCTCTTGCGACCGGCCTTACAAAAACCCCGGGCCGCGCTTATCGCCTGGCTCTGGGGGGGGCTGCTGGTTCTCTACCTGGGTTGGCGGATAGCCGGCAAAGGCGCGGGCTTGAGCCTCCTCTACGCCCTGGCGGCCCTCTATCTAATCTTGCGTTACCGCCAAAAAGACCCCCAGCCCCTGGACTGGTGGCTGCTAGGGCTGGGTTTTGTCACCCTGATGATCTCCTTAGTCCCTTTGTACGGCTTAACCCTCCTGTGGTTAAAATTAGAATTTTTGCCACTCACCACCCTGGTAGTGGAGCATTACCGGGCGGTGCGCTTCCTCCACCTCTTCCTTTACCTGTTAAGCGCCCGGGCGGCGGTTTATCTGGTTGCGCAACTCTCTGAGTGGCTCAAAACTTCCCCCCAGGCAGTGATGACCGAATATACCCTGCTGGCCTTAAGTATCTGGAACTGGGGGCTTTTCTGGGTAATCTTAAGCGGGGTAACACTTTATGAAGCCCTGCGGCGCTTTTCCCCTGCTCGCCGGCTGGCCCTGGCCGGCTCCCTTGCTTTTGGCCTGCTGGGGCTGGCGGGTCTGCTGTTTTACCCGTCCTCTCTCAAAATGCTCTGGCAGGGGCTTAACGCGCGGGGTTTGGCCATCCGCACCCCGGCCGACCTTAAAGCCGATGAACCCCTGTTTGCCTGGGCCTTAAGCCATACCCCCAGGGATGCCTTGTTCTACCACAACTCCGCGGCGTTTCGTTACCGGGGGCAAAGAAGCATAACTCACAGCCAGGCCGACTTGATTAATTATCGGGATCATCGCTTTGTGGATTTTTATCGCCGTTACCAGGAGTTCGAAAAGTCCTACGCCACCCCTCAGTCGTTGGCCCGCAAGGCCCAGGAGGTGGATTTTATTGTAGTTGAAAAAAGCCGGCCTGTCCGGTTAAGATTCCCCTTAGCTTTTGAAAACGACAAGTATCTGGTCTATCAGACAAGCAAGAGATGCCCCGACCCGCCAGCCCCGGGAAATATTGAGCCATGAAAAACTTGGCCCCTGATCGGAACCCGTCTGATAAGGCTTTAATTATTATCCCGGCTTATAATGAAGAAAGAAATCTGCCCAAGCTGCTGGAAAAGATCAAAGACAAGTATCCGGACCTTCAGACTCTGGTGGTGGACGACGGCTCCAGCGACCGCACCTCTCAGGTGGCCAGGAGCCACCAGGTGCGGGTGGTATCGCACCCCTTTAACCTGGGTTACGGGGTGGCCGTGCAAACGGGCTACAAATATGCCCTGGAGAAAGGTTTCCGGTATGTGGTCCAGATGGACGCGGACGGCCAGCATGAGGTGGACGACCTCGGGGCTTTGCTTAAACCGGTCACAGCCGGGCTTTGCGACCTGGCCCTGGGGAGCCGTTTTCTGGGCGCCGGTGGCTACCGGCCCCCCTTGAGCCGGGCGCTGGGCATGCGGTTCTTCGGAGCCATCGGCTCTAAGATTCTAGGCCAACCCCTGACGGACCCCACCAGCGGCTTCCAGGCCATGAACCAGCGGGTTCTCAAGGTTTATGTGGGCCGGCATTATCCCGATGATTACCCGGATGCCGACACCCTGGTGATGCTGCACTTCTATGGCTTGAAAATTCTGGAGGTGCCGGTGCGCATGTATGCCAAACAGGGAGCCTCCATGCATAAAGGACTGTGGCGGCCGCTGTATTATATGGCAAAGATGTGCCTATCTTTATTGATAACCTATTCTTTGAAGGAACACTTTCACCGACGCCGCCCGAAGGAGTGAGGTTTGTGGGGATAGGGCCAGGGGAACAGCTTTCAGCTATCAGCAGTCAGCTATCAGCTCAATAAAAAATTTTACTTATTTAAGAAAAAAAGCTGACTGCTGACAGCTAAACTGAACCTTTAGCCCCCCCCAAGACATATTAGTATGGAAACCGCCATGACCACTCATCAGAAAATCGCCTCCACCATCGTCGCTCTCGGGATGATGGCCGTTATCCTTTATCTGGTGCGCAAACGCCACCTCAGGGAGGAATTTTCCCTCATCTGGCTGTTTTGCGCCCTGGCCATGGTGGGGGTGGTGTGGTTTTACCCGGCGCTAGTCTTTGTCACTCACTTAATCGGCGCGGTCTTACCCACCACCACCATGTTCATTTTTGCCTTTATTTTTGTGTTGTTGCTGTGCCTGCATTTTTCCATCAGCCTGTCCCGGTTACGCACCCAGATGAAAGACCTGACCCAGAAGTTGGCCCTCATGGAAGCCAGGTGGGAAGAAGAAAAAGCCGGTAAAGGTACGGATTTAGAAGAAAATAAATGAAAATCTTATTAGTAAACCCTCCCTCCGGGCAACCCCGGCGGCCCACCCTGATGGTGCCCCCCCTAGGGTTGGCTTACCTGGCCGCGGTGTTAAGAAGGGCCGGCTACCGGGTCCAGGTCAAGGACGCTTTGGCGGAAGGCCTTGGCTGGGAAGAATTTGCCGCCTACCTTGCTTCCGAGCGGCCCGACGTTCTGGGCCTCACCGGCCTCTCTCCCACCATTGCCACCGCCTTTAAGGCGGTGCGCCTGGCCCGTCCCTTGGCACGCACCATTGTCCTGGGGGGACCCCATGTCTCCGTTTGGGGTCAGGAAGTCTTTAAACAATGTCCGGAACTGGACTTAGGCGTCGTGGGGGAAGGTGAAGACACAATGGTGGAGCTGGCGGCCGCCCTGGCTGAGGGGGCCTCCCCGGAAGGCATTGCCGGGGTCATCGGCCCCGACTTTGCGGGCCCTCGCCGTAAATTGCTCAAGGACCTCAATGCCCTGCCCTTCCCGGCCCGGGACCTTTTGCCCCTCCACCGTTATGCCTATCCCTTTGCCAAATCCAAGCGCGTCACCACCCTGTTTACCTCCCGGGGCTGCCCCTATCACTGTATCTTCTGCGACAAATCGGTGTTTGGCTCCCGCTGGCGGGGCCGCCGCGCCGACAACATCCTGGCCGAGATCGATGAGATTGTCCAGGTTCACCGGATAACTTCTCTAATAATCTATGATGACCTTTTCACTCTTGATCAGGATCGGGTGCAGCAGGTCTGCGAAGGCATCCTTAAGAGGGGTTATAAGCTGGATTGGAAATGTGAAAGCCGGGTCAACCTGGTGGACCCTGACACCCTGAAGCTCATGAAAAGAGCCGGCTGTTCCCTGATCGCCTATGGGGTGGAGAGCGGCACGCAAAAGGGTCTTGATTATCTCAATAAAAAGATCACCCTAAAGCAGATCCGCCGGGCTTTTGCCCTGACCCATGAGGCCGGGCTGGAGACCCTGGCCTACTTTGTCCTGGGCCTGCCGGTGGAGACCTACGCCGACGAGTTTCAGACCATCCGCCTGGCCTGTGAGCTCAACCCCACCTATGCCCAGTTCGCCACGCTTTCCCCTTATTTTGGCACCCGCCTTTACGCCGAGGCCTTAAAGCAAGGCTGGTATCGGGAACTAAATATCAAAAACCCCGCGGACCAGGACCTGAAAAGGGCGGTGCTGATTTCTCCGAACTGGAGCGAGGCCGGGCTTAAAAAGATCCTGCGCCGGGCCCACCTGTCCTTTTACCTGCGGCCAAGCTATATCTTGAGAAGGGTGGCCGCGGTGAGAAGCCCGGCCCACTTCATAAACGCCACCCGAGGCTTCCTGGCCCTGGGACGCTGGCTGGTGAAGTGAGGTTTGTGGGGGGAGATGGGGGTTTGGGGGAGGGGGTAAGGGCCGGTGGCACAGGCGTCTCGCCTGTGGAAGCCCTTAGCCCCCTCCCCCAACACAACGCCCCCTCAGCAGGCGGCTCAGGATGACAGAGAGACTAAATTTAAAACAGCCTCAATCCATGTACCCCCCCAAAACCCTGGCCCGGAAAGTCGTTGATTTTATCTTCGCGCCGCTCAGGTTGACGGTCTTGCCGGACCCGGTGGTGGCCCGTTTGAGGCTTACCTCCAGCAAAGGTGAACGCCTGTGGGCCGTCAGCCCCTATCTTAAAGGGCGCCTCCTGGACATCGGCTGCGGCGACAACGAATTGGTCCGGCTTTATGGCCACGGGGTAGGCGTTGATGTTTATGACTGGGGCGGGGGGGCCTTGATCTTGCCGGATTGCTCCCGGCTTCCTTTCCCGGACCGCTCTTTCGACACCATCACCATCCTCGCCGCCTTAAACCACATACCCAACCGGTTAGAGGTGCTTAAGGAGGTTTACCGCCTGCTGGCTGAAGACGGGCGGCTCCTCATCACCATGATCAATCCGGTTATTTCCTATGTCGGCCACCGGTTCATCTGGTGGTGGAGCGAAGATAAAGAGCGGGGCATGGAGCCCGGAGAAGTGTATGGCTTCTGGAACAAAGATCTAATCGCCCTGGTGGCCAGGGCCGGATTTAAACTCGCCTTACATAAAAGATTCGTCTATGGCTTAAATAATCTGTTTATCTTCAGGAAGGCAGAAAATTAATCTAAGCATATGAACTCAACTGAAAAGTTGAATGTGCTGGTCATTGTCAGGCCCGCCAGAGAGGCCGGGGCCGAAATGTTGCTGGTTCAGGCTGCGGCCCGCTTGAACCCGGCGCGCTTCCGGGTGATCTGCGGGTTGCTTACGCCGGATGAGGACAATCTCATCCCCCCTGCCATCCCCACCCTCAACTTTAATCTGCCGCAATTGCACGGCCTGGCCTGGCTCAAGTTTTTTCTGCGCCTCTGTTGGGTTTTACTTCAACATAAAATCCAGATAATCCATGTAAACAGTTACATCCCCGGGAACTACGCCCGCCTGGCGGCCATTTTGACCAGGGTGCCCATCATCATCGACCACTGGCATGGCTTTACCCGGTTTACCCTCAAAAGAAAGATGATCTGCCGGGCCCTGGGGCGTTTTACCGACCTCAGCCTGGCGGTGTCCTGGGGAGTAGCCGCGCACCTGGTCCAGCAATGCCAATTAGACCCTGACAAGATTCGGGTAGTGCCCAACGCGGTTGATTACGCCAGGTTTCAAGGGGGGCGTTCCCGGGAACTGGTGCGGCAAGAATTGGGCCTGCCCCTTAAGACGCCGGTGGTGGGTCTGGTGGCCCGCCTGGAGCATTGGGGCAAGGGCCATAAAGAATTGTTTGAGGCCCTGGCCCTCATCAAAGAGCAGCATCCGGCCCAAGCCCTCATCGTGGGCGGCGGCCGGCGCCAGGGTGAGATGGCGCAACTGGCCAAAAATCTGGGCCTCTCTCAGGTGGTGCATTTCCTGGGGGAGCGGCCCGATATCCCTAACCTGCTCAAGGCCATGGATGTCTTCGTCCTGCCCAGCCACAGCGAAGGCATCTCCCTGGCCTTGCTGGAGGCCATGGCCGCGGGTCTACCGGTGATTGTCAGCGAGGTCGGCGGCCTGCCCGAAGTGGTGCGCCACGAAGAAAACGGCCTGCTGATTCCGGTGGGGGACGCCGCCGCCCTGGCTCAGAGCTTGACCAGGGTCTTTGAAGACCCGGCCTGGGCCAAATCCCTGGGCGATAACGCCCGCCAAGACATCCAAGCCCACTACTCCCTGGACCGCCTCGGCCGGGAGATCAATGAGGTTTATGAGGAGTTGGTAGAGAGGAGATTTGGAGGAGGGGGCCAGGGGGCTTGAGAACCCTGCCCCCTCCCCCAACCCCTTATGGGTTTTGCTGGGCTGGGGCAGGCGGGGCCGCAGGCCCCAGCCCCCATAAAGGGGGTTGGGAGGGGAGTTTGAGGGGAGGGCGGGGGAGCCACTGCTCCCCCGGCCCTCCCCTCAAATCACTTCTCAGTCCTTAAAAACCGCGGCTCCCACCAGGTTTTGATCAGGTCAACCACCTCCCGCACCTCGATGGCCTTCAGGCACAGGTTATCCGCACACTCTTTGGTGAGGCAGGGGTCCAGGTCGCACACCTGTTCTCTTTTGTGGAGGTAGGCCCCCCATTCCACCCCGTAGGGGCCGATGCGGCGAGGATCGTCGGCGCCGATGAGGGCGATGCTGGGCACGCCCAGGGCCAGGGCCATGTG
>JAUXZG010000223.1 GCA_030694005.1 Desulfobaccales bacterium | reverse complement strand
CCCCCCCCCCCCCCCCCCCCCCCCCCCCCCCCCCCCCCCCCCCCCCCCCCCCCCCCCCCCCCCCCCCCCCCCCCCCCCCCCCCCCCCCCCCCCCCCCCCCCCCCCCCCCCCCCAATTTACTTATTCCCCATTAAGCTAACTTAGCGTCATACCCAGGGCCTTGGCCGTCTGGGGGCCCACTTCGCCGTCCGGCAAGAGGCCCCGGGCCCTTTGAAAGGCCAACACCGCGGCAAAAGTCTTGGGGCCGTAAATGCCGTCTGCCCCTTGGGGGTCGAAGCCCTGTTCTTTAAGTTTCTCCTGAACCCGGCGGACCTGGTCACCTTTCTGGGGAGGGGAAGTTAGGCGGTAAAGAATGGCCGGCGGCGGCACCTTGACGGCACCCGTGAGGGGGCGGTATTGAATCCCGGGCACCAGGATGCCCATATCCCACCTGCGCCCTAAGAGCGTACTGATGATCACCCCGTCATTGGCGGAATGGGCCTCCACGGTACCGCCGCGGCCGTCGGAGATGACGATGTGGCCCATTTTGGGGCCCACCCGCAACAGGGCGGCGCCGGGGGTGCGGGCGGCTTCCGCCACGCTGATTTTTTTCCCCAGGCGGGCGGCGTCCCGGGCCCAATAGCCGGTGTAGGCGTCGGCTACCGCCGGGTCAGCCCGGTCATCCTGGCAGCCATACAAAATCCCTGACGCCTGGAAGACGCACCAGGTAACAAATTCCGCACAATCCCAGGGGCCGCGCCAGTTGGCCTTATTCTTGGGGGCCAAAGCGCCCAGGACATAATCTTCCCCCAGGTGCCATATGGCTAAAGCGAAAATCTCCTTTCCGGTTGACATCACCCCACCCCTCCTTAGGTGAAAGTGCAAGTCAACTCAAGATTAGCATGGTCAATACCGGCCGCCAAGCGCGAGCGGAACAGGGGTCACTGAAAAACTATAGGGGGTCCAGGTTATGGAGGGCGCGGCAAGAAGGAAGGCTTGGTTATCGGAAGGGACCCTGGTTTTACCCGGGGGCATCTTCTAGGCTAGAGTTAAATTTCCGGCTTCGGTCTGGTCCTTTCCCTATTCCCCTCACTTTTCCCGGCCCACCACCAGCAGCCCCAGGCTCAGCCAGAAGGCCTCCCGCAGGCGGCGCAGGATGCTGAAGGCCGCGCCCAGAGGCAGGCCCAGGTTAAAGCCCAGGGCCAACAGGAGATTCCCACCTTCCTGAACCCCCACGGCCGCGGGAATGAAGAAACCCAAGGCGGTAAACAGCATGGCCAGAGCGTCCAGGCAGATGGCCAGACCCCAGCCGATGGGGTGGCCCATAAGCCAGAACATCAAATAAACCTCCACCCCGTGGAGCACCCAGCTCAGGAAGAAAAGGGTAAAGGCCAGCAAAGCCCGGCCGGGATGTTCCCGATAGAAGCCGGACAGCCGCGTGTCCAGGTCGTTTAAAAACCCTTCCTTTTCCTTCAGGGAGGCCGGACAGCACCCCAGTCTGGTAAGGAAGCGCACCCCGGCGCCGCAAGGGCCCTGGCGCTGGAGCAGGACGAACGCCAGCCCGGCCGCGGCCAGACCCAGGGCGGCCAGACTCATATAGCCCAGATGCTTGCCGGCCACCGGGAACAGAAAAGGCGCCAACGCCAGGCCCAAAAAGATGTAAAGGGCCAGGCTCAGCACCAGGATGCCCTTATGGATCACCACCGAGGCGGTGGCCACTTCCCATGGGACCCCCCCGGCCTGAAGCCGGGCAGCCTTGAAAGGCTCCCCCCCTAAGGAGGCGGTGGGGGTGAGCTGGTTTAAGGCCTCCCCCCCCAACCGCAGCCAGAAAAGGCGATTTAAAGTAATGCCTTCCGGCACTTTAATGATCAGGTACTTCCAGGAAACGGCCTCCAGCCAGTTCACCAACCCATAAGGCATGAGCAACAGCGGCCAATACCAACCCACCTGACAGAGATGCCGCCACAACACCCCCCAGCCCACCTCGGTGAGAACCCAAACGAGGAAAACACAGGCTACAGCCAACAATATTAGATTAACCCGCCGCAAGAGCTTGTCCTTTGGGGTGGTGATTTGGGGGAGGGGGTAAGGGCCGGTGGCCCTTACCCTTACGAAAAATTCCCCCAGCCCTCCCCTCAATAAACCCTTTGCCTCCGCTCTACGCATGCTTCGGGAGCCGGCGCATGAGGAGCACCAGGGGCAGGAGGGCCACAAAAACCAGGGTAAAGAACCAGTAATCGTCGCAAAAGGCCAGCATCTGGGCCTGGCGCTGCACTTCCTGGTAGATTCCGGCCAGGGGCAGGGGGCTGTCCCACAACTCCCAATCCGGCCCCAGGCCCGGCAGAAGTTCCCGCGCCCGGTTCAGCCAATCATTGAAGGGTAGAGAATACGGCGTAAGGTGTTCCACCAGGCGGCTTTGATGGAACTGGCTCCGCCGGGCCAACAGGGTGGTGGCGGCGGCAATACCGAAGGATCCCCCTAAGTTGCGCATCAGGTTGAACATGCCTGTGGCGTTGCCCATCTTTTCCTGAGAGATGCGGGACATCGTCAGGGTAGTCAAGGACACAAAGGTGGTCCCCAGGCCGAAGCCCTGGATAAAGCGGGGCCAGGTGGCGGTGGCGAAATCTACGTTGGTGTTAAAAATGCTCATAAGGTAAACAGCAACCGCGTTGATTATCAAGCCGACGGCCACCAGCCAGCGGCTGTCCACCACGGTGGTCAGGCGGCCCACGATGGGCATGATCATCAGGGACCCCACGCCGCCCCAGGCCAGGGACATACCCGCCAGGGTAGCATCATACCCCATCAGGGTCTGGAGAAACAGGGGTAAGAGCATAATACTGCCGTAAAGGACGAACCCGAAGAAAAACATGATGGTCACACCGCTGGCGTAATTACGTTCTTTAAAAAGCCGCAGGTCCACCACCGGGTGCTCGGTCTTAAGCTCCCGATAAATCAGAAAAATAAAGGCCACGGCCGAGATCACCGCCAGGCGGAAGATGAAATCCGAGGAGAACCAGTCTTCCCGTTCCCCCTTGTCCAGCACTATCTGGAGGGCGCCCAGGGCGACGACCAAAAGGCCGAGCCCCCAATAATCGATGCTGCCGGCCCGCTGTTTTTTTATATAATCCGGGTCATAGATAAACAGCGCGGTCAGGACCAGGGAAATGAGGCCGATAGGCAGATTGATATAAAAGGCCCAGCGCCAGCTCAGGTTGTCGGTAATCCAGCCACCCAGCAGGGGGCCGATGATAGGGGCGATGACCACCCCTAAACCCCAGATGGCCATGGCCATGCCCCGTTCCCGCACCGGGAAGGTTTCCAACAGGATGGCCTGGGAGATGGGCTGCAGCGCCCCGCCCCCCACTCCTTGAAAGATGCGAAAAAAGATGAGCATCCCCAGGCTGCGGGCCGAGCCGCACAGCATGGAACTGACGGTGAACAGGACCAGACAGATCAGTAAAAAGCGCTTGCGGCCAAACAGGGCCGACAGCCAACCGGTGATGGGCAACACCACCGCGTTGGAGATCAAATAAGAAGTGAGCACCCAGGTGGCTTCATCCACCCCCGCCGCCAGGCTGCCGGCCATGTGGGGCAGGGCCACGTTCACCACCGTGGTGTCGACGATCTCCATGAAAGTGCCGGCCATCACCGCAATGGTGATGACCCACTTGTTGACCTGCGGTGGCCCGGAATTGGCGTTAGGTTGCATGATGTGTGGTGATTTGAGGGGAGGGCTGGGGGAGCGCGGCTCCCCCACCCTCCCCTCAAGCTCCCCTCCCCACCCCCTTTATGGGGGCCGGAGAAGGCGGGGCCACAGGCCCCGCCTTCTCCGGCCACATTAAGCCCATAAGGGATTGGGGGTGGGGGTTTGGGGGAGGATTGTAAGAAGGGCCGTCGGCCCTTAGCCCCCTCCCCTAAGTCTCCTCTTCACCTCCCGGCCGACAGCAGTCGGGGGCCGGTACGGTCCTTGGTATCGATGGAGACCCAGGCTGACATCCCCAAGCGCAGAGGCATATTTTCCGGGAAGGGGGGCAGCAGGGTGATTTTCACCGGGACGCGCTGGACCACCTTTACCCAGTTGCCGGTGGCGTTCTCCGGCGGCAGCAGGGAGAACGCCGCGCCGGTGCCGGCCATGATGGAATCAACCTTTCCCTTGAAGGTAACGTCGGGATAAGCATCCACGTGTACCTTGGCAGGCTGGCCCAGGTAAACATTGGTGAGCTGGGTCTCCTTGCAGTTGGCCTCGATCCACAGCTCTTTGTAATCCAGGGGGACCAGGGTCATCAACGGCTGTCCCGGCCTGACCCAGTTCCCCGGCTGCACCTGGCGGCGGGTGATATAGCCGGCCACCTGGGCCTTCACTTTGGCGTAGTCCAGGTTGAGGCGAGCCTGCTCCAGTTGGGCCTTGGCCTCCTTGATGGCCGGCTGCTCTTCTAAGGGGATGCTGGTGGAGCCGCCGATGGCTGCCAGGGCCTCTTCCAGCTCGCGCTTGGCCCCGTTCAGCACCGCCCTAGTCACTCTATGGCGGGTTTCCACCCGGTCCAGGGTCTGGCGCGGGATGGTGCGGCGCTCAAAGAGATTGGCATAGCGGCGCTGATCAATAGACGCCTCGTGAAAATTGGCTTCGGCCTGGGCCACCTTGGTGTGGGCGGTGGCCACCTTGACATAACGCTGGGCCAGGTCCTGGCGCAGGCGGTTCAGGGCCGCGGCGGCCTGGGCCACGGCCACTTCGTAGTCCGTGGGATCCAGGGTGAGGAGCACCTGATTGGGCTGGACAAAAAAATTGTTGTCCACCAGCACCTCCACCACCCGGCCCGGCACCCGAGGGGAGATCACCCCCACATGGCCGCTCACATAGGCGTCGTCGGTGGTTACCACGGTGCGGTAGTAAATCCAATAGAGAGCGCCGCCCCCCAGAAGCAAGAGCACTAACCCCACGATACCGATGCGGACCCAGGGCTTACCGAGCATTTGCGGGGTTCTCCTGGGCGAAAAGCTCGTTGATGCCCCCCATGGCCCATAGCAGTTGGGCCTTGGCCATCTGATGATCGTACAGGGCGGTAAAATAATTAACCCTGGTCTTGGTCAGCAGGGTTTGGGCGTCAATGACATCGGTGGCGGTGCCCACCTGTTCCTTGTAACGCTCTTCATTGAGGCGCAGATTTTCTTCCCCCTGGGTCACGGCTTTTTCCGTCACCCGGATGCGTTCCGCGGTCTCTTTCACTTTGAGGTAAGCGGTCTGCACATCCAGTTGCACCTGCTGATTCAGGTCTTTTTGCTGCTCCAGGAGCTGGGCCACCTTGTCCTTTGCCTGGACCACCTGGGCCTTGGTGTCCAAGCCGCTAAAGAGGGTCCACTGCAAGCCAAAGATGCCGAAGTATTGACTATTATGCACCCAGACGCTGTTTTGCTGCCAGGTGTGTCCGCCCTGGGCATAAATCCGGGGAAAATATCCGGCCCGGGTCTGGGTTACCATCCATTCCTGCTGCTTGATGCGGTCCTGGGAGGCCTTGAGGTCGCTCCGGCGTTTTAAAGCCACCTCGGTGGCCTGGTCCAGGTCGGCGGCCGGTTGGACCAACTTCTCATCTTTAAGCGCCGTGGGCGCGGAGATAGGCAGCATCAGCACCTTGTTTAAGGCCGACCTGATGTCGATGACATCGGTGTTGGCAATGATCAAGCGCTGCTCGGCGTCCGCCAGGGACACCTCGGCCTGGAGCACGTCGTTATAAGTGTTGACGCCGAATTCAAACTGGTCCCGGGCGATCTTGAGGTGCGCTTTGAGATCCACCACCTCTTGTTCGGCTACCACCACCATTTTCTGAGACCTCAGGGTGCGGAAATAGCCCTGGCAGACATTCAGAAAGATGTTGTCCCGGGTCTGGGCGGTGTCCAGGATGGAGGCCTGCTTGCCCTGGACCGCAGCCTGATAACGGGAGGGGGTGGCCCAGAAGTCGAAGATGGTCTGGTCCACAAACACCTTGCTGCTCCAGAAGTTGCGGTTGGTCATGGGCAGAGTGGAGGCTCCCCCTGAGCCACTCGCCCCCGGAAACTTGGTCTTGATGGGATCATCATAGATAGTCTGGCCCACCTCCGCCTTGACCTGGGGCAGGAACCCGGACCGGGCCCGCACCACATCCTCGCTGGCGATGAGCTCCTGCAAACGGCTCACCTGCAAGGTGGGGTTGGCCTTCCAGGCCAGGCGCAGGGCTTCCTTCAGGTCCAGGGTGGGCGGGGCCTCGGCGGCCATCACCGGGATGATAGTCAGGCTCCAAATGACCAATCCCACCAAAAGCCCCAGCCAAGGTTTACTGGGGGGATATTGAAAAAGTGACCCGGTAAGGAGGACAGCGGCCGTGGTTCCCTGGACCCTTCTCCCCCTGGCTTTTCCCAACATCTTGAAAGAAATCATGTCGCCCTCACCTCTGGGTGGGATGGGCCTGCCGCATCAGACCGGAAGAGAGCAAAGTAAGAAATACCGGCAAGGCCTCTTTTACGGCGTCTTTGGCGCCTTCTGCCATTTGATAGTAGCCCACGGCCCTGAGCAACCCCCTAAGCAAAAAGGTGAGCAGCCGGGGGTTGGCCTGGACAAACTGGCCGGCCTGAATGCCTTCCGAAAATAAACGCGTCAACAGGGCCACAAATTTCTCTTCCAGTTCCCGAACCTGGGGCCTGCCCCTTTCCCCTTTGCGCAGCGGGCGGTCACCCCGCTGCAGGTCCCGGGCATAAACCGGGAACAGGGCGCGCTCCCGCTCCAGATATCCCAAAAGCATGGTTACGGCTCGCCCCAATTTCTCGGCTGGGGCCTCGGGGATCCCCAGGATGGCCTCCAGGTCCTTAAGTAGGTTTTCCCCGGTCTGAGAGACAAGGGCTTGAATCAAGTCCTCCTTGCCCTGGAAATAGAGGTAAATGGTGCCCTTGGCGACTCCGGCGGCCGTGGCGATCTCTTCCATGGTGACCGCCTCCAAACCGCGCTGCTCCATCACCCGCCGGGCCGCGGCCAGGATCTCCTGGGTGCGGAACGCGGTGACGATCTCTTTCTTGGTGGGCTTAGGCGCGAGGCTCATAATGACTGCCGGGTCATTTAAATGACTCTTAAGTCAATAAAGGGATTCCCGCCTTCTGTCAAGAAAAACTTGCAAACCGGCCGGGCCATGTCTAGACTAAATAATATCTAAGAGACAGCGGAGGGAATGATGCACCGGCGGGACTTTCTCAAGCAAATGGCGGCCTTGGGGCTGGTAGCCGGGGCCGGGCGGCTGCTGGTGTTGCCGGAAGAAGTCTGGGCCATGGCCCCGGATCAGACGCCTCAGCCCGTAGTGGCCAAGGCCCAGGGCACCAATTATGCCCACCTGGTGGGAGATACCGTCCAGGCCTTAGGCGGCATGAAGAAGTTCGTCAATCCCGGCGAGGTGGTGGTGGTCAAGCCCAACATGGCCTGGGACCGGGCCCCGGAGCTGGCGGCCAACGCCCACCCGGTGGTGGTGCGCCAGGTGGTGGAACTGTGCCTCGAGGCCGGGGCCAAAAGGGTCAAGGTCCTGGACCACACCTGCCACGATGCCCGCAAGTCCTATCAAAACTCCGGCATCAAGGCCGCGGTGGAAGACATCAAAGACCCCCGGGCGGTGGTGGAATTTGTGGACGAACGCCGTTTCGTGGAATTGGCCGTCGAGCGCGCCAAGGCCTTGAAAAAATGGTATTTTTATAAGGACATCTTAGAGGCCGACTGTTTCATCAATATCCCGGTGGCCAAGCAGCACTCCGAGTCCCGCCTCACCATGTGCCTGAAAAACATGATGGGGGCCATCGGCGGCTGGCGGGGCCGCATTCATGTGGGCCTGAACCAGAACATCGCCGACATGAACCTGGTGCTGCGCCCGGACCTGCACGTCCTGGACGCCACGCGCATCCTGCTCCGTAACGGCCCTTCCGGCGGCCGCCTGGAGGACGTGGAGGTGCGCAACCTGGTGTTCGCCGGCACCGACCCGGTGGCCCTGGACTCCCTGGGCACCAAGCTGTTCGGCCTGAAACCCACGGACATCGGCCATATCGTCAAGGCCCACGAACTGGGCCGGGGGGAAATGGATTTAAATAAAATCAAGGTGATTTAGGAGTGAGTTTCTGGGGGAGTTGGCTAAGGGCCGGTGGCCCTTACCCTTACCAAAAACTCCCCCAGACCCCCTCCCCCAATCCCTTAAGTTTTTTTGGCTGGGGAAGGCGGGGCGAAGAAAGCCCCGCCTTCCCCAGCCAACTTAAAAAGGTGGGCAGAGGGGAAATATAGAACCGCCGCCCCCGGCGGTTACTGAGCCGGCGAGGAGGCAGACTCTACCTTCTATTGACTTTCCTTCAAGAGAGTCTTTAGCTTGGTTTCTTTATTCAACGCTAAAAGAATCCCATTACAAAAATCATGGCTTCCAACAAATTCTCCATGACTTACAAGACCTGGCTGTGGCTCCGGCGCACCTGCCAGATTCTCTTTTTCCTCCTGTTTTTCTTCCTGTTTCTTAAAGCCGAGTATGTGGGCCAGGAGGTCCTGGCCTGGCCGGTGGACCTGTTTTTTCGCTTCGATCCCCTGATCCTGGCGGCCCACCTGCTGAGCTTCAGCCCCCTGGTGGCCGGGCTCTGGTGGGCCCTGGTTTTTGTGGCCTTGACCTTAATCCTGGGGCGGTTTTTCTGCGGCTGGGTCTGTCCCTTGGGAACGGCTCTGGACGGCTGCCGCCGGCTGTTGTTTGCGCCTAGCCCCGATGCGCAAGTGGCGGCCCGCTGGCGCCGGGCCAAATACTATCTCCTCTTCGCCCTCCTGGCTTCTGCGCCCTTTTCTCTTAATCTGGTGGGCCTGTTTGACCCGCTGTCTTTATTGTACCGGTCTCTGGCCATCGTTTTCTATCCGGCCTTCGGCTATGGGGTGGAAAAGGCCAGCCTGACCCTCTACCGCCTGGGGCCGCCCTTTACTTATGTGAGCGAGCCCCTCTACCAGTTCTTTAAAGCCACCCTGCTGCCTTTCCGTCCCCTGGTCTATCTGCTGCCTTTTCTGACCCTGACGCTTTTTTCCCTGGTGGTG
>JAUXZG010000192.1 GCA_030694005.1 Desulfobaccales bacterium | reverse complement strand
GAAGCGATTACCGGCTACTTGGAGAGCTTGAAAAAGCATGGAGAGCCGATTCCGCCGCCCATTACCGAGGAAATCGTGGAAGTGGCGGTATAACCAGGCTCCCGGTAGTTTCAGGAGCTTGGGAACGAGAACAAATCGGCTCTGGTGGCACCGGCATCCTGCCGGTGCAAGCACAGGCTGGAAGCCTGTGCCACCAATAACCAAGAATTATGTAGGGTGGGCACGGCCCACCATCTGGTGGGCAATTCCCGTTGACTGAAAATTAAGGATGGCGGGCACGGAGGCCCGCCCCACCGGTTTATTTTCATAAAAAAGCCTGCGGCTACCAAAATTCAGGAATCCATGTTAACCTTAAAATGTCTAACTTGAATTTGGCAAACTTGCTGCTGCTCCAATGATAATAACCGCAAACCAAAAACCGCAAACCGAAAACCCGGCCCCAGGCCGCCCCCGCGAACACTGCGGCATCTTCGGCATCTACGGCCATCCCGAGGCGGCCCGGCTCACCTACTTCGGCCTCTATGCCTTGCAGCACCGGGGCCAGGAGTCCTGCGGCATCGTCACCGGCGACGGCTGCCGCGTGCGCCAGCATCGGGGCATGGGTTTGGTGCCGGAGGTCTTTAGCCAACCCCTGCTGGAGCAGCTCCCCGGCCACCTGGCCATCGGCCATGTGCGCTATTCCACCACCGGCTCCACCATGCTGATCAACGCCCAGCCCTTCGTGGTGCAGCACCGCGGCCACATGCTGGCCATCGGCCACAACGGCACCCTCACCAACGCCCGGGAAATCCGCAGCCGCCTGGAAGAAGCCGGGTCCATCTTTCAGTCCACCATGGACACCGAGATCATCGTCCACCTCATGGCCCGCCACCAGGGGGACCTGCTGGAGTCCCTCATCGCCGCCTTGAAAGAGGTGCGAGGCTCTTATTCCCTGGTGCTCCTCACCGCCGACCAAGTCATCGCCGCCCGGGACCCCCGGGGCTTCCGGCCTTTGTCCCTGGGCCAGGTGAACGGCTCCTGGGTGGTGGCCTCCGAGACCTGCGCCCTGGACCTGGTCCAGGCGGATTTCTGGCGGGACGTGGAGCCCGGCGAGATTATCGTCCTGGACGCCCACGGCCTTCATTCCCACAAACCCTTTGAGCCGGTGGCGCCCAATTTCTGCATCTTCGAGTACATTTATTTTGCTCGGCCCGACAGCCACCTCTTTGGCCAGAGCGTCTACCTGGTGCGCAAACGCCTGGGCGCCGCCTTGGCCCGGGAACACCCGTTGAAGGCCGACCTGGTCATGCCCTTTCCCGACTCCGGCACCTACGCCGCCCTGGGCTACGCCGCGGCGAGCGGCCTGCCTTTCGAGATGGCGGTGATCCGCAACCACTACGTGGGCCGCACCTTTATCCAGCCGTCCCAGGTGATGCGCGACTTTTCCGTCAAGGTGAAACTCAACCCGGTGCGGGAAATTTTAAAGGGCAAACGGGTGGTGGTCGTCGAGGACTCCATCATCCGGGGCACCACCACCCGCTCCCGGATTAAAGCCTTAAGAGACGCCGGCGCCAAAGAAGTGAGCCTCCTGGTGAGCTGCCCGCCCCACCGCTTCCCCTGCTTTTACGGCATCGACTTCTCCTCCAAAGGGGAACTCATCGCCTCCCAACAAGAAGTAAACCAGATTCGGGACTTTCTGGGACTGGATTATTTGGGCTACCTGAGCACTGAGGCCATGGTGGAAGCCACCCACCTCGACAACCAAGACTTCTGCCTGGCCTGCTTCTCCGGAAATTATCCGGTGCCTTTGGAGTCCGACTTCTCCAAACTCTGCTTCGAAGAAGACATCTGCGCCCCAGGCCAACCGGAGGGCATACCGGCGACTTGTGAGAGGAAGTAAGAAGTGTGTGGGGGGAGGGCCAGGGGCCTGAGGCCCCTGCCCTCCCCCCACACCCCCCTCCCAACCCGCAGAAGGTTTGGGCAATTTAAGGGGAGGCCCAGGGACTGGTAGGCACAGACTTCTCGCCTCTGTTATCCCAAGACCCGCAGAAGTTTTGGGAGACAGTGAAGTTCCCAACGTTTTTCAGGGTAGCCCATTTTTTCAAAAATCTTGGTGCAGGAGATAATTTCTTTGATATAATCGGCTCCTTAGGTAAATATATTTAGGGATACCAGGACCCAGATGCGAAGCAATGCCTTAGGAGGGGCAATGATTAGGCAAAGGGTCGATTTAGAGCAAAAACTTAAAGAATCAAGCTGCGATGAACTTTGGAAGGATTTACAGCAAATCAAGGGGGCTGCCCAGCAAATCTGGCAAACACCCAAACTACGCTGGTATCCGGATCATGGTTTGAGACATTCCCACAGAATCATTGAGCTTATCGGGCAGATTGTCGAGCCTCTATATCGTCGAAATCCGGACTATTTCCTGCCAGAGGAATTGTTTGTCCTGTTAGCCTCTTGTTATCTTCATGATATAGGCATGCAAGATTTACGGGTGCGCGTCAACGAAGAAGATGAAAAT
>JAUXZG010000191.1 GCA_030694005.1 Desulfobaccales bacterium | reverse complement strand
GTTTTCATGCAACTGCAAGCCATCGTGCTGCAGCGCGGCCAGTGTCTCGCCGCGCGCCAGCGCGCTGACGATGCAGCCGGTGTGCGAGAGCAGCACGCCCAGCCAGCCGCCGATGGCGCCGGCGCCGACGATGGCCACACGAGCGAAGGAATCGGGAGCATTTGCGTTCATGCAGGGCACCTTGTTGGAAAAAAACGAAACCGCAAAGAGTTAATGGGCGGATGAAACAACACCGGGCGCCACCCACAAGGCCAGCGCCTGATTATCCGACCGGCACCGGCTGGCCAGTCACCCTCCGGTGCTTCGGCCAGGTTGCACCGGCCCGGCAATTTTCATTAAAGGAATCAACGATCTCCACCGATACACAGACAGCAGCTGGAATTCATGCTGCCGTTGGATGGTTTGCTGGGACGACGCAAACCTCGGTCTGCAAACGAGGGACACGGCGCCAGCAACAGGTTCGACGCAATCCTCACACGGTCGTGGCCGTCCTTTCTTTCATGGAGAAACTGGTATGAACAAGCGCAACTTGATGCAATGGGCCGCAGCAGCCGCCCTGGGTCTCGGTTCCCTGAACCTGTCGTGGGCCGCCGAGACACCCCCGTCGCTGGCCGGAGCCAAGGTGATCCAGGCCGACGAGGCCAAGAAACTGCTGGACAGTGGCGTGCCCTTCTTCGACACGCGCGTTTCGGCCGAGTACGCCGAAAAGTCCATCAAGGGTGCCAAGAGCCTGACGTACCGCGAAAAGAGCGCCAAGGCCGCTGATTTCGATCCTGCACAGGACCAGTTCGACCTGAGCAAACTGCCCGCCGACAAGGCCGCTCCCGTCGTCTTCTTCTGCAATGCGGGCGAGTGCTGGCGCAGCTACAAAGCCTCGGCGATGGCGGTGAAGAACGGCTACGCCAAGGTGAACTGGTTCCGCGGCGGCATGCCGGAATGGACGTCCAAAGGACTGCCAACCCAGTGAACGGCTGATCCGAACAGCCCGGCAAGCACGCACCCGAACAAGGACCCGACATGCGACTCAAGCTATCGATCAGGCAGCGGCTGCTGCTGCTCTCCGTGCTGGCTGTTCTGGGTGTTTCCCTGGTGACTGCCTTGTTCTTCTTCTCCAACCGCACCAACGAACGGGCGTTGAGCGAGGTGTTTGAAGAGAACGGGCAGTCCCTGGTGCGCATGCAACGCATCGAAAACCTGTTGCTGGAAATTCGTTTCCGGACCGCTGGCGTGCTGCTGGACCAACTCCCCGTGCCCGGTTCATTGAACCACCTCAAGGCTTCGCGGGAGGAACTCGGCACGCTGTGGACAGAACTGCAAGCGGGTGCTGGCGGTTTGTTCGCATCGGGCGAAGCCAGTGAACAGTTCGCTGCACTGCAAGCTGGATGGCCCACGGTGGAGAGCATTCTCTCTGCACTGGAACAAGGCTACACGGCCAAGGACAACGGAAAGCTCACCACCGTTCTTGAAGAAGACTGGGCCCTGATGGTCAAGTCGGTGGTCAAGCCCCTGCAGGCCCTCATTCCGCTAGCCCAGCAGCAGTCCAACGAGACCTACCAGAACGCCCGGAACCAGAGCAAGCGCATGCTGATGATCGGCGTGGCCGGAGCCCTGGCCTGTCTGGTGTTGCTGATCTCGGTGTCCTGGTTCACGACCCGGTCGATCCTGATCCCGCTGGATGGCGTGAAACAAGCCATGCGGCGCATCGCCGATGGTGACCTCTCCAACCCGGTGCCTGCCGCGCGGCAGGACGAATTGGGCAGCATGATCGAAGCCATGGCCGACATGCAGCAGGCGCTCTTCAAACTGGTTCACCAGGTGAGGGAGTCGTCCGACAACATCCAGATGGCGAGCTCGGAGGTGGCCACGGGCAACGCCGACCTGTCGATGCGCACCGAGCAGGCGGCATCCAACCTGCAGGAAACCGCAGCCTCCATGGAAGAACTGCACAGCACGGTTCAGCAGTCGGCCGATTCGGCACGCACCGCCAACCAGCTGGCCGTCACGGCGTCTCAAGTGGCTGCCAAGGGAGGCGCCATGGTGTCTCAGGTGGTGACCACAATGGACGACATCAATGCATCGTCACGACAGATCGCAGAAATCATCGGTGTCATCGACGGCATCGCCTTCCAGACCAACATCCTGGCGCTCAACGCGGCCGTGGAAGCGGCCCGGGCTGGTGAACAGGGTCGGGGCTTCTCGGTGGTTGCGGCGGAAGTGCGCAACCTCGCCGGGCGTTCTGCCGAGGCCGCGAAGGAAATTCGTCTGCTGATCAGCTCCAGCGTGGAGAAAGCCCGGCTTGGAACCCAGCTGGTGGCGGGTGCCGGCGAAACCATGGGTGAGATCGTGTCCTCGGTTCAGCGTGTGGCCAACATGGTGAGCGACATCAGCGCCTCCACCGCTGAACAGTCCAACGGGATCAGCCAGGTCAACACGGCGGTATCGCAGCTGGACCAGATGACCCAACAAAATGCCGCGCTGGTGGAGCAGTCGTCTGCCGCATCGGAGAGTCTGAAAGATCAAGCCCAGCGGCTCTCACAGCTGGTGGCGGTCTTCAAGCTCGGCGGTGTGGGGCTCGCCAAGCCCGTTTGAACCGGCTGTCGCGGCTGTCAGCCGCGGTAGCTGCTGTCCAGGCGGTTCACCTGCCTCACCAGCGCGTCGAACACGTCACGGCCTGCGCCGTGGTCGGGGCTGAACTGTAGCGCGTCGCGGGTGCATTTCGCTGCAATCGCTTCAGGCACAGGGATCGCGGCCGCGGCCCCGCCCATGCTGAAGGTGGCCAGCTGGATTTCGCAGGCGCGTTGCAGCGTCCACAGGATGGCGAAGGTCTGCGGCACGGTGGCGCCCCAGGCCAGCAGGC
>JAUXZG010000214.1 GCA_030694005.1 Desulfobaccales bacterium | reverse complement strand
AACCACGGTGGACACCACAATGCCGCCCCGCTGGGCCATGCCGTGGGTTTCGCTCACCAGGGGATTGAAGCCCGCGGCCAGGGCCGCCTCGCCCAGGAGGCGGCTGGCCAGCAGCGTCCCCTGGCCGCCCACGCCGGTTAGGTAGATGCGCAGGTTAGTGGTGGGTGATTTGGTTTTCATTGATTTTTAAAAAATTGCCTTCGTTTCTTTAGATTCTTCGCTTAGCTCAGAATGATAAAAAGAGGGTGTTTTTACCCTTATTTAAAGCACAGGCGAGACGCCTGTGCCACTAAACTTTTGCTAGCAGGGCAGGCGGGGCCAGAGGCCCCGTCTGCCCCAGACCCCTTATAGGGGGTTGGGAGGGGAGTTTGAGGGGAGGGTGGGGGAGCACTTACAAAAAACTCCCCCAGCCCTCCCCTCAACTTTCTTTCCTCCCCTCACCCCGCCTTCACCGGGCGGATGGCCTCGCACCATTGCACGCAGAAGGCGCAGCCGGAGCACAGGTCGGGATCGATGAGCATCTGGCCGCCGCCGGCGTTGGGTTTCAGGTACATGGCCGGGCAGCCGAAATACTCCAGGCAGTGGCTGCAATCGACGCATTTTTCCGTCACCTGGAAACGGGCCTTGCTCTTCTTTCCCTTGAGACGGTGCACATGGAGCGGACAGGGAGCCTCGGAGATGAGCACTCGCACGCCGCTTTCATTCAAGGCTTCTTTGGTGGCCGCCAGGGTTTCCTGGTATTTAAAGGGGTTTACCACCCAGAGCTTCTGGGCGCCCAGAGCCTGGACTACCCTCTTAATAGGAACATGTTCACAGGGATAACCGGGGGGAGTGAGGGTAACCCCCGGGTGGGGTTGGTGGCCGGTCATGGCGGTGGTGCCGTTGTCCAGGATGATTAGGAGGAAGTCGTGCCCCTGGTGCACCGCGTTGGCCAGCCCGGTGAGGCCGGAGTGGAAAAAGGTGGAATCCCCGATAAAGGCCACCACTTTCTGGCCGGTGGCCCGGGCGATGCCGGAGGCGGTGTTGATGCTTGAGCCCATGCAGATGAGGAAGTCGGCCATGGACAGGGGAGGCAGCAAGCCCAGGGTGTAGCAGCCGATGTCCGTGGGGAAGACTCCTTCCAGCCCTAAATCCTTGAGGGCAATCTTGACCGAATAATACATGGCCCGATGGGGGCACCCCGGGCAGAGGTTGGGGGGGCGGTCCGGCAGCGGTTGCCCCAGGACCTTCTCCGGAGCCGCCGGGGCGGTAGCCTTATAATTTACCCCGAAATAGTGGGCGATAACTTCCCGCACCAGAGACGGGTGGTACTCATACAAGCGGGAGAATAACCCCGGGCCTTTACCCTGGATAGGTAAAGTCAGGCCCCGGGCCTGGGCCACGGCTTTGACACTCTCCTCCAGGAAAGGCTCCAGTTCCTCCACCACCAGCACCCGTTCCGCCTGGGCCAAAAAGTTCCCCACCAGGTCCTCCGGCAGGGGGTGAGTGAAGCCCAGTTTTAAGATCTGCACCTGCCGGGTAAGCCCCAGTTCGGCCACCGCGTCCACCACATAATTATGGCTCACCCCGCTGGTGACTATACCAAAGGGGCCGCTGCCGGTGAGATGATTGAAGGGGGAGGTTTCTGCCCGGGCTTTGGCCTGGGCCTGGGCCGTAAGCAACCGGACATGGGCCTGCCTGGCCACCGCGGGCACCATTACCTGGCGAAATGGGTCTTTGACAAACCGGCCCGGCCCCGGCCGGGGAGTTAGAGGCCCGAGGGTCACCGGCCCCCGGGTATGGTTCACCCGGGTGGTGGTGCGCAGCAGCACCGGCAGCTTCAGGTCCTCAGAGAGACCGAAGGCCGCGCCAGTCATTTCTCTGGCTTCCTGGGGGGTGGCCGGCTCGAGCATAGGCAATCCCGCCATCTTGGCGTAATAGCGGTTGTCCTGCTCGTTCTGGCTGGAAAACAGGGAAGGGTCGTCGGCGCTGACAATCACCATGCCCCCCTTGACCCCCACATAAGCCAGGGTCATGAGGGTGTCCGCGGCCACATTGAGGCCCACATGCTTCATGGCGGTGAGCACCCGCCAACCGCAAGCCGCGGCCCCGGCGGCCACCTCCAGGGCTACCTTCTCATTCACCGAGTATTCGAAGCAGAGGTCAGTCTGTCGGGAAATTTCGTAAAAGCGGTCGCCGATCTCAGAGGCTGGGGTGCCCGGGTAAGTGGTGACCAGAGCCACGCCGGCCTCCAAGGCCGCCCGGACAATGGCCTCATTCCCCAAAAACAGGCGTCGTTCCCCCGGCGGTGCAGACACTAATTCTGACATAAAGGTTTTAACCAGTTATTTAAAATGCCCCTGACTATCTTCAGAGGCGAGGCTGGTCTGGCCTGGGATTCTCCGGAACCAGGACCGGAGCGCTTAACTTAATCTTTTTTAATATAACACATCCAGCTTAGATGCTAAAAAACCTTTCGTCTCCTCCTACCTGGAATATTTACCAAGTTAAGACCTCTGCAAAAATACTTTTGGCGATATGGTCTTGAAAAATAACTTTAGAAATCCCCCTAAATCCCCCTTTAAAAAAGGGGGACTTTAGAGGCCATAAGATCTTTATAAAGGGTAACAATTCATTTCCCCCCTTTCTAAAGGGGGGTAGGGGGGAGGTTAATTAAGCATAAACAGACTCTTCATAAAGCATTAGCTTTGGATTATGGTTTTTTTCAGAGGTCTCAATTCAGAACCGCAACACTAGGCCGGGGAAGGCCCTTTAAGACTTGGCAGCGTCATCAAGGGAGTGTTAAGCTGGAAGATGTTCCACCATAAGCAAAGGAGGGGAAAAAGTGATGAAAGTGCTGGCCATCTCCGGTTCGCCCCGGCCCCAGGGCAATACCTGGCTATTGCTGCACGAAGCCTTGAAAGTGCTGGCCCAGCAAGGCCTCCAGACGGAATTCATCTCCCTGCATGACAAGCAGATCTTGCCCTGCACCGCCTGTCTGACCTGCGCCACCGAGAAAAACCGCTGCGTCCAGGAAGACGACTTCATGCCCATCTTCACCGCCATGGGCCAGGCGGACGGCCTGCTCGTAGGCTCGCCGGTCTACTTCGGCTCCGCCACCCCCAACCTCATGGCGCTCTTGGACCGGGCCGGTTATGTGGCCCGCCAGGGGGACAATGTCTTCTCCCGCAAAGTGGGCTCACCCATAGTGGTGGCCCGCCGGGCCGGGGTCAATTTCACCTACTCCCAACTGCAACTCTTTTTCTGCATCATGGGCATGTACGTGCCCGGCTCCACCTACTGGCCCATCGCCTACGGCTTAAAACCCGGCGATGTCCTCCAGGACGCCGAGGGCCTGAAAACCATCACCAACCTGGCGGA
>JAUXZG010000188.1 GCA_030694005.1 Desulfobaccales bacterium | reverse complement strand
GCCAGCCTTTCACCAGGCGGGCATGCAGCAGGGTGGCGTAAATCAGCCAGGTGATCAGCGACCAGGTCTCCTTGGGGTCCCAGCTCCAGTACCGCCCCCAGGCGGATTCGGCCCACACCGCGCCGGTGAGAATGCCCAGGGTCAGCAACAGGAATCCCAGGGTGGTGGTCTGATAAATGAGCCGGTCCAGTTGCCTTAAGGGGGGCAAAGACGGCCGGGGCCGCCGGGCCTGATAAAGGTAAAGGACGGCAGTGCCAAAGGCCAGGGCAAAGGCCGCATATCCCAGGAAACAGGTCACCACATGGACGAGAAGCCAGTTGCTCTTTAAGGCCGGCATCAAGGGTTTGATGCGGCTGTCCACCCCCCCCAAAGAGGCGTACGCCAACAGCAGGCAAGCCAGGATGCCCACCACGGACCCCCAATATCCCTGCAGGTGGCGGCGGAAGGTGAAAAGAGCCAGGAAGGGCAGGCACCAGGCGAAAAACACCAGGGATTCGTAGAAGTTGGACAAAGGGACTTGCAAGATCACCAGCTGCAGATTTTCAGCGAAACCGGCGGCCGGGGTGTGCCCCAAAGCCATCTCGTAGGAAGCCGCCCAGCGCCCCAAGAGGGCCCCGGTATGCG
This sequence comes from Desulfobaccales bacterium, assembly GCA_030694005.1. GTDB lineage: Bacteria > Desulfobacterota > Desulfobaccia > Desulfobaccales > 0-14-0-80-60-11 > JAUXZG01. The sequence goes on along the minus strand of JAUXZG010000188.1, from coordinate 7,822 downwards.
CCCCCAGGCCGGCCCAAAGGATCACCCGGGCGGAATCCTGAAGCCTGGCGGAGGCCCATAGCTCACTCATGAGAAACAGGATGGTCGCCAGCAGATAAGCCAGCATCACCCCGCCCAAGACCAGGCTGATCATCAGGTGCTTCCTCTCTTAAGCATTTCCAGAACCCGTTCCTGCCGGGCCGCAAAGTCCTCCCGGGCCCGGGGGCTGGCCCCCAAGAGGCGGCCCCTTACAAACCCCTTGGGAGTGGGCTCCAGCACCACGGCCCAGCGCTGTCCGGGCCTAAAAAAAGCGAGATAAAACCCCGGCAGCAGCAATAGAAACCCACCGTAAACCCACCAAACCCCGGGGTCCCGCTTCACCTGAAACACCGAGTAAAATTTAAACGGTAAAGACATTAGGGTAAAGCGCCAGGGGCCGGGTTGGTCCGCCAATTCAGGATGGTCTTTAAGGACCCAGAAAACCTGGGGATGGCCGGGGCCGGCTCTGTAGGCCAGTTGCACGGCCGGCCCATATCCCTGGAGGTTCCCGTCCAGGCGCACCACCATGACCTGGCCCTTACCCCCCGGCAGGTCCGCCATCCGGCGAAAGGGCGCCTCCAGCACCTCACAGTCATCCCCCTGACACGCCTTGAGCCGGACAGGCCCGGAGGGCTGCGCCCCATAGCTGGACTGATAAAAGGTCAGCCCCCCAAAACTCACCGGCTCGTTTACCCGGCAAATCCGGCGTTCCACTTCCCGCCCATTCTCAAGAAAGGTGAGATCCGAGCGGAATTCCTTGGGAGCGCTGCCGCTCTCGTAGAATTGCACCTGGAAGCGATCCAGGCGCACCTTAAAATCAAGCGGTTGCTCCCTTCTGGGATCAAGCTCGAAAGCGTTGGCCGTCTCCCCCTCCAGGATGGACAGCCGGCCCTCAATGCCCCAAAACTTGCCGATCAGACCCCCGGCCAGAATCAGCAGCAGGGCCAGATGGACTAGATAAGGCCCCAGGGGGCGAAAGCGCCCCCGTTCATAAAGATAGACCTCTTTATCGGCTAAAGTCTCTTTTCGGGGACGGCCCAACTCCCGGCTCAGGACTGTGGTTACCAGCGAGTGGGGGTCAACCCCCGGCGGCCAGGAAAAGCGGCCCCTCTCCGGCAAGTCCCGGGCCATTTCCCAGGAAAACCGCCGGCGGCAGCGCCTAAGGGCCTGGGGCAGGCCGTTCACCAGGCAGGCCAGGATATTTACGGCCAGCAGGCTCACCGGCCCCAGAAACCAGGGGCTATAGTAGATGCGGGTGAAACCGGCCCGCCACAAAAGACTGCCCAAAGTTTCCCCGTAGTTGATGAGGTACTGCTGCGGCGGCTGGTCTTGGGGCATTAGGGTGCCCATTACCGCCACCCCGGCCAGAATCAGGAAGAGGAAAATGGTCAGGCGGATAGAGGTCAGTGACTTTAAGAGCCATGACCCGGGTTTGGCTGGAAAGTAATGGCTAGGCACGGATATGAGAGCGTCTCAGGTCCCCTGTGCGCCTTGGCCAGGGTAACCTGAGACACCGGCAATCGCCCGGAGAAGGCAGGACAGGACTGGGAAAACTGGATTAAAACTCACTCTTCCTCCAGCTCTCCTTCTTCACTCAAGTGCTCTGTGTACTCGTCTTCAGTAAAAAGGTCATCAAACTCCGGTCCGGAAGTCATTTCCACCTTGAGCAACCACCCTTCCGACAAGGGGTCCTCATTGATGATTTCCGGCACCTCCACGGCCTCGTAATTGATGTCGATTACCTCACCGGAGATGGGGGCGATCAGCTCCCGGCGGCCATTTTTGGCCTCCACGACGCTAAAGGCTTCCTCTTTGATGAGTTCCTCCCCTTCCTCGGGCAGCTTCAGAGCATAAATCTCGCCCAACTTTTCCTGGAGATAATCGGTCAGGCCGATGGTGGCCCGAATATCGTCATCCATCCGGACCCACACATGGTCCCGACTGAAACGGATCTCGCCGATGGTCCTCACCCCATTCCCTCAGATAGTGTGTCCCCGCGCATAGGGGGGGCGCTGGGGAAATATAATAGCCAAAAATTTGTTTGGCAAGAATTTTTTGCGAGAAAATCCATCTTCCTTTGGGGCCTCCCTTCCTTTTCTTTGGGCTCCGGATCTCCGGCCTTACCGGCTTTTTACTTGACAAGAGTAGGGGGCATTGGTAAAAGCTTATACCATATTTCACAATCCCAGAGCGAAACGGCCGAAGGGGGGCTAGCTAGATGAAGCAGATCCAAAAAATCCTCTTTCCTATTAACTTTGCCGAGAATTATGAGGCCTTGCTCCCGTGGGTCACCACCTTCGCGGACAAATTCGGCGCCACCCTCTATGTCCTGTATGTCACGCAGGATCTGGAAGAATTCGCCTCCTTCCATGTGCCCCATGGCAACATCCAGGATTTCCAGGCGCAGGCCGTGAAGGCCGCCCAAGAAAAAATGGGAGCCACCGCCAAAGAATTTTTTAAACACTTCCCCAAGCTGCAAACCCGGGTAGCGGTGGGGAAGCCCGCGGAAAAAATTCTTGAAGTAGCCAACCAGGAAGGGGTTGATTTGATCATTATGGGTACCCATGGACGCAAGGGCCTGGAGTACACCATTTTTGGCAGCGTCTGTCGTGAGGTGATCCGGGGCGCTTCCTGTCCGGTGCTGTCCATTAACCCGCAAAAGGTTTAATCCCGTCGGAATCTTTAGCCCTTAACCCCTCCGGCCCGCAGCCGGAGGGGTATACTTTTGTGGAGATCAGGGGACCGGAACCTTGGGTCCCACTTTCTTTTTAGCAGTCAGTCATGACCCCTTTGGCTCACCCGTAAAGCATGAAAAGATTGGTGGGGCGGGCCTCCGTGCCCGCCACCATCTGTATGTATCGGTGTGCAGGGCGCACCTTGGGAGCACAGCCGAGGGCGGCTGTGCCACAAACTTTTCGGAACAGTTGCTCATGGGCCGTTGGCCCACCCATAAATCATGAAAAGTTTGGTGGCACAGGCTTTCCAGCCTTAGCTTTCAAAACTTTTCGGAACAGAGACCTGAAGAAACCCGGGTTAATCCCCCTGTCTCTCCCCTCCTTCGGTCTTCCGGTGGGCTTCCATCAGGATCCTGGTCAATTCCGCCGGTTGAGGTATGCGGCCCGCCAGGACCATCCGGTCATTGAGGATCAACGCCGGAAAGGCCCGGACCTCGTACTCCTTCAAAAGCGACGGGTCCGTGATATACTGCAGGCCGGCCTCAATCTTTTTGGCGCTGAGAATATCCACCACTTGCTGGTAAAAATGGCGGCAACCGGCGCATCCTAACCCCAGAACCTTGATCTCCAGTCCGACCGGGGTTTCCGGGGGCACCTCTTCCCCTTTAAGCCGGCAAAATTCCCGCCAAAGGGCCCGGCGATATTGAGGCCGGGAAGTTGGGGTGAGGTAATTCTGGGCCGCTACCCGGCGAAAAAGCTCATCTTGGGCCGCCTCGTCAGATTCCCAGGATTGCTGCCCCACCTCCCGAAAAACTTCCTCGAGGCCTCTAAGACCGATTAGATTTTTACCGACCCGAATCTGGGTAATTTTACCCGGCATAGTTCCTTTAAGTTTTTGGGGAAGTTTCAGGAGAGGGCCGGGACCACTTATAAAAAAAGTCCCTGGCCCTCCCCCCACGAAACTCACTCTCGGACAAACTTAAGTTCCCGCAGTTTCTTTTCCAACTTTTCTCTAAACAGGAGGCCCTCATGGCGAAAGACTTCTTGGCCGGATTCATCCAGGAAAACCTGGGTGGGGACGATAGCGATGTTGAATTGGCGAAAGAGCTTGATGTCTTCGTCAATGAAAAGCAGGCGCACCTCAAGCTGCCCGGGGTAGCGCTCCTGGACGGCCTTGAGCACCTGCTCCATCTGGTGGCAGATGGGGCAGAGCTTGCGGCCAAACTCATAAATGGCCGGTCGGGTTTGGGGAGGCGCCGGGCTTTGGCTGTCGGCGGGTAGGATTTGCCAGAGTAGCAGCAGCCCCAAAATCAGGGGAACCATGCCCCAGGTGCGGCGGCGACCTGATTTCATCTTTCTTCTCCCTTCGGTCTCATCCCGGTAGCCACGATTTGTCGGCGAGACCAGTAACCCCGAGCCGGGGTAATTCTATAAGGTTATGAATATCATCCCTCCAGGCTGACCACGGACGCCGGGGCTTTTCAATCAGAAACCTGAGTTTTTATAATTATCTGATAAACGGTGAGAGTCAATAACCCGTAGGAATAACTTTAGATTAACTTCTTTAACTTACGGATATTTTTAAGGATTAAGATTTATTTTAGACTTCGACCCCTAAACCCCCTCCAGGAAACCGGGACAGCCTTAAGGACTCATTGACAACGGGCTTGACCAGCCTTACGCTTAGGTAAAACCCATCGTCGCAAGGCGATCCTGACCAATGGTCCCTGAAAAGCCCCCTTATACCTATGAATGGCTCTGCCGCATGATAGTGGAGGCTTGCCCAGAGGCCATCATCTTTGCTGACCGTCAAGGGGTTATCCGCCTCTGGAATTTAGGGGCGGAAGCCATTTTCGGCTACCAGGCCCCGGAGGCCCTGGGGCAAAATTTGGACTTGATTATCCCGGCAAAGCTCAGGGCCCGGCACTGGGAGGGCTACCTTAAGGTCATGGCCACCGGCCTTACCAAGTATGGCCAACAATTGCTGGCGGTGCCGGGTTTAAGGAAAGATGGGACCCGCATTTCCCTCGAATTCACCATTGCCCTGATTCGCGCTGAAGAGGGGGAAATCCTGGGAGCCGCCGCCATTATCCGGGAAGTGACGGCCCGCTGGGAAAAGGAGAAGGCCCGGAAGCAGCGCCTGGCAGCCCTGGAGGCCCAGGTGGCGAAGCTTTTGCGGCTCATAAGATAAGAAGTGAGTCAGTGCTTCCCTTTAAAAGGAGGCAGTAAGAAAGGGGTTCGGGGAGGGTAATCGTCCATAAGCCTTGATTTTCGGGGTGTAACTCCGGTCCCCTTCACAAAATATTCCCTTGACGCCATTGCCTCTCTCTTTTAGATTGGCGGCATGAATAAAGGAAAACCTGCAATAGCATTTGAAGAGGCAGGCAGTTACCAGAATAAGGTTAGGGAGGTGAGCTTTAATGTCTAGAATAAAAAAGAAAAGGTCAAAAAAGGCCGGTCTGCCGCCAGGGTCGCTCATCTATACCGGCGACCGGATTCATGAGGAAGTCGAAATCACCGTGGTTGATTACGATGAGCAAAATTATCAAGAAAAAAAGATCACCAGATTTGAGGAATGCCTGGTCTATAAGAATAAACCCACCGTGACCTGGATCAATGTCAATGGCTTATCTCACATCCATAATTTAGAAAAACTGGGGGAATGTTTTAATTTACATCCCCTGATTATGGAAGATATCCTAAACACCGATCAACGGCCTAAGATAGAAGATCTTGACGACTATCTTTTTATAGTTTTGAAAACAATTAATTACGATGAAGCCAATAATGAAATAACGGCTCAACAGATAAGCTTAATACTCGGCGGTAATTATGTAATTTCCTTTCATGAAAGCGATGGAGATATTTTTGCCCCCATCCGGGAACGGATCGTCACCAGCAAAGGGCACATCCGCAAGGCCGGGGCCGATTATCTGGCTTACGCCCTGGTGGATTTTATCGTGGACCAGTATTTTGTCGTTCTGGAAAAATTTGGGGAGAATATCGAATACCTGGAAGACGAGGTGGTGGCCCACCCCACTCCCCTGACCTTATCTTATATTCATCATTACAAGAATGACATGATTATCTTGCGCAAGTCCATGTGGCCGTTGAGAGAAGTGGTCAGCCGGCTGGAGAGAAGGGAGTCGCCTCTGATCCGCGAGGACACCGGCCTATATTTTAAAGACGTTTACGATCATACTATTGTGGCCATCGATACGGTGGAGACTTACCGAGATATCCTTTCGGGGATGTTGGATATTTATCTGTCCAGTGTCAGCAATAAATTAAACGAAACCATGAAGGTGTTGACCGTCATCGCCACCATCTTTATGCCCCTGACTTTTCTGGCCGGACTTTATGGGATGAATTTCAAGCATATGCCGGAGCTGGAGTGGCGCTGGGGCTATTTCGTGGTGTTAGGTTTGATGCTTGTGATTGTTGCCACCATGCTGGGTTATTTTAGAAAAAGAAAATGGATTTAGGTCGCTTGTCTAATCTAACCGGCACCGGGCCGGGGGTTTAAGGCCCAACGGGGCCCAGGGCCGGCCGGGCATCCGCCGTCAGGCCGGATCGCCAAAGGAGTGCTTGAAGATGGAGGCCAGGGTTGGCCAGGCCGCGCCGGAGTTCGAGGCCAAGGCTTACGCGCAGGGAGACATCAAGACCGTCAAGTTGTCGGATTATAAAGGTCAATGGGTCATTTTGTATTTCTACCCCGGGGACTTCACCTTTGTCTGACCTACGGAGCTGACGGCAGTTGCCGTCAAATATGAGGAACTCAAAGGCCTGGGAGCCGAAGTCCTGGCGGTCAGCGTGGACAGCCCCTACTCCCACAAGGTGTGGCAGGAAGGCGAACTCTCCAAGATAATCCCCGGGGGGCTCCCTTTTCCCATGTTGTCCGACGCCGGGGGGCGCATCGGTAAATTATACATGGTCTATGACGAGGAGGGCGGGGTGGACTTAAGGGGCCGCTTCCTGATAGACCCGGACGGGGTCGTCCAGGCCATGGAAATCCTGGCCCCGGCGGTGGGGCGCAATGTGGCGGAGATGATCCGGCAGATCAAGGCTTGCCAACATGTGCGGGCCACTGGCGAGGCCACCCCGGTGGGCTGGGAGCCTGGCAAAAAGACCCTGAAGCCCAGCACGGCGCAGGCAGGCCAGGTGTGCCAGATCTGGTCTCCGGATATGGCTTTTTAGGAAGGTGGCAGCCGGGAACTTGGGAGGAGAAGGGCTATGGGCCCCTGCCCCCTCCTTCAATCCCTTCTAAGTCAAGGGGAAGAAACCGAAAGGGATGGGAAAGCGGGCCTGGGTTTGCGGCTCCTGGCTCCGTCTCTTAAAGCCTTGATCTAGCAGGCTGTTGAAAAACTACCCTAATTGGCCATTTGTCATTCTGAGCGAAGCGAAGAATCTAGTCATATTAACAACTTCTAGATCCTTCACTTCGTTCAGGATGACAGAAAAACCGTTTTTCAACAGCCTGCTAGTTCTTTCTTAAATTAACAGAATCATTTATGATCAGAGTTAAGCGCGTTTACCAAGAGCCGGAAAGCCAGGACGGCCTGAGAATCCTGGTGGAACGGCTCTGGCCCCGGGGCCTTACCAAAGAGCAGGCCAGGGCGGACCTGTGGCTTAAAGAGGTGGCCCCCAGCCCGCAGTTGCGCACCTGGTTCGGGCATGACCCTTACAAATGGGCCGAGTTTTGCCGGCGCTACCGGGCTGAACTTGAAGAAAGGCTTGATCTGCTTGCCTTTCTGAGGCAAAAAAGCCGAGAGGGAACGGTTACCTTAATTTACGCCGCCCGGGATGAGGAGCATAACTCCGCCCTGGCTTTGAAAGCCTTTCTGGAAGGCTAAAGGGGGGCAGAGGGCCGGTGCTCCCCCCCTTATAACCCTTTTCGCTATATTACCTCTTTCCCCCCTTTAACCTGCAGGTAATGGTCATGAAAAGAGTCTGGGCCCTTTGGTTCGTGACCGCAGCCTTCCTTACCCTAACCGCCGTTAACGGCACTGGAGAACCAGCCATGAAGCTTTTGTCCCGCGCCTTTGACGATGGGGGGAAAATCCCCCTTCCCTATGTGAGGCCCGCCGCGGGAGGCCAGAATCTTTCCCTGCCTCTCAGTTGGAGCGATC
>JAUXZG010000183.1 GCA_030694005.1 Desulfobaccales bacterium | reverse complement strand
ATGGCAAGGCATGCCCAATTAACAGAAAACACTGGCGTTAAAGTATACTTTGCAGATCCACATAGTCCATGGCAACGCGGTATAAACGAAAACACGAATGGATTACTGCGTCAGTACTTGCCAAAAGGTGAAGACTTGAGTGTCTTCAGCCAAGAGGATTTGGATGCAATTGCGTGGCGCCTTAATACGAGACCACGCAAATCGTTAGGGTTCAAATGCCCTGCTGAGTTGTTCACACCAGACGCATTTGATTTTAGGCAGCATCATGCTGCTCTTTTTGCACTTCAACCTTGAAACCGCCATATTATTCATAGATTGTAGCTTTAAAAAATAGGGTTTTTACTTTGTGAAGTATTTGATTTGCTTATTCTTAGCTTGCTGTTGCTTTAGCATAAACACCGTTATGGCGAAAGAAAAGGTGACGCTGCAGCTGAAGTGGCACCACCAGTTTCAATTTGCTGGCTATTACGCAGCTAAGGAGCTGGGATACTATTCAGAGCTTGGGCTTGATGTTGAATTGCTACCAGTTTCAAATGGTCAAAATCCTGTTGAGAACGTACTCAAAGGTGGTGCTGAATATGGTGTAGGCACCAGCGATCTTGTTTTATTGAGAGCGCATGGCAACCCTGTGGTGGCACTCGGTACAATATTTCAGCATTCACCTTACATACTTCTAGCTCTCCAAAAAGATGGCATACAAAGTATTGCCGACTTAAAAGGGCGCAGGGTGATGATTGACCCTTATGCCGCTGAAATAGTAGCTTACCTCAAATACCTTGGGCTTTATCCTAACAAGATTAAGTCGCTATCAAGCAACGATTATTATCCATCTGATTTAGTCGATGGAAAAGTCGATGCATATGCAGGCTACATCACAAACGATCCATATTACCTAGAGCAGCGTCATATTCCCTATCTTGCCTTCACACCCCAATCTGAAGGCATAGATTTTTATGGGGACACGCTATTTACCTTGCAAAAAGAAATTGATGAACATCCAGAGCGTGCCAGTGCTTTTCTCAAGGCTAGTCTAAAAGGGTGGACTTATGCGATTGATCATCCTGAGGCAACTGTTGATTTAATGATTGATCGAGGTTACGTTCAAGCTTCTGAAAGAATGAAGCTATTATTTGAAGCAAAAAGAACACAAAAACTAGTTGCTTCTAATCTGGTTAGTATTGGTTATATGAATCCGGCACGTTGGCAATACATTGCTGATATCTATGCGGATCTTGGGATGGTTCCGAAAAAGATATCCTTAGAAGGTTTTCTTTACTCCGATGAAAAGTCGAAGGATTCCCGATGGCTTTGGATTCTTGGCAGCTTGGCTTTTTTAGGTGTCATTGCTGCACTCTTTTTAACACATTTGTTTTTTGGTGCGGTACGTGATATCGCTGAAAGAAAATTAATGGAAGAAGAGTTGCGAAAGAGTAAAGCAAAATTACAGTCGCTATTGAAGAACTTACCTGATCTAGTTTGGATGAAAAATACAGAGGGCCTCTTTCAAGCCTGCAATACTCGTGTTGAAGAGTTTTTCGGTCATTCAGAAAGCTGTATTATTGGAAAATCAGATTACGATTTTGTTGCTAAAGATATTGCAGAGAGCTTCCGTAAAAATGACCAACTGGCATTGTCTAGGGATGGTGTAATCGTCAATGAAGAATGGGTGACGTTTGTTTCTGACGGTCATCAAGAATTACTAGAAACGACAAAAGTGCGGATGCTTGATGATAACGGCAAGACTATCGGTGTTTTGGGTATTGGTCATGATATTACCAATAGAAAACAGATGGAACAAGATTTAAAAGAGAGTGAGTTTCGTTGGAAATTTGCCATTGAAGGCGCTGGAGATGGTGTTTGGGATTGGGACATTCAAAACGATGTGACGACATATTCAAAGCGCTGGAAAGAAATGTTTGGTTATTTCGAGGGTGATCTTATACCCACCAATGAAGAGTTGGTGAACCTCATTCATCCTGAAGATCGAGCTTATGTGGCCGAAGCTATGCAAACCTATTTGTCAGGCCATACACAAAACTATGTCGTTAGATTTCGCCTGAAATGTACAGTCGATAACTATAAATGGATTTTGGGGCGTGGCATGGTTGTGAGTCGCAACGAAGATGGCATGCCATTACGTATGATAGGTACACACACGGATATTACTGAGCACAAGCAGGTAGAAGGTGAACTTCGTATCGCTGCCATTGCGTTTGAGTCCCAAGAGGGTCTTTTTGTAACCGACGCAAATAGTATTATCATCCGAACGAACCAGACATTCACAGCCATTACGGGTTATCAAGCAGAAGAAGCCATAGGTCAAACGCCACGACTTCTCGCATCAGGTCATCAGGATTCAATTTTTTATGCAGACATGTGGCAAGCCATTCATAGCAATGGCTACTGGGCTGGCGAAATTTGGAATCGTCGAAAAAATGGTGAAATTTGCCCCGAATACCTCACCATCACTGCTGTGAAAGATACGAATGGTGTTGTTAGCAATTACGTTGCAGCATTTATTGATATATCAGAATCTAAGCAAAGAGAACAACAACGTCTTGCTGATGAAGTGGCACTGCATAAAACATTAGTACGTGAAGTACATCATCGAATCAAAAATAATTTGCAGGGTGTAACCAGCCTGCTAAACCACTTTTCAAATAAGGTGCCTGAGTTAGCCACCCCCATTAATGAAGCAATTAGTCAAATGCAGAGTATTGCTGTTATTCATGGTTTACAAGGGATATCCACACTGATGTCTGTGAGATTATGTGAACTTGTTAGGAATGTGGCGGCTAATAGTCAATCTTTATGGAAAACCTCCATTATTGTAGACAGCATATTGCCCATAGAATCATGCACAGTAGAAGAGCAAGAGGCTGTTAATATTGCACTGGTTTTAAATGAATTGATATCCAACGCAATTAAACATGGTGACGCAACAAAGGGTGTTAATATTACATTCGAATATAGCCTTTATCCTCTTCAAGTAGAGGTGCTTATTGCCAATACCGGTTATTTGTCAAACGATGATGCTCTCAAGAAATCACCTTCCTTGCATACTTTATCAGGAACTGGTTTGGAATTAGTATCATCACTTCTTGGTGCAAGTGGAAGTACGGTAAGTTGGGAGCAATGTGGCGATATCGTAATTACAAAACTTGAACTCCATCCACCAGTCATTACTTTAAACAATGAGCAATCATCATGAGTAGCCATAACATGCCTCTTTCTAACAATGCGATATCAATTCTTTTGGTTGATGATGAGCGTTTAATTCTCACAGCTATGTCGAGAGAGTTAAGACAAGCTGGCTACAATATAAACACCGTAGAGTCTGTGCATGACGCAGAAATCTGGCTCCATAAAAATAATCGCCCTGATTTGGTTGTGCTTGATATGCGGATGCCTGGCGGTTGTGGCCTTGAACTGGTGCCAAAACTGGAAGCGTTGAACCATATTCCATTTATTTTGCAAACGGCTTACAGTGAACGTGACATCATTGAAAAAGCCAATGCTTCAGGTGCGATGAGTTATTTAGTTAAACCAGTGATGATTGCACAGTTAATTACAGCGATTGAGACAGCACTTTCTCGTGCTAACGCATTTGCAGATATGAGGAAAAAAGAACAAGAGCTCCAAGGTGCGTTGAATATTGATCGTACGGTGAGCGTTGCTATTGGTATTGTCATGGATCATTACCGTGTAAATTATGATCAAGCCAAAGAATTACTACGTAAAACTGCTCGAAGTAAAAGCATCAAAATGTTTGATTTAGCTTCAAGTATTATTGGCTCGCGTGAGAATTTAAACCTGGGTGTTGGTGATAACGTGCTGCTTAAATAGACGCTACACCAAATTGATGATGGTGCCCTGATTTTTTCAACAATGTTGTCAAAAACTACATTTAATGTCAGTAGTGTCCGGAGATTTAATTGAATAAATTCAATTGGTTATCATTTTCAGTCGAATCCATTTGTAACTCCATGTTTTTAAGTAATTGATCTAGCGGTGTTTTTTCAAAAAGAGTTAAGCTCAGAATCTGTAATATTGTGTAGAGCGAAGCCTCTATTTTGAGTCTTTTCTTTACGATGGCTACCAAGACGTAAACCGAGATGGCGATCCATATTTGCGTTTTCACCGCATTTTCGGAAGTGCCATAAAAGCGTTTGATACGAAGATGCTTTTGATCCACTTGAAGAATAGCTCTACCTGCCAGCGGCAACGGTAAAGCTCTGCGATGGTCAGCGCAGGTAAATCGAAGTTGTTGGTAATAAAGATCAGATCTTTGTTGTGTACGGCATCGTGAAACTTGATGCGCCGCAGATGTTGCGGATAGTCCTTCTTGGCTTTTGATGCGACAAGTGTCACGGTCTGGTCGCAACGTAACCCCGTTGCTTTGTCCACGGGACGTGAGTAAATAGTCGACCCTTAAAAACTTTCAACCAATTGATTTTATTAAATAATAATCTATTTTTTATGGTTTAAATTTGCCAGAAATGCGATAATAACGCTTTGATTTCTTGCAAATTTCAGAGTGTTTTTATGGGTCCTAAACGTCAGTCTCCTGCCTCCGGTGAGTTATTTCAGCAACTACTTACCGATCTGATCAATCTTCAG
>JAUXZG010000141.1 GCA_030694005.1 Desulfobaccales bacterium | reverse complement strand
CGACTCTCAAAGAAACTCGTTACCCTTCCCGGTGAATCTAATCTTACCTTCTTCTATGGGAACGATTCCCACGGTCCTGGGCCTGGGAACCTTGCTGGTATTGGTGGGGTTAAGGGAACTTAAAGAACCGGGCGCCCCCAGGATTCTTTTTATCAGCGCCATTTTAGCCACTGCCGGCAACCTGGCCCTGGGTCAAATCGGCGCCCGTTTTTTGTTGGAACCCTACCTCTGGATTATGGCCGCGGCGGCTGTGGCGGCCTGGCGTCCGGCCAAAACTTTCTTTTTCCGTCTCATGGTGGGGCAAATGTTGCTCATGGCCCTTGTCGCCGGATTTGGGGCGGCGACCTTATTCCCCGGAGCGTTAACCACTTCTCTGCGCCACAACATTATGACCAGGTCAGCTTACCATTACGCGGCGACGCGTTGGCTGGATGAGGTTCTCCCTGAAGATGCCGTGGTCTTGGCGGGGATTCGCGCCGGGGCGCTTATGCCCCGACCTTTTGTCAGCAGTGAATATATTAACCTGGCAAATCTGGACAATGCGCGGGGACGACACAACCTAAGCTCCATGCTGGCCTCACCTCAGGTTAATACCGTGGCCGCCTCCGTACCCATGTCCGAGGTGATGAAACATCTCCTGAACTCGTGTCCCACCCAACGCCTGGCCGGGCCTAAAGAATTTCCCTTTGCCTTCAGGAACCCCTGGAATGTGGGGCCGGTAAACCAGCTCACGATATTCCGGCTGACCGGAGACCCCAAAAAATGCCTGGAAAAATGATCCGGACGAAGCTTAACCCGGCGACGACGGCTAAAACTGCGCTTTAGAGCAAGTAGAAGGCCATCGCCCGCGGCCCTGGCCCCTACCCTACCCTTTCCCCCCTTCTTCGAGGTGCAGACTTCCCGGGCCCTTAGCTCTCTCCCCCACCTATCTCAGCCGCCGAACCAACGCCCCAGGAGGCCCTTCTTTTTCGTGTCCTCCGGCGGCAGGCCCAGATGCCGGCGGATAACCGCCTCCAGCTTATCTTCCCCCACATCTGACCCTTCCACCACAATCTCTTCGCCCACCATCACCGCCGGGGCCACCGGCAGGTCCAGCTCGAAATACGCATCGGTCTGATACTCGGCGATGGGCTTGGAAATGCTCTCTATCTCAATGCCATACTTTTGACCCAACCTGGGCATCATCTTGAGGAAATGCTTTCACGGCTTGCCGTTGGGCTCGTTTAAAAAGAACCTGACTTTGAGCATGGCGTTCTCCTTTTTAAAGGTATCGTTTTTTTAATAGCGGATTTTTTCCTTGATCCCTAGCAGTGGCGCGCCAAAACTCCCCACGGAGGGGGCCGGCTTCTGGCCCCCTCTCCATGGGGGGTTAATGACTGCCTTTTGGGGATTTCATTAAAAAACTTCTTGACAAAAGTTTTAAGGGCTCATATATTTTTAAGCAAATACTTAATAACTTAATTGGTTCCGAGATGGAATTGGAAATTTTTGAAATGTTCAAAGTTTTGGCCGTAGAGACCAGGTTAAAAATTCTTGATCTCCTAAAGGCCAAAGGGCCGCTGGGCGCCAAGGAGATTGCCAAGCTGCTCGGCATTACCCCCGCGGCCGTCTCCCAGCACCTGAAGATACTTAAGCAATCGGGCATGGTCCGCAGCGAAAGAAAGGGGTTCTGGATTCCATATGCCATAAACCCTGAAGCCCTGGAAAAATATCGCCGGGTTTTGACCGAAGTTTGCACCTGCGGCTGCCAGGGGACCGGCAACTGGAGAGAACCGGAATTGGCGGACTCGGGCCTGGAATCCTTGAAGAAATATGAAGAGGAGTTGAAAAAAGAGCTTAAGGCGGTTCGGGAACGGATTAAAGAGGTGGAGTCCTCATAAGAGGGCCGGTTTTTTTTTGCTAATTTAATTAAGTATTTAATTAAATACCATAAAGGAAGGGAGGTGATAAACATGGCCGAAAAGAAGAGCGCATGTGGCTGTGGCTGCGCCTTGAAGCAGGATGCCACCAAGGCGACCAAAGACAACCAGAAGGCTGAGAAACCCCAAGGGTCGAAGTAGAGCACCATCTTAGCCTGGCTAAAGGGGGCAGGATGAGATCCGCTCACTTCCTGCCCCCTTGGCTTGTAAAGAAGTTCCGTCACTAAAAACCCGTTCTTTTAAAGGTTCGGGGAGGGGCCTAAGGTGTTAACCCCAGATGCCGTCGGATCGCGGCTTCCAACTTTTCTTCGGTGATTTCCAGTCCCTGGGCCACTACCTCTTCCCCTACCATCACCGCCGGGGCCGCAGGCCATCCCGAAGCGCGGTACGCTTCGCTTTGGTATTCTTCCCTGGACCTGGTAATGGTCTCCACGTCGATTGCGTATTTTTGCCCCAACCTGGGCATGATCTCGTGGAGGCGCTTTCAGGTCAGGCCGCAGGGATCATTTATCAAAACTCTCACCTTGACCACTATCCTACTCCTTTACAAGTTATTTTGGCGCGACTGCGGCCATGCGGGGGATAAACTGCTCCGGCGGTAGATAATCCACCAGCCGCAGGTCGGGTCGCTCATTTCCCCGGCTATCCAAAAAGACCACCGTGGGCACGCCTTTGACCCGGTATTGGCTGAGCAGCCGCTGGTTAAGGGCATCCCCTTTGCGGGTGAGGTCAACCTTGATCATGACAAATTCCCGGTCTGCCAGTTTAACCAGGTCGGGATGATGGAAGGTGATCTCCTCCAGTTCCCGGCAGGGGGTGCACCAGGTGGCGTAGAAGTCAATGATTACCGGTTTTGTTAATTCTCTGGCCGACGCCAGGAGTTGCTCCGAGTAAGGCTGCCAGGCCACCCCGGGGCCGCGCATAATAAAGGAGCCGACTAAAGTGGTGGCCACGATGAGGCCCACCACTCCCGCGGCCGTCTTGATCCAGGAAAAGGCCCGAAAATGGGCCGTGGTGCGGTCCAGCCAGCCCAGGTGCACTCCGGCTCCCAGGGCCGCCACGGCCAGAAGCAGCACCCCCCAGGATTCCGCCAGCAGGGGGCGGATAAAATAGGCGGCCATGCCTAGGAGCACCCAGCCCATGAGCTTTCTAACCCAGAGCAGCCACTCGCCGGAGCGGGGCAGCTTCTCCAAACTTCCGGAAAAGACGGCCAGGAAAAACAGAGGCAGGCCCAGGCCCAGGCTTAAGGTGAAGAAGACGAGAAAACCCAGCCAGGGCGATCCCAGGGAGGCCACCCAGGTGAGCAACCCCAGAACAAAAGGGCCGATGCAGGGCGCGGCCACCACCCCCAGGGTCAGGCCCATGAACAGGCTGCCGAAGTAGCCGGCATAAGACCTGGCGGCAGCCCGGGTCAGACCGGCGGGCAGACGCAGTTCCCACAACCCGAACATGCTGGCGGCAAAAACCATTAAGATCGCGGCCACCGCCCCCAGCACCAGGGGGTTTTGCAGCATGGCTCCCATGAGTCCCCCGGTCAAGGCCGCCGCCACCCCCAAAAGGGAGTTAGTGAGAGACAGGCCCACCAGATAAAACAGACCGTGGATCACCAGCCGGCCCTGGCCTGAGCCGCTGCGGCCGCCAAAATAGGAGACGGTGAGGGGGATGAGGGGATAGACGCAAGGGGTCAGATTGAGGGCCAGACCGCCCAGGAAGATTCCCAGAAAGGTGCCCACCATGGCCCAGCCGGACAGAGGGCCGGGGGGTGGGGGGGCAGCGACCTCCGATAGCCCCAGGGGCGCACTGGCTACCGGCAGACCTTTTTTTTGCCACTCCGGGAAGCCCAGGGGGTCCCGGTAAACCTTCTGGTAACCCAGTTGCACGGCCACCCGGGCCGCGGCGTCGCTGCGGACTCAGGCCAGGCCCGCTCAGTAAAAGACAACGAGGCGCTCCTTATCTGGTTCCAACAAAGCAGCCAGGGGACCTTGGGCTCGCCACCGCCCCCACCAGGTGGGCTCCAGAGGAAAATTTACCGCGCCCTTGATGTGACCGGTGCGATACTCCCAATCCTGCCGGGTGTCCACCAGCAGAAGGTTTTGGGGCTCCTTCAGGTAACGCCCCGCCAGTTCTGCCGTGCTCATCAGGCGGTAGCCGCCCCCCTGGGCCTCCGCCCGCACATCCTCCCAGGTAGCCTCTTTCGGGGGAGGTAGCGGCCGGTGGGTATGCCAGAGGACGCCCAGCGTCAGGGCCACGGCCGCCAGAGCCAGGAGGACTTGGGTTTTAACCTTCATTGCTGGTCTCCAAATTTACAAGTCTATAACTACGGATCGTTAAAGCCTGCCGTTTTTCTTAAGTTTGGTAAGCAGGAAGGCGGTTCCCGCCGGAGACAGCCCCAACTCTTGAGCCAGAGACGTCGGGTCCTGAGAACGGCCTTCTTTGACCAGGGAAATCGCCTCCTCCTCCAATTCCTCCAGCCAATCTTCAAAGAGAACCAAAAGGTCAGGATCCGCCAGGGAGGTTAGTTGTTGCCGGCGCGTTACCTTGGCTACCAGGCTCTGACACATATGGGTGGGATCGACACCTTCGCCCAGGCATTCCGCCAGTCAGAGGTGGACCATACTGGCCATCTTGTCGTCACCAGAGTCTCCTACCAGGTTGACCACGAAATTAAGGCGGGCCTCATCGCTCAGGAGGGAGAAGAGTTTTTTCACCGCCCCGGCAAGCGCCGCCAGCGCCTCTTCCGGGTCCATGCCATCTATCACCTGCTGAATCCGGTTCATGTTCCCCTCCCTCGGCTAAAAGGTGGTCCTGGCAGCCAATAACTTGGTGGCCAGATCATCCAGGGCCTTGAGGATGTCAAGAATGCCATTATCGTTCATCTCATAATAGATAAAGGGGCCCCGGCGCTCCACCTTAACCAACAAAGACCTTTTGAGTTCCCGCAGATGGTGCGACACCAAGGGCTGGGAGAGATTGAGTTCCGCGGCTAGTCGTGAGACCGATTTCTGGCCATTTCCTAACCACAAAATAATCCGCAAGCGGTTCTCGTCCGCCAGGCTCTTGGCCAAAAAGGCCATTTTGTCAAGGTTTAGGTTCAAGGTAGAGACAGTTTAGTATAACTAATATAAATATATAAATAGTTATTTATATCTTTATGAAAAACGGGTCAAGAAAAAAATTAGAGGAGAATATTTTAAAACTGATAAGACGAAAATGGGAGGGGGCCAAAGCCCGGGACGGGAGCCGCCGGGATAGGCGAGTCTTGAGGTCCAGGTGCTCAAGTTATGGTTTTGGGGGTTGTCCTTACTGGGAAACCTGGCACCCCAAAACTCCCTAGCCCGTCCGGCCCCGACTATTTGCCCTCTGCCAACAAATAGGCCTCGACGAAGGCGTCCAGGTCGCCGTCCAGGACCGCGTCCACATTGCCTTCCTCGCGTTTGGTGCGGTGGTCTTTAATCAGGCGATAGGGTTGGAGAGTGTAAGAGCGGATCTGGCTGCCCCAGGCGATCTCTAACTGCGACTCTTGCAGCTCCGCCTTCTTTTCTTCCCTTTTGCGCCGTTCCAGGTCATGGAGGCGGGCCTTAAGCACCTTCATGGCCAGCTCCCGATTGCGGTGCTGGGACCTTTCCGTCTGGGAAATGACCACAAGGTTAGTGGGCAGATGAGTCAGGCGCACCGCGGAAGAGGTCTTATTGACATGCTGGCCCCCGGGGCCGCTGGCCCTAAAGGTGTCGACGCGCAGGTCTTTGTCGTGGACCTCGATGTCAATGCGGTCGTCCACCTCCGGCAGCACCTGGACTGCGGCAAAAGAAGTGTGCCGGCGGCCGCTGGCGTCAAAGGGCGAGATGCGCACCAGGCGATGGATGCCGCTTTCGCTTTTCAGGTAGCCGTAGGCGTAAGGCCCGCCGGCGGTGAAGGTGACGCTCTTGACCCCGGCCTCGTCTCCGGGCAGCAGATCCAGGGTTTCGGTCTTGAAGCCCTTGCGCTCGGCGTAGCGCAGGTACATGCGCAGCAGGATTTCAGCCCAATCCTGGGCCTCGGTGCCCCCGGCGCCGGCGTGGATGGTGACAATGGCGTTTTTCTGGTCCTCTTCCGTGCCCAGCAGGAGCTTGAGCTCCCAGTCCCGGAAGGTGCTTGCCAGTTTTTGCAGTTCGGCGGCCACTTCGTGCAGGACGGCCTGATCCTCTTCCTCCTGGGCCAGTTCCAGGAGCACTTCCAGGTCCTCCACTTGCTTGAAATGCTGGTGCCAGTCCTCCAAGGCTTGCCTTAATGCGGCCCGCTCCTTTAAAAGGTCCCCGGCCTGGCCGGCCTCATCCCAGAACCCGGGCGCGGCCAGCTTCTCTTCCAACTCTGCTAAGCGGGCCTGCTTCCCATCCAGATCAAAGATGACCTCTAAGGAGGGTGAGCCGGTCCTTGAATTCTTTTAATTTAGCTTTGATTTCGGCGATATCGTGTAACATTACTGACTCCTTGTGGCCTTTGCGGACCTCTAAGTTTGGGGGAAAGGTAGGGGCGACCCGACGGGTCGCTCCTGCTCCTGGCCTTCCTCCAACTATAATTTTACCAAAAAATCATGAGACTGGGAATAGCGGCGTCGGTGGGATTGAGAAAAAGAGAGCCGCCCAGCACCAGGACCTCTAAAAGCTCGTTGGCCGCGCCCAGGACATCGCCGGTGACGCCGCCCAACTTTTCCTTAAAATATCGGCTCCCCAGCCAGACGGCGAAGGCGGCCCCGGCCAGGATAGCCAGGCCTTGACCCCCGGCTGTCAGGCAGGACAACCCCAGGGCGCTCAAGGTGGCTCCAGCTAAAACTCTGAAGCTCACCCCGGTGGTCATGGCCTGCCCCAGGCCCCCTTCGGGTCGGGCATAAGGCGAGAGATACGCCAGAAACACCATGCCCCAGCGGCTGACTACCGGATAAAGGAGCAAGACAGCCCCCATGCCTTTTTCGGCCCAGGCCAGAAAAAAGGCAAATTTCAGGACCAATATTAGGATCAGGCTTATCGCCCCGAAGGCGCCCAGGCGGGAGTCTTTCATGATCCGCAGGCGCTCGGCAAGGTTGGCCCCCCCGCCCAGACCGTCGGCGGTGTCCGCCAGACCGTCCAGGTGGAGGCCTCGGGTAACTATAACCGTTAAACCAAGGAGAACCGCCGCGGCCCCAGGAGCCGGCAGAATCCTGTCGAGCCCCACCCAGGCCCCCCAAAAGATAAGGCCCAGCAAGGCCCCCACCCAGGGGAACCAGAACATGGAGCGGGCCAGGTCCTGAGGTCCGGCCAGACCCAGGCGGGGCCAGGGCAGAATGGTGAGGAAGGTCAGGGCCAGAGGCAGGGTGCATTTCATGCGGGTTTGTCCGCCACCCCGGCCTCAACGAAGGTGGCCATCTCCTTGTAAATCTTGAGACCGGCTTCCAGCAAGGTGAACCCTAAGGCGGCCCCGGTGCCTTCGCCGAGACGCATCTTAAAATCCAAAAGAGGCGACAATCCCAGGGTCTCCAGCATGAGCTGATGCCCGGGCTCCACCGAGCGGTGGGCGGCAATGAGGTAGTCCACCGCCGCCGGGGCCAGTCGGGCGGCCACCAGGGCTCCCGCGGCGGCGATAAAGCCGTCCAGCATCAGGGGTCGCCGCCCGGCCGCGGCCCCCAGGATTAGCCCGGCAATGCCGCCGATCTCCAGTCCCCCCACCTGCGCCAGCGCTCCCAGGGGATCATTAGGGTCCGGGTGGTGTAAAGCCAAGGCCCGCTCAATAACGGCCACCTTGTGGCGTAAGGCCTCATCGGCGATGCCAGTGCCCCGGCCGGTGACGGCCGCGGGCGCTTGTCCGGTGAAGACCGCGGCCAGGGCCGCGGCCGGAGTGGTGTTGCCGATGCCCATATCCCCGGCGGCCAGGGCGTCCACCCCGGCGGCCAGGGCTGCCTGGGCCCGCTCCACTCCCACCATAATGGCCCTGAGAGCCTCTTGACGGGTCAGGGCGGGCTGACGGGCGAGATTGGCCGAACCGTGAGCCACCTTGCGAATGACAAGGCCGGGCTCCTCGGCGAAATCATAATTTACCCCAATATCCACCACTTCGACGCCGGCTCCGGCATGCCTGGCCAGGACATTTATCCCGGCGCCGCCCCTCAAGAAGTTGTAAACCATCTGAAAAGTGACCTCCGGAGGATAAGCGCTCACCCCTTCGGCCACTACCCCATGGTCCGCAGCGAAGACCACCACGCGCTTCTTATTTAGAGGCGGAAACATCTCCTGGCGAATGGCCACATAGCGGGCCGCCAGTTCTTCCAGCCTCCCTAAACTGCCCGGCGGCTTGGTGAGGGAATCCAGACGCTCCTGGGCCCGGGCCAGCCAGGCAGGATCAACAGGTTTTATCCTGGCAATCACCTGGGATAACTCATTCATCATGAATAACTACCTCTGTGACTGTTATTGTTGAGGGGCGGGCCGGGGGAACGCAGTTCCCCCGGCCCTCCCCTCAAGCTCCCCTCCCAACCCCCTTTCTGGGGGGCC
>JAUXZG010000131.1 GCA_030694005.1 Desulfobaccales bacterium | reverse complement strand
TTCACCGGCCCCAGCAGGGCCAGGGCCCAATTCTCCGGCCGGCACAGTTCCCGGGCCAGTTCCTGGATCTCTTGCACCGTTACCGCCATCATCCCGGCGATGATTTCCTCCAGGGTAATATAACGGCCGAAGTGGATTTCGTTTTTGGCCAGGCGCACCATGCGGTGCTCGCAGTCCTCGGCGGCCAGATAAATGGAGACCTTAACATAATCCTGGGCCGCCTGCAGCTCCGCCTCCAGGACCGCCTCATCTTTAAGCCTTTTGAGCTCCCGGCAGATGGCCGCTATCACCGGCTCCAGATTCTTGGGGCTTACTCCGGCGGAGATCCCTAAAAGGCCAGTGTCGCTGAAAAAGCTTAAGAATGCATAGATAGAGTAGGCCAGGCCCAGTTGCTCCCGGACCACCTGGAAGAGGCGGGAACTCATATTCCCCCCCAGGATGAGTTGGAGCAGCGTGGCGGCGTATCGTTTCCCGTCGCCCGCCGCGGGTCCCCGGGTCCCGAGGCAGAGGTGCACCTGCTCCAGATCCCGGGTAAAGGTGTGGACCCCGGAAAAGGTGGTCACCGCCTCCCGCCGGCGGGGCCGGCTGCCGTTCTCGAAGTCCCTGAAAAAAACCTCCGCCGCTTCGACCAGTTCTTGATGCTGGAGGCGGCCGGCCGCGGCCACCACCGTTTGTTCCGGCCGATAAGTGGCCCCCCGGTAAGCCAGCAAATCCTCCCGGCTGATCCGGGAAATTTGTTCGGCTTTTCCCAGGATGGGCCGCCCGAAGGGGTTATCTCCCCAGAGTCTCCGGGCAAAAAGGACCTGCACCTGGTCCTCCGGGCTGTCTTCCTGGGCGGAGATCTCCTCCAGGATAACCTGTCGCTCCTTCTCAAGTTCTTCAGGCCGGTAGAGGGGATTAAGGACCAGATCGCCCAGCAGGTCCACCAGCCGGGGGAGCTGTTCGGCCAGGACCTTGCCGTGAAAGCAGGTCTGCTCTTTGCTGGTAAAGGCATTGCAGGAACCGCCCAGTTGATCAATCTCCCGGGCGATGCCCAGGGCGGTCCGCTTGCTGGTGCCCTTAAAGGCCAGGTGTTCCAAAAAATGGGTGAGGCCGTTTTCTTCCGGGGCCTCGTCCCGGGACCCCACTTCCAGCCACACCCCTAAGGCCGCGGAATGGAAGTAGGGCAACTCTTCCGTGATGAGGCGCAGACCGTTAGTCAGTATACTTTTTTGGAACATGCCCTGGCCTTATCTCTGATTCCTGAGAGAGAGGGTTGTCATTGGCGATGAGAGCCTTGCGGGACAGGCGAATCTTGCCCTGCCGGTCCACATCCAGGACCTTGACCATCACCTCATCGCCCTCCTTCAAGACCTCGGTGACGGTTTTCACCCGGCGGTGTTCCAGCTCCGAGATATGTACCAGCCCGTCGGTCCCCGGCAGAATCTCCACAAAAGCGCCGAAGTCCATGATCTTCTTCACCTTGCCCAGATAGACTTGCCCCACCTCAGCCTCCGCGGTGATCTCGCTGATCATGCGGATGGCTTCGTCCGCGGCCGCCTGGTTGGAGGAGGAGATGTGGATCCGGCCGTCGTCCTCGATATCGATCTTGATGCCGGTGGCGGCGACGATCTTTTTCACCATCTTGCCGCCGGGGCCGATCACATCCCTAATCTTGTCCGGGTTAATGGTGATGACGATAATTTTGGGAGCATGCTCTTTCAAAGTGGCGGAAGGCGCGGCGATTACCTCGTTCATCTTCCCCAGGATATGCAGCCGGGCCAGCCGGGCCTGGCTCAAGGCCTGTTCCATGATCTGCCGGGTAAGCCCGGTCATTTTGATATCCATCTGCAGGGCGTTGATCCCGTCAGCGGTGCCGGACACCTTAAAGTCCATGTCTCCCAACTGGTCTTCGTCTCCTAAGATGTCGGATAAGACCGCCACCTGGTCGCCCTCCTTGATAAGACCCATGGCCACTCCCGCCACCGCGGCCTTGATGGGCACGCCGGCGTCCATGAGGGCCAAAGACGCCCCGCACACGGCGGCCATGGAAGAAGAGCCGTTGGAAGACAAGATTTCGGACACTATGCGGATGGTATAGGGAAACTCCTCCGCGGTGGGCAGCACCGGGGAGATGGACCTCTCCGCTAGGGCCCCATGGCCGATTTCCCGGCGTCCCGGCCCCCTCAGCATCCTGGTTTCCCCCACTGAGTAAGGCGGGAAATTATAGTGCAGCATGAAAGACTTGAAGGTCTCCCCGGTTAGGGTTTCGATTTTCTGTTCATCCGAAGGAGTGCCCAGGGTGGTAACGGCCAGGGCCTGAGTCTCCCCCCGGGTAAACACCGCGGAGCCGTGGGTGCGGCTTAACATCCCAACTTCGCAGGTAATGGGACGGACCTGGGTGAAGCTGCGGCCGTCGATGCGCTGCTGCTCTTTGAGCACCATCTCCCGCACCACCCTTTTCTGGACATCCTTGAGTATAGAGGCCACCACCTTCCCCTGGCCTTCGGCCTCGGGACCCAGTGCGGCCAGCACCTCTTGCCCCACCTGGCCCAGGGCTTCATAGCGGGCTTTCTTCTCCCGTTGTTGCACCGCGGCCAGAATCCGTTCTCGGACTAAAATCTCGATCCTCTGGGGAAGGTCCCCGTAATCCGGCGGCTCGGGCGTTGGCCGTTTGGCCAGGCCAATCTCCTCCCGCATCCGACTGATGGTAGCCAGGATGGGCTTAAGTTGCTCTTGGCCGAAAAAGATGGCTTCCAGCACCTCATCCTCCTGGACCATGTCGGACCCGCCTTCCACCATCACCAGCCCTTGAGGCGCGCCGGCTACGATGATGTTGAGGCTGCTCTCTTTGAGTTGGGAATTGGTGGGATTGGCCACCAGGCGCCCGTCTATTTTCCCTACCCGCACCGCGGCCACCGGACCCCCAAAAGGAATGTCGGAGATCTCCAGGGCCGCCGCCGCCCCGTTTAAGGCCGGAATATCCGGGTCATTTTCCAGGTCGCCGGACAGCACCGTGGCAATGATCTGAATCTCGTTGGCCAGCCCCTTGGGGAACAATGGCCTTACGGGGCGGTCGATCAGCCGGGAGGTAAGGGTCTCCTTTTCACTGGGGCGCCCGATCTCCCGCCGGAAAAACCCGCCGGGGATGTGGCCCGCAGCATAAGCCTTTTCCAAATAATCCACGGTCAAGGGCAAAAAGTCGATGCCCTCCCGCACGCTTTCCGAGATGACCGCAGTGACCAACACGGCGCTTTCCCCATGCCGGACTAGCACTGAGCCGTTGGCCTGTTGCGCCAGGCCGCCTACCTCGAAGATGAGGTCCTTCTCCCCGATTTCCACTTTATATATTTTTGTCATATTCTTCTTAACTGCCTCCTATCTCCTTAAGCCTAGTTGCTCGATCAGGGTGCGATAGCGATCGATATCCTTATTTTTCAGGTAGTTCAGGAGGCGCCGGCGCTGCCCCACCAGCTTGATCAAACCCCGACGGGAGTGGTGGTCCTTGCCGTGCGTCTTGAAATGATCCGTCAAATAAGTGATCCTCTCACTTAAAATGGCCACCTGCACTTCCGGGGAGCCGGTATCCGCATCATGCAGCCGGTACCGATTGATGATCTCCTGTTTATGCTCCGTAGATAAGCCCACGTCTTCCTCCTTTATTTTTATTAGCTGTCAGCTATCAGCCTTCAGTGGTCAGGGAACAGTGGCCAGAGGTGAGGCTTCCCTGACTGTTGACTGCTGACTGCCGGAAAATACCCGTATCGGGGTTAACCAGGTCTGGGAGTCTGCGGCCCGGACCAAGGCTACCGCCACCAGATCTTGGCCTAGCAGAACTCGAACCCGCTCCCCCCCGTTGAGATCGTCCTTCAGGTATTGCACTGGCCGGCCCTGGCGTAAATACTGCGCCTGGTCCGGCTCTACCACGACCCGCCGCAGGCCCGGCAAGCAATCCGCTAAGCCGATGAGCCGGGCCCAGATTTCCTCGTAACCGGCCTCCTCCAGGGAGTTTAGGGGCAGGGCCGCCTCCACCTTAAAAGGCCCCACCGCCAGGCGGCGCAGGGCCGCCAAGTGCGCCCCGCAACCTAAAGCCTTACCCAGGTCCGCGGCCAGGGTGCGGATATAGGTGCCCGCCGAACAGGTGACGTTAAGGGTGACCAGGGGCAAGGCCACCTCCAACACCTCCAGGCGGTGGATCA
>JAUXZG010000117.1 GCA_030694005.1 Desulfobaccales bacterium | reverse complement strand
AAAGGGATTGCGAATTGCATCCTTTTCCACCAGATCGACTTGGCGACCGAAAATTGCGGCAAGCTCATCCAGCATCTCCACCCGATTATCGAAAGTGATTCCACCACCCGGTTCGAAGGTTACCAGCACATCTATGTCGCTGTCGGGGCGGAAGTCCACCCTCAAAACCGACCCGAAAAAGGCAAATTCTTTAATTTTCCACCGGCGACAAAAAGCGTCGATCTTGTCCAGCGGGATATCAATGTTGGACTTAATTTTAATGTTGGCTCGTTCCATAGATGGTTTCCTGACATTTTTTGAAAGCTTAAGGGTTAATGGTGGTCTGATAAGCAAACTGCCCCTTTTCCACCTTGATTACGGTTACCCCTTTGATGGGGTTGTGGTCCGGGCCCATGGTGATCACCCCGGTGATTCCGGGGAAGTTTTCGTTTCCGCCAGGGCCTGGGCGATTTTCACGCCCTCCAGGGAACCGGCCCGGTTGATGGCGGCCAGCAGCAAGAAATAAGCCTCGCCGCCTAAGGCCGCGAAAACGTCCAACTGCTTTTTAAAGGTGGATTCATAAGCCTTAAGGAACCGGCGCCCCAGCTCCGAGGTGGCCCCCTGCCGGTGAAATAAGGCGGTAAAATAAAGGCCCTCCACCGCGGCCCCGCCGATGCTGACCAGTTCCGGCACCTGGGCGCCGGCGCCGGTGAGGATGGGGGTCTTGACCCCCAGGTCTTTAAGCTGCTTGGCCAGCAGGGCGTCTTCGGTATAGTAGTTGGGAGCATAGATGAGGTCCGGGTTTTTTCCATTCAAGGCCGAAATCTGGGCGGAAAAATCCTGGTCCCCGGTCTGGATATAGCTTACCGCCACGCGCTCTCCCCACCCCGGCGCTTAAACTCCGCCATGAAGAAATTAGCCAGGCCCACGCAGTAGTCCTGGGCCTGGTCGATGAGCACCGCCACCCGCCTGGCCTTCAAGTGCTCCCAGGCGAAGCGGGCCGCCACTTTTCCCTGCAGGTCGTCCACATAGGCGGCCCTAAAGGCGAAGCGGCGCCCCTGGGTTACCAGGGGGTTGGTGGCCGTGGGGGAAATGTTGGGAATGCCGGCCCGCTCGGCGATGGGCACCCCGGCCAAGGTGTCGGAGCTGATCACCTCGCCGATGATGGCCGCCACCTTTTCTTTTTCAATCAGGCGGCTCACCGCGTTGGCCGCGTCGATCCGGTCGCTTTTGGTGTCCACCAGGGCCAGCTTCACCGGTTGGCCCAAGACCTGGGGTTCCAGTTGGTGAGCCACCTGCACGCCTTCCCAGACCATCTGGCCCATGGCCGCGGC
>JAUXZG010000180.1 GCA_030694005.1 Desulfobaccales bacterium | reverse complement strand
GATGCCGTCCTGGATAATCAGGAAATGGTTAATCAGGGCGGAAATATCGGTATAAACCTTGTCCTTGGGAGGCAGGCTCACCCGGGGGTCGTCGCATTTTACCGGCCCGTCGGGCAGGTTTTCCAGCGCCTGGCGGACGATGCGGTTGCTCTGCAGCATTTCCTGCATCCGCACCAAATACCGGTCGTAGGTGTCCCCGTTTTTCCCCAGGGGCACCACGAACTCAAAGTCCTCGTAGCTGGAATAAGGATTATCCCGGCGCAGGTCCCAGTCCACCCCGGAGCCCCGGGCCATGGGGCCGGACCAGCCCCAATCCAGGGCCTCCTCCGGGGTCATGACGCCCACGTCCTTGGTGCGTCCAATCCAGATCTCGTTTTTGGTGAGCAGGGTATCGTAATCTTTCCACTTTTCGTCAAAGGTCTTGACGAAATCCCAGGCGGCCGGGAGGAAGCCGGCGGGCAGGTCCGCGGCCAGGCCGCCGATGCGAAAATATAGGGGGAAAAGCCGACCCCCGGAGACCATCTCGCACAGGTCCATGATCTTTTCCCGCTCCCGGAAGGCGTAAAACAGCGGGGTCATGGCCCCCAGGTCGTGGCCGTGGGTCCCCAGCCAGAAGAGGTGCGAGGCGATGCGGGTAAGCTCCGCCAGCATCACCCGGATGTACTGGGCCCTTTTCGGCACCTCCACCCCCAGGAGTTTCTCCACCGCCAGGCAGAACCCGAAGTTGTTGACCTCGCCGGCCAAATAATCCAGGCGGTTCATCAGGGGCATGCACTTGTGGTAGGTGCGGTACTCGCACAGCTTTTCGATGCCCCGGTGCAGAAAGCCGATGTCCGGGTCGGCCCTGACAATAAGTTCGCCGTCCAGCTCCAAAAGGACCCGAAGGACGCCATGAGTGCTGGGGTGCTGGGGGCCCAGGTTGAGCATCATGGTTTCGGTGCGCGGCATGGATCCGGGTTGCGTCATGATGAATTCCTATTTTAAAGTCCCCCTTATCTTAAAGGGGGATTTAGGGGGATTTTAAAATCCCCCCGCTTACAATCCCTTTAGCAAAGGGGGGAATAAGCAACCGTTATCCTAAGAATCTTTATTTCCCTCATCTTTTGTAGGAACACAGCGTACCGTTTATGTAGGGTGGGCATCGCCCACCATCTTTATTTATTGACGGGCCGTGCCCGCCTGCATTTTTATAACTGACGCAGGCTAAAGCCTGCGGCTACTTGCCCTTTAAGGGGTAATCTTTGCGCAGGGGATGTCCCACCCAGTCCGTGGGCATGAGGATGCGCCGTAAATCAGGATGGCCCTTAAAGCGAATCCCCACCAAATCAAAGGCCTCCCGCTCGTGCCAGTTGGCGGTGGACCACACCTCCGTGACCGAGTCCACGGTGGGCGTGCGGTCGTCCTTGAGCAGGGCCTTCAAAGTGATTCGGTTTTTATATTTATGGGAGTAAAGGTTATAAACCACGCCGAACCTCGGGCTCTGGGGAGAGTAGTCCATCCCCGCGATCATGGACAGATAACGGAAAGAAGTCTGGGGATCGTCCCTGAGGAGAAGGCAAATGTCCTTGATACGCTCGGGTTTAACGGTGACGGTGGTGTCCCCCCGAAATTCCGTGACCTCCACCACGTCATCCGGAAATTTTGCCTGAAGCAGTGCCACCGCGGCGTTCATGCGGCCTCCTGCCGGGCTTTAAGCCTGTCCTGGTATTGCCTGGTCAGGAAGGGGTCATGCAAGATTTTCTCATGAAGTTTCAGGATGCCGTACAACAGACCTTCGGGCCGGGGCGGGCAGCCCGGGATATAAACATCCACCGGCAGATACAGGTCAATGCCCTGCACCACGGAATAAGAATCAAAAATGCCCCCGGAAGTGGCGCAGGCCCCCATGGCGATGACCCACTTGGGTTCGGGCATCTGCTCATAGATGCGCTCGATGGCGGGCATCATCTTCTTACAAACAGTGCCGGCCACGATCATCAGGTCGGACTGGCGGGGCGAGGCCCTAAAGGCCTCCATGCCGAAGCGGGCGATGTCCC
This sequence comes from Desulfobaccales bacterium, assembly GCA_030694005.1. Taxonomy (GTDB): domain Bacteria; phylum Desulfobacterota; class Desulfobaccia; order Desulfobaccales; family 0-14-0-80-60-11; genus JAUXZG01. Next base: position 26 of record JAUXZG010000180.1, on the reverse strand, counting down.
AGCGGTTGGCCGCGGTGCAGATCATC
>JAUXZG010000105.1 GCA_030694005.1 Desulfobaccales bacterium | reverse complement strand
TGGCGGCTTGGGTGCATTCGGCATTGCGTCAGCAGACCCAATCCTGCCTGCTGGCACGATTCCAACTGGGTTAAGTGTGACTGTCGGCAACATTAATATCAACGCGCCTATCAGTAACCCAGCGAATATCAATGGGCAGTTACTGAGGATAGATCAATCTAGCCTTAAAGGCATCATGCAGGGCACCAACTTTGATATTGGTAATGCCAGTGCAGTAAACTTTAACCATACTGGCGGGGTTGGATCAGCCACGCTGATTCGTATTCACGGTACTACTAAAAGTATTATCGAAGGTGCTTTAAATTCACCGAACGGTGCGATCTATCTAATTAACCAGAATGGTATTTTATTTGGTAACGGTGCGCGTGTTGATGTGAATGGGCTGGTAGCTTCGGCCCTGAATATTGAAAATAGTGACTTTTTAAGTAACCTAGGGCATTTGAATGCTTACGTTGATGGTGGTAGAGCTGCTTATGTATGGGGCGGCGATGCAGCAGGTTTTCAGGAAGTGTTGGTTCAGGTAGCGCCTGATGCGCAGATTAAAGCAGCACTGGGTAGTTCAGTGATGTTGTTTGCGCCAAAAGTAATCAATCAAGGCAGCATCCATACCACAGAGGGTCAGGTTGCCATGGCAGCTGGTGATAAAGTGTACTTATCCTTTGCGCCAGATTTAAACGGAGGCACAGCTCCTGGTATTTATAACTACACTGAAGATTCTCCCTACAGAGGGCTTGCGGGGGTGTTGGTGGAAGTTGACTCACCAGGATATAACAAGAAAGACGCAAACGGTAATGATGTACTGGATGTGAACGGTAACCCAGTAGAGCTTACTGGAGAGGTCGTCAATGACACCATGGGTAGAATCCTTGCGCAACGCGGTAATGTCACGATGGCATCATTTTTGGTGAATCAAAACGGTCGTGTGACTGCAACATCTTCTACAGCACAAAAAGGCTCTGTTAGACTGTTAGCGCGCGATACCAATGCGGTAGGTTTTGCATCAATTGAGCCAAGTGGTAATGAGGGTCAATTAGATTTTGTGACAAGAATGTCACAAAATAATACAACCAATACCATCATCAGCGGTCGCCGCACAGGTAAATTAGAACTTGGTGAGAACAGTATTACTGCAGTGCTTGCAGAGGATAGTGCTGCATTGGCTAAAACAAGAGAAGTTTTTTCTGCCCCTCAAGCAGGGGAGCCCATAGCCAAAGCGGGTGAAAAATCATACGTTGAGTCTGTAATCGCTGCAGTAAATGTAAAAGGGTCTACCATTGCCGATGAGCAAGTGTTTAATGCACCGACGATAGAAGCCGTAGGGCGTAAGGTAATTATTGGAGACAACGCGAAGGTGGTTGCGCCAGGTGGGTATATTGATATTGCTGCGCAAAAATCTGGTATTGGTTTTAATTTAGGGGATGCAACAACAGCACCTGATACCAAAGATTCTGAATCACGCTTGTTTTTAGGCAAAAATACCTTGATTGATGCGGCTGGTTTAAAAAATGTAGCTGTTGGTATGGAAAATAACTTTGCTGAGGTGTTGTTAACACTGACAGACTTGAAAGATAACTCTTTAAACAGAGATGGCTTTTTGTATCGAGAGAAAGTCTGGTTTGACATTCGCAACACCCCCGATTCGCGCGTGGCGGATTTATCTGGTTTTGTAAAACAGGTGCCGCGCTCATTGGGTGAGAAGCTAGCCAGCGCAGGTGATGTGAAGTTAAGGTCTGAAGGCGACCTGATTCAAAACAGCAGTTCAAAGGTCGATGTTTCTGGAGGCTCGCTCAGTTTTAATGCTGGGGTTAACAAGGAAAGTTGGGTGCTGGCTCAGGATGGCAAGGCCTACGCGTTAGGCGATGCACCTGTCGATAGCTTATTTACTGCTTTTCTGGGGGGTACAAATTCACGAGGACGTCAGGAGGCTGGATACACAGAGGGTAAAGCGGCTGGTACGTTAAGTATAGAAGCTTATGACATCGCGCTTGATGGTCAATTGTCTGGTGGTGCCACCTATGGCGTGCATCAGCGTGAGTCTAAGAATCTTGGCGGCCACTTGGCAGTCAAGGTTATGACAGAAGTCGGTGTTAGTGAGCATGATGTCAATATTGGCAACACAACCCCGCTAAGTGCTGGCTTTAGTGCATCGGATGCATTGCCAGTATTACGTATCGATCCGGTAGAAATTGATGCGGGCATGATCAATCGCAGTGGGTTTGAAGAGGTGGCCATTGATACTACGGCTAATATAAAAGTGAATGCGGCGCTTAAAATGGCAGATGGCGCCAAATTGGCGCTTTCAGGAAGAGATGTTGAAGTGAACAAAGATATTGTTGCCAGAGGCGGCAATGTCTCACTGATAAGCTCATTTACAGAAGGGTCTATAATAGAAGATGATAGAAATATCAAAGTGGCTGATGGTGTTACCCTGGATGTTTCAGGTAATTGGGTGAATGACAGGCTTTCAGGTATTGCTTCTGGCCGTGTGTTGACTGATGGCGGTCAGGTTTCAGTCAGCTCAGGAGATGAAGTTAAACTGGGTAGCGGTAGTTTGGTCGATGTGTCCGGTGGTGGTTGGCTACAAGGCAATGGTAATTTAGTGAAAGGTGATGCCGGTAGTATTAATATTGCTAGTCAAGTTGGGCAAGGTAGCCAAGAAAATCCATACACTTATATTGCACCTGTATTAAATGGCGAGTTACGCGGCTTTGCATTAGGCACAGGTGGTGATTTATCCATTACTGCGCCTTTTGTTACCATAGGTAGCACGCCTATAGGGGATCCGCGCGAGTATTTGGCCACACCTGATTTTTTTCAGAAAAATGGCTTTGCCAGTTTCAGTCTGACCGGTCGAGACGGCGTTCTGGTAAGGGCTGGTTCACAGGTTGATGTGATTGCCAAAAACTATTTTCTTAATAGAGATTATGTGTTGAAGGCGACAGGCAGTCATGTCAATGATTTTGCGACAGCAATCACATTGCCTGACCATATGCGCAGTAGTACCAGTATCACATTGTCAAGTTTAGCTACTGATGTAACGCAACCCGCAACTGCATTTGTGCCGAGTGGTGTTGCCAGAGGTAGCGTTGTGGTTGAGACTGGTGCAAAGATTAAAGTTGATGCAAATGGTGTAAGAACAGATGCAGAAGGAAAAACTTCACCACCAAGCATCGCATTATCAGCTTGGGACAATCAATTATATGTAGATGGCACATTAGAAGCGCCAGGCGGCAATATTTCATTGACGATGCTTGGCGATCCGTCATCGACAGAAGACCCTGGTTACAACGATTCTCAGGCAATATGGTTAGGCGCGAATGCTAAATTACTAGCTGCTGGGTATACACGTTTAACACCGACTGCTAATGGATTGAGAGCAGGCAATGTTTACGATGGCGGCAGTATT
>JAUXZG010000102.1 GCA_030694005.1 Desulfobaccales bacterium | reverse complement strand
GAGGGTCGGGGGAGCGCGGCTCCCCCGCCCTCCCCTCAACCGCCCCTCCCCCCCCCCTTTAAGGGGCCGGGGAAGTCGGGGCTATCGGCCCCGACTTCCCCGGGGAGATTAAAACCTTAAGGGGTTGGGGGTAGGGGTTTGGGGAGGGGGCAGGGGCCACCGGCCCCTGGCCCCCTCCCCCAATAACCACTCATCACGGCAGCGAGGGATAATTTTTTTTATGGCCGGTGGGAAAGCACTGCGGGGCGGCGGGGTAGGCCGGAAGCTGGTGGCCCTGGCCCTCATTTTGGCCTTGCTGCCGGCCTGCCAGTGGAGCCCGGCGCAGCTTTACATCCCTTTGGCCTATGGCTTGACCGGGCTGTGCATCGCCTTGCTGATGTCCCCCACCCCCACCGCGGCCATAGTCGGGTTGGTGGTGGGGTTTCTGTTGGGGGCGGCGGTTTATAACAATTCCCTTAAACGCCAGATAGTGGAGTCCGAGACAACTCCCCCCCGGGGCGGCCACTAAAAAAGCCGAGCCGGGGGCGTCACCCGGTAGTCAAATGAAGCGCCTGGATTCCCCTAAAGACCACCACAGCCCGCTGGCGGTGGTGCTTAAAGCTCTGAAAGACGCGGCCGCGCCTCTCTCCGGAGAGACGCTGGCGTCTCGGTTGGGTTTGAGCCGGGCCGCGGTGTGGAAGCGGATAAACCGCCTTAAGGCCCTGGGGTACGGCATCGAGGGGTCTCCCCGGCGGGGATACCGTCTGCTGACCATCCCGGACAAGCTTCTTCCCGAGGAGATCTCCCAGGGGCTGAAAGTCTGCCAGCTAAAGGGGCCCATTTATCACTTCGAGACCCTGGCCTCCACCAATGATCTGGCCAAGGAATTGGGGGCCAAAGGCGCGCCCCAAGGAACCCTGGTGGTGGCCGAGGCCCAGAGTAAAGGCCGGGGCCGATTGGGCCGCGAGTGGGACTCTCCTCAAGCTGCCGGCCTCTATGTGTCGCTCCTGCTGCGTCCGCCTTTGCCACCTACGGAGCTCCCCCAGATCACTCTCACCACCGCGGTGGCCGTGGTCAGGGCGGTGCGCCGGGCCACCGGGCTGACCCTGGGGATCAAATGGCCCAATGATTTACTGCTGGGTGACCAGAAAGTGGGGGGCATTCTTACGGAAATGGAGACCGAAACAGACCGGATCCGCCATTTGGTGGTGGGTCTGGGGCTTAATGTCAATAATGTTCAGTTCCCGGCGGAGCTTAAAACCACCGCCACTTCCCTGGCCCTGGCGGCCGGCGGTCCGTTTCCCCGTCTGCAAATTTTGAAGGCCTGGCTGGAAGAGTTCGAGGACCTTTATGAGCGCTTTTTGGCCCGTCAATTCCCCGACATTTTGGCAGAATGGAAGAAATACACGGTGACCTTGGGGAAGGCAGTGACAGTGCGTCAGGGGGAGGTAGCCATCAGCGGCGAGGCCCTGGAGGTGGCGCCGGACGGGGCCTTGTTGGTCCAGACCCGTACCGGGGACATCGTCCGGGTGACCTCGGGGGAGATTGCCCCGGCCCCTGGACCGGGGCCGGGGGATGAGATTCCTTCCTGAGAGACCTTATTTTTCCTTTTTCTTCTTGAGCGACTCCATTTCGGCCTTAAGCTTCTCCACTTCGGCCTTATATTGTTCCACCTCAGCTTCGGCCACCTTGGGGGGTTCGTAAGCCGGGGTCTCGGATTTCTTGAAAAACTTGTCTTTAGTCTCCTCAAACCCTAAATAAACAGCCAAGGCGCCGCCTAAGAGGAGCAGTAAGGGAACGCCTCCGGCCAGTAAGCTGAGGAAATCCCGCCACCACATGCCGAGGCCGATCAATCCCAGTGCTAACGCGATCAGTCCGCCGATTAAAGCCGTCATGCCAACCTCCTTGAAAAAAGAATATCCAGCTACTTGCCGGGTCGGAACCGGGCCATACTACATAACACGTGATAGATACCACAAAAAAATAAATAATCAAGGAGATAAATAACCGAAGACAAAATGCCTTATGAGATTTTTCTAATAAAATACAAAGGTTATACTTAAAGATGCCTTGACAAAATTCATCCAAATCTTATAATATTGGAAATCAGCCAGCCTGGCCTGGCGGCAAATGTGAGAATATCCCATGGCGGAGATGGATTATTACCAAATACTCGGGGTTAGCCGTAATGTCACCCCGGAAGAACTTAAAAAAGCTTACCGCAAGCTAGCCCTCAAGTACCATCCCGATAAGGTGAAGGGGGATAAAAGCCAAGCCGAAGAGAAGTTTAAGCAGATCAGCGAAGCCTATGCCGTCCTGAGCAATCCAGAGAAACGCAAAGAATACGACACTTACGGTTTCCAGGGCTTTCGGGCCAAGTTCTCCCAGGAAGACATCTTTCGAGGTTTTGACTTCAGCGAGATTTTTGGCGCCGGTGCTTCCGACAGTTTCTTCAGCCGTATATTTGGCGGTTATGGAAATTTTAGGGCCCATTCTGCGCCTAGGGGGGGCCGCACCCGCATCTTTCGTTATGGCGCCCCGGAAGACTTTCAAGCCCAGGCCCAGCCCCTGAAAGGGGACGACCTGCAGGTGGAACTGCCCATCACCCTCCACGAAATGGCCTTCGGTACCGAGAAGCTGGTAAGCTTCAGCCGGGACGGCCAGGCGGAAAAGATATCCGTGAAAATCCCCCCCGGGACTTTGCCGGGAAAAAAGTTGCGTCTGGCCGGCAAAGGGGGCGTAAGCCACATGGGAGGCCCCTCCGGCGACCTCTATGTCAGACTGAAAGAGGTGGAACACCCGGTCTTCAAACGGGAAGGGAATGACCTTTATGTGGACCGGCGTATCCAGTTCACCGAGGCCACCTTAGGGACCAAGGTGACTATCCCCACCCTGGACGGCAAGACCATGAGCCTCAAGGTGCCGCCCGGCACCCAGAGCCATACCAAGATGCGCCTTAAAAACTACGGCCTGCCCTTCGCCAACGGCAAAAACCGGGGGGACCAATACGTCCGCATCATCGTGGAAACCCCCACAAATTTGACCAAAAAACAAAAAACCCTCCTGGAAGACCTGGTAAAGGAGGGGTTGTAGGGCAAGATGTGGTGGGGGTAAGGGCCACAGGCCCTTAGCCCCCTCCCCCAAATTCATTAACCCTCAAGCTCATTAACCCGGAGGTCAATATGGTAGTGGAGCTGGTTCCTAAGGTCTATTGGGTGGGAGCCATTGATTGGACCTTGAGGGACTTTCATGGTTATCTCACGGAAGCGGGCACCACTTACAACGCTTATCTGATATTGGACGAGCACATCACCCTCATCGACACGGTCAAGGCCGAATTGGTGCCGGAGATGATGGCCCGGGTGGCTGAAATTGTGCCCCCGGAGAAGATCTCTTATATCGTCTCCAACCATGTGGAAATGGACCATTCCGGGGGTCTGCCCGAGGTCATCGCTCGGGTGCGGCCGGAAAAGGTTTTCTGCTCGCCTCTGGGCAAGGCGGGTTTGAGCCGCCACTTTAAACAGGACTGGCCCTTCGTGGAGGTGAAGACCGGCAGCGACCTGTCCCTGGGAAGGTATAACCTGACCTTTCTGGAAACTCCCATGCTTCACTGGCCGGACTCCATGATGACCTACCTCAAGGAGGAACAGCTCCTGTTCTCCAGCGACGCCTTTGGAGCGCACCTGGCCTCCAGCGAGCGCTTCGACGACCAGCTGCCCGACTATCCTCCCGACTATTTCCATCAGCTTAAAAAGTATTATGCCAACATCCTGATGCCCTTCGGCACCCTGATAACCCAGCTCTTAGAGAAAGTCGCCCAGTTGGGGCTGGCCTTCAAGATGATTGCGCCGGACCATGGGCTGATCTACCGCAACCCGGCCTGGGTGCTGGAGGCCTACCGGAAGTGGGCCGCCGGGGAGGTGGAGCCCAAGGCCCTGGTGATTTACGACACCATGTGGCACAGCACGGAGATGATGGCCGAGGCCTTGACCCAGGGCCTGATGGACGCCGGGGTGGAGGCCCAGTTGCACCACCTGCGCCGCACCCATTACAGCGACATCGTCACCGAGGTACTGGACGCGGGCCTCCTGCTGTTCGGGTCTCCCACCTTAAATAACGGCATTTTCCCCACCATGGCCCAGTTCTTGACCTACCTGAAGGGGCTGCGCCCCAAAGGAAAGGCAGCCGCGGCCTTCGGGTCCTTTGGCTGGAGCGGCGAGGCGGTGAAACTAATCAACCAGGAACTGGAGGCCATGAAACTCAAGGTGGTGCATGAGGGGCTGCGGTGCAAGTATATTCCCGACCCGCAAGAATTGGACGCAGCCCGATCCCTGGGCGAAAAACTGGCCCGGGAGAATTTGAAAGGGAAGTGATGGTTTTATGGGGGGAGGGCCAGGGACCTGAGGTCCCTGCCCTCCTCCCCCAAAACCCAAATTAGTGGCACAGGCGTCCCGCCTGTGCTCCCAAAGGCTGGAAGCTATTCTTATCTTGTCATTCTGAGCGAAGCGAAGACCCTCGAAAAAGGTTGGCAATCAAGCAAGCGCTACCGTTACTAAAAGAAGCCGCCCGGGACCTGCGCCATCTTTTGGCCCGGGGCTACCCCCGGGGCGCGTCCCTAACCCTGGTGGGGAACCGCTATAATCTGCATCACACCGCCCGCCAGTTGCTGCACCGGGGGGTGTTCGCCCCGGCTGAGGCCGCCGCCCGCCGGGCCAAACTGCGCCTTTTAAAAGACCTGACGGGCCAACCCTTAGGGGTGGACGGCCACAATGTCCTCATCACCCTGGAATGCGCCTTACGCCGCCTGCCCCTGGTGGCCGCGGACGACGGCTTTATCCGGGATGTGGGACAGGTGTCCCGGGCCTTCCGGCCCTCTACCGAGACCGATAAGGTCCTTAACCTGCTGGCCGCTTATCTGGCTAAACATCAGGTGGGCCGCTTAAGCGTCTTTTATGACGCCCCTTTAAGCTTCAGCGGGGAACTGGCCCGGCGCACCACGGAGATCTGGGCGGCCCGGGGGCTTTTGGTGGCGGCCGCGGCGGCGCCGGTGCCGGAGCGGGAACTGGTAAACTGTAAAGGCCCCATATGCACCAGCGACACCGGCCTCATCGACGCCCACCCCGAAGTGGTGGACCTGGCCGGGGAAATCATTCGACAAGAGCAGGCCTGGCAGGTGATTGACCTGGGTGGCTAGGGGTTATAAACCCCGGTCACCGCTAAAAATCTTTCCCTCGGCGGGCCACAGGGACTTGTCAAAGCACCTTTTTTGATTTATAAAAAATTAGACGACAAAGCCGGGCGGTTAACTCAGTGGTAGAGTGCCATCCTCACACGGTGGAAGTCACTGGTTCAAATCCAGTACCGCCTACCAGCAAATTCAAGGGGTTACGGTTTTTGGCCGTGCCCCTTTTTATTTCTTGCTACCATTTTCCGAAAAAACTGAGCATCATGTAGATATCGCCCCGAGGCGGAACAAAAACTGGAGGGCTAGAACCCTGAGTCCTATTCCCACAGATTAATGGGCCTGACCATGCGCAGGAATTTTTGGTATGGGGCGCTGCTGGTGATCATAGTTTGGGGGGTGGTGGAAGTCGCCTCCCGGGCCGACTGGTTTAAAATGCCGGAGGCCTTTTATTATGATACCTGGCATCAACTGGCAGGCCGGCGGTACCTCCCTGAAAATGTGGTCATTGCGGCCATCGACGACCAGACCAGATTGGAACGTCAGGACGAACCCCTGGTGTTCTGGTCCCCCCACATTGCCCGGGCCCTGGAAGTTTTGCGAAAAGTCGGGGTCCGGGTCGTTGGCCTGGATTATCTTTTCTCCGCAAGCGCTGAATCCTGGCTCAAAAAGCTGGGATTGCCCGACCCGCAGCAGAGCCGCCGGTTCGACCTGCCCTTCAGGGAACAGCTGGCTTCAGGTAAGGTGGTGTTGGCCGCCAACCTGGTCATCGATGAGAAGGGCATGAGAAAAGTGCTCTTGCCCCTCGCCGATTACTGGCTTTCGCTGCCGGGCAAGCTGGACGATGTGGGCCTGGTCAATTTTTACAATGACCCCGACGGCGTGATCCGTCAATTCGTGCCGATCCTGGCGGACGATGAGGGTGAGGCCTGGGTTACCTTTGCCACGCGGTTGGCGGAGCGGGCCGGTGCCGCCGAACCTGTTGGTAAAGGTCAACCCCTCCTTTATGTTAATTTCGCTGGCCCGCCGGGCACCATTCCCCGGCTGTCTTTCCGCCGTCTGCTTGCCCCCCAGGCGGAAATGGACCCGGACATTCTCAGGCTCAAGGATAAGTTGGTCATATTGGGGGCGGAATTATCGGGGCAGCAGGACATTGCCTTGACCCCCTATGCCCGAGGCTTTTTGGGTAGGGGGGCGCTCATGATGACCGGGCCTGAGCTTCATGCCAACATTGTGGAGACCATCCTTACGGGACGGTTTCCCCAGCCGGTGCCCACAGTTATCCGTTGGTTTTATTTGCTTTTGGTGGTAACCCTGGGAACCTTGATTTTTTTCAGGTTATCTCCCCTGGTTGGGCTGGCCGCCGGGGTTATCCTGGGCCTGGCCTGCGGGGCGGTGGCCTACCTGCTGTTTTGGCGCGACCTTATTCTTCCCGTCGCCGGGGTGCAAGTGGGTCTCATCCTGACCTACCTAGGGAGTCTGGGGGTGAGACTCACCGGCGAAGAGCGGGAGCGGGCCAGGCTGCGCCAGATCTTTGGGCGTTATGTGGCGGACGAGGTGGTAGAAAAACTCCTGGCTGCCGGCAAGCACCCCGACCTGGGGGGCGAAGCCTTCCAGGTGACCGTGCTCTTTGCCGATATTCGCAATTTCACCACGATTTCCGAGCACCTGAGGCCCCACGAAGTGGTGGAGATGCTCAATACCTATTTTACCCGGGTGTGCGAACCTATTTTAGAACAGGGCGGGATGGTGGACAAATTCATCGGGGACGGGGTGATGGCGGTGTTTGGGGCGCCAGCGGCCCACCCGGACCATGCCCGGCGGGCTATTAAAAGCGCCCTGGCCATGGCCGCAAAAGCCCAGGAGTTTCGCGCCTGGATGGCCCAGCGTTTTAAGGGCCTGGGGTTGCCTGATTTTCACATCGGCATCGGTCTTAACACCGGAGAGGCGGTGGTGGGCAATATCGGCTCGCCCAAGCGGCTGGAATTCACTTCCATCGGAGATACCGTAAACACGGCCTCCCGCCTGGAGGGTTTGACCAAAGAGTTGGGATGGACCATGGTGGCCAGCATAGAGACCATCAAGGCTGCCGGGCCGGGGGTGGTGACGGGCAGGCGGGAAAAGTTGCAGGTCAAGGGCCGCCAGGAAGCCATTGAGGTCATAGAGTTGCTGGGCCTGGATTCTGAAGAACCAAATATTTAAAGGCCCAGGTCTTTCATCTTTTCACATCGGCACAATTTTGGTAGCATTTTAGCATCACTGGGAGGGACTGGCGATGAATTCCATAAGCATAAAGGCTCAAGCACTTAAGGTTTTTGGTATCTGCCTGCTGATGGGCGGGCTCCTGTTGGGGGCCGTGGAGGTCCTAACTTCTCCGGTGGATGTGGGATTAGTGACCAAACTTTCCGGAGAGGCCACCTACTTTAATCAAACCGACCAGAAACAACCGGCGCGGGTCCAGGCCTTCATGAAAATTCGCCAGGGGGATCATTTCAAGCTGCCGCCGGAAAGCCTGGTGCAACTGGTTTATTTTGACAACGGCCGCCAGGAGACCTGGAGGGGGCCGGTAACTTTTATTGCCGGCCTGGGGGAAAGTCGAGGGGAAGGGGAAAAAGGGCCCCCGTCCCAACCGGAAGTGCAGGTCCTGCCCACCAAAGTAAGCAAACGGATGCTGGCTCCGGGGATGCCTCTGCCCCGCTCCAGCATGCGTTATTCGGGAGTCATCCCGCTCATGGCCGCCAAGCCGAAGGCTGTGGGGGAGCCGGGGGAGGTGGTAGCCAGGGCGTCAGAGGAGGCACCCAGGCCGCCGGCTGTGGCAAGCAGGCCGCCGCTCAGCCAGGAAGAACGGAAAGAAATCAAGGAAGCCGAAAAGATTTATCAAAGCCTGCGAAAGAAGACGCCGGAGGACGACTTCACTCCGGAATTATATTTCCTCGGGGTTCTGGCGGATTACGGCCAGTACCAGCAGATGATCAAGGTCATCGACACCATGTTGACCAAAAAGCCCGGCGACCCGGTCCTCAAGGACCTGAAAAACTGGGCGAGGTCCCAACCTGCACCCCCTGGTGGGCCTGCTTCCCCGTGAAGATTTCAGGGGATTGTTACATCCTGCTATTTACCATGACGGGAGGTGGGTATGTCCAGACGTGTCTCCATCTGCCTTAGTTTGTTGCTCATTTTTTGCTTAGGGGCCCACGGCTGGGCTGCCCAGAAACCTGAGGACGCCGACCCGGGCCTGGAATCTCTCTCCCCGGCCCAGAAGGAGCAGTTGGCCAAAGCCAGGGCTTTGACCCAAGAGGCCATGAAGATGTTCAATGAAGGCCACGGCATGGAAGGCCTGCGGTTGCGCGACCAGGCCCAGGAAGTGGTGGAAAAGGCCTTTGGCCCCGAGCATCCCCAGACCGCCGCCGCTTTCCACCGCATGGCCCGGGCTTATGATGAGGCCTATTACTGGTATCCGGCCTTACCCTTGTACCAGCGGGCCTTGAAGATCAGGGAAAAGGCCCTGGGCCCCGAGGCGCCGGAGACCGCCGCCACCCTGGCCTGGTTGGCAAGGACTTATATTCTCCTGGGATACTTTCAAGAGGGTTTACCCCTGGCCCAGCGCGCCTTAACGATCAGGGAGAAAGTCCTGGCCCCGGAACACCAGGATACCGCGCAAAGCCTGGCCATTCTGGGTTATGCCTATGCCCAGATGGGAGCTCACGCCCAGGCCCGGCCCTTGACCGAGCGGGCTCTGAGGATTAGAGAAAAAGTTCTGGGGCCGGAACACCGGGCCACCGCGGCCAGCCTGGGCGACCTGGCGGTGCTTTATGCCCAGCTGGGCCTGTATGACCAGGCCCTGCCTCTGGCCCAAAGGGCGGTCCAGATCAATGAGAAGACCCTGGGGCCGGACCACCGCCGGACCGCCAAGAGCCTTAAAGATTTAGGCTTCATCTACCTGGCCTTGAAGGATTACGGCCAGGCGGAGTCCTGTTTCCGCCGGGCCAAACACAAGCTGGGGGAGCAGGGGTTGGTGGAACTTTATCTGGCCACCGGCCGTTTGCCCCAGGCCCTGGAACTCCTGCCCACCATCGCCCCCATACCTTCGACCAGGCCGCAATATCAGGCGCAGTACTATACCCAACAAGGCCTGGCCCTAAAGGGCCTGGGGCGCCAGGAGGAGGCCGCGGCGTCCTTTCTCAAGGCCATTCAGGCCACCGAGGACCTCAGGGCCCGCACCCCGGGGGAACGCGCCAGCTTTTTTGAAGCTGGGGTGTTCAGCGGCTATTTCCGCTCCTACCAGGGTCTGGTGGCCGTCCTGGCCGAGATGGGCCTCCAGAAAAAACCCCTAACTCCGGCCCTGCAAAACTATGGTCCGGACCCGGCGGCCGCGGCCTTTTATTTTGCCGAGTCCATCAAGGGCCGGGCCCTCCTGGAGGCCATGGTGGCCGGGTCCGGCCGCGCCGTCAGCCCGCAGATTCCGCCGGACCTGGCGAACCGGGAAAAACGCCTCCAGGAAAACTTACAAGAGCTGGAAGCCACAAGAGAGGCCTCCTTCCTGCCCCAGGCAAAGAGAGGCCGAGTCGTGGCCGAGTTTCAGCAGCGGCAGGAGGCCCTGCAAAAGGAACAGGAGGATTTGCTCGCCGAGCTGCGCCGCCTGGCGCCCCGCTACGCGGCCCTGCATTACCCCCGGCCCTTTAAGGCCCAGGAACTGCCCTTGAAACCCGGCGAAGTGCTCCTGGAGTACTCCCTGGGGGACAAGGAAAGTTACCTCTTTAAGGTGGAGCCCGGGGGCCGCACCCAGGTCTTCCGCCTGCCCCTGGGGCAGGAAGCCCTGGAAAAACGCCTGGCCGCGTTGCTGGCCCCTTTTAGGCAAAGCGTCCTTAGAAGAGAGGACTTGGAAAAGTTCTCCCTAGCCGAGGCCGCCGCCTTATACCAGGAACTGCTGGCCCCGGCCCTGGCCGGGGTGGCCCCGGGCACCCGGCTGATCATCGTGCCGGACGGGGTGTTGGGGGCCTTTCCCTTTGAGGCCCTGGTGGTGCAGAGCGGGCCGGATTGGGCCAAAAGCGCCCTGGTGGGAGACCGCTGGCCCGTCACCTACAGTCAGTCCGCCGCCATCCTGGCCCTAAACCGCCACCTGGGTCTGGCCCAGGCCTCCATGCCGCTGTTTGCCCTGGGGGACTGCATTTATGAGAAAAATAGCCCCCGTTATCTGGCTTATAAGGCGGGCCAGGGCAAGGCCGGGGAGCTGCGACACGCCGGTCCCGAGAAGGCCATGACCATGGCGGCCATCACGCTGAAGGGGGTCCAGCTCCAGTTCCCGCCCCTGCCGGAAACCAGAAAGACGGTGGAGGACCTGGCGAGCCTTTTTGGGGTCGCGCCTCAGCCCCCCCAGGTCCTTCTGGACGTGCTGGCCACCAAGGCCCGGCTGCGCCAGGCCCCCCTGGAAAAATACCGCTATTTTTTCTTCGGCACCCACGGTTTTCTGGCCAACAACCTGGCCGGGCTCCAGGAACCGGTGCTGGTCTTGTCCCAGGTGGATACCAAATCCCAGGACGACGGCTTCTTGACTTTCAGCGAAGTCATGAACTTTAAACTGAACGCCGACGTGGTCACCCTGGCGGCCTGCATGACCGGGGTGGGCCGGGTGATGCAGGGCGAAGGCGTCTTGAACTTTGCCCGGGCCTTCCAGCAAGCCGGGGCCAGAAGCGTCATGGTGGCCCTGTGGAACATTCCCGTGGACGAGTCCATGAAGCTTTACCATACCTTTTACCAGGCCGTGAAGGCAGGCAAACCCAAACTGGAGGCCCTTAAAGAGGCCCGCCAGGCGGTGCGGGTCAAAGAACCGCACCCCTATTTCTGGGCCGGGCTGATTCTCCACGGGGAGGGGTAGCGAGGGTGGGGGAAATAAGATGTACAACTGCCGCCCTCGGCGGTTATTGAGCCGGCGAGGGCGCCGGCTCTACATTTTCAGGGCCTCCTAAACCGGAGGCCTTTTTTGTGGGGCAGGGATGTAGGGGCGGGGAGACCCCGCCCCTACATCCCTGCCCCTCCCCCATAAAACTGCGCAAATCCCCATTTGACAAGCAGGGTTCTTTGGGTCATAATTTTTTGGCAATATCGCCCGCTTAGCCCTAAGGAGAGTTCCATGGCCATTGAAGAATTTCCCCGCATGAAGCGTTTGCCTCCCTATGTGTTCGCCACGGTCAACGCCCTCAAGATGGAGGCCCGGCGCCGGGGGGAGGACATTATTGACTTAGGCATGGGCAACCCGGACCTGCCCACCCCGCCCCACATCGTGGAAAAACTCATCGAAGCCGCGGGTAAAGCGCCTAACCACCGGTATTCCGCCTCCCGGGGGATCACCAAGCTCAGGATAGCCATTTCCGACTGGTACAAGCGCCGCTTTGATGTGGACATCGATCCGGAGACCGAGGCCATCGCCACCATCGGCGCCAAGGAGGGGCTGTCGCACCTGGTGTTGGCCACGGTGGAGTCCGGCGATGTGGTATTGGTGCCCAACCCCACCTACCCCATCCACGCCGCTTCCGTGGTGATCGCCGGGGGGCAGCTGGTGAGCATCCCTTTGACCCACGACCGGGATTTTTTCGAGGACCTGGCCAACATCACCGAACTGATCCGGCCCCGGCCCACCATGCTTATCATCTCCTTCCCCCACAATCCCACCACCAAGTGTGTGGATTTGGAATTCTTCAAACGCATTGTGGAATACGCCAACAAATATAACGTCCTGGTCATCCATGATTTCGCCTATGCCGACCTGGTCTTTGACGGCTATGTGGCCCCCAGTTTCCTCCAGGTCCCCGGGGCCAAAGAGGTGGGGGTGGAACTGTTTTCCCTGTCCAAAAGCTACAACATGCCCGGCTGGCGCATGGGCTTCGTGGTGGGCAATCAGCGCCTGATCCATGCCTTGACCCGCATCAAGAGCTACCTGGATTACGGCGTGTTTCAGCCCATTCAAATCGCCTCCATCATCGCCTTGAACGGCCCCTATGATTGTGTGGAGCAGATCGTGGCCACTTATAAGGAGCGGCGGGACACCCTGTGCCGGGGGTTGCACAACATCGGCTGGCGGGTGGAGCCCCCCAAGGGCACCATGTTCGTCTGGGCGCGCATCCCCAGAAAATTCCGCCACCTGGGGTCCATGGAATTTACCATGATGTTGATTAGGGAGGCCAAAGTAGCGGTTTCCCCCGGGCTGGGTTTCGGCGAGTTTGGCGATGAGTATGTGCGCTTTGCCCTGGTGGAGAATGTGCAGCGCACCAACCAGGCCATCCGCGGCTTAAGGAAGGTCATGCGCGAGAAGCCCGCATGAAACCGGTTCAGGTAGGATTAATCGGTTTCGGCACGGTGGGCAGCGGGGTGGTGCGCTTGCTTACCGAGCAGCGGGAATTATTGTCCCAGCGTCTGGGCAGCGACCTGGTTCTAAAAAAGGTGGCCGACCTGGATCTGGACCGCCCCCGGCCGGTAACCCTGGAGCCGGAGCGCCTTACCACCCGGGCTGACGACATCCTGGGCGATCCGGACATCGACATTGTGGTGGAGCTCATGGGGGGTCTGGACGAGGCCCGTCAGGTTGTGCTGGCCGCCATTTCCCGGGGCAAACATGTGGTTACCGCCAACAAGGCCCTGCTGGCCCATCACGGCAATGAGCTGTTGGCCGCGGCCCAGGAGCAGGGGGTGGAGGTGGCCTTTGAAGCCGCGGTGTGCGGCGGCATCCCCATCATCCTGGCCCTGCGTCAGGGGCTGGCGGCCAACCGCATCCAGGAGCTGTTTGGCATCTTAAACGGCACCGCCAACTACATCCTCACCCAGATGTCCGAGCGGAACACCACCTTTGCCCAGGCGTTGGCCGAGGCCCAGGAGGCCGGGTACGCCGAGGCCGACCCCACTCTGGACGTGGAGGGCATCGACACCGCCCACAAGCTGGCCATTTTAATGAGCCTGGCCTACGGGGCGCGCCTGGATCTGGACAGCATCGCGGTGGAAGGCATCAGCCGCCTGGACCCCCTGGACCTGCAGTTCGCCCGGGAATTCGGCTACAGCCTGAAGCTGTTGGCCATCACCCGGGACGACGGCTATCGGGTGGAAGCCCGGGTCCACCCCACCCTTATTCCCCGGGACCATATGCTGGCCAATGTGACCGGGGCCATGAACGCGGTTTACCTCACCGGCGACGCGGTGGGGCCCATCCTCCTATACGGTCAAGGCGCGGGCATGATGCCCACTGCCAGCGCCGTGGTCAGCGACATCCTGGACCTGGCCCGCAATTTGTCCCTGGGGGTCAAACGCCGGGTCCCACCCCTGGGCTGCGAGGCGGCGCTTAATTCTACCCGGCTTATCAAGCCCCTAAATGACCTGGTGACCAACTACTATTTCCGCTTTGCCGCCCTGGACCGCCCGGGAGTGCTGTCCCAGGTCTCCGGCATCTTAGGGAAAAACGGCATCAGCATCGCCGCGGTGATCCAGAAAGGCCGGGAGGTCAAGGGCGCGGTGCCCATCGTCATGATCACCCATGAGGCCCGGGAGGCCGACGCCCGGCAAGCCATGCGGGAGATCGATGAACTGCCGGTGATTTCCCCGCCCACCATCTTCTACCGCATCGAGGACCCCCACCTGCACGCGGCCCAGATTTGAGGGGAGTGGGGATAGGTTTGTGGGGGGAGGGCCAGGGACTTGAAGTCCTCTTATAATCTCCCCCCACACCCCCCACCCAACCCGCATAAGGGGGCAGGGGGAGGCTGGGGCCAAAGGCCCAGCCCCCCTGCCAAAAAGATAACCCCAGGAAAGGAGACGGTTATGAGAGACTTTATGGCATTTCGGACCATGGTCACGCCCATCATTATCCAGGTGATCTTCTGGATCGGGGTAGTGATCTGCGTCATCGCGGGAATCGTTTATATCGGCGTGGGCGTTAATCAATATGACGGCGGGCCCAATATTCTGAAAGGCCTGGTAATTTTATTCTTAGGACCCCTGACGGTGAGAATCTACTGTGAGATCTTGATCATCTTTTTCCGCATCAATGAGACCCTCACCGAAATCAAACATGCCGTCGAGGACCACCGGCCTAAAGAGACGGCTTGATCCTGATCTGGTAAGGCATGAGAAAACCTAATCTGCCATGACCAAGATTTATCCTGACAATTATTAAATACAGTTAAGAACCTAGCTGAGACTCAAGGCGAAACTGGGGTTTAGGGAGGGACCCGAAATGCCCATATGGTGAGCCTAGCAAAACATTTTCATCGGGTTTCAAACCGCGCCTTTAATGATATCAACATTTTTCCGAGAGGATCTCTGAGGAAGGAATAGGGAATAGCCGGGGAAGAGTGGATATCAAAGGTTGCCAATATTTTGGCAGATTTTATTTAAGGTATCCTTTAAGAGGTCGATCTCTTGCTGGGCCAGGTTTTGGGTAACTCTCTGCCGCAGGTTTTGCGCCAGGGGAAAGAGGCGCTCGTGCAGCTGCTTGCCTTCCTTGGTGAGGTAAATACAAAATTTGCGGCGGTCCCGGGGATCGGGTTGGCGAAAGATAATGCGTTTCTTCTCTAAGGCATCGAGCATCCTGGTGATGTTTGGCTTGTCTTTGGAGGCCTTTTCCCCGATTTCCCTTTGGGAAAGACCCTCTTCCTCCCAAAGATGGCGGATGATGCCCCATTGCTCCGGGGTAATCTCATAGCCGTTCTCTTTAAAGCAGCGCTGCAGGGCTGACTTTAAGGCCAGGGCGGTCCGGTAGATAAAAAAACCCAGGGAATCCTGGAGATGATAGTAGTCGTTCATCAAGATTAGTTATAGTTAATAACTAATAAATACACAACGATTTTTTTAAAAAAATTTTCTATCCCCTACTAGCTTCTAGTTTCAATCTCGTCACTGCCTCCGGTAAACTTCCCGCGGTAATCCGCAATTTTCCCCATTATCCTAATCTTTTGGGGGCTTGACTTTTTTAGCGCCGGATTTTCCCCGAAAATTGGTTAATATAATAGTGATAACTTTGCTAACCACATTGACAGGGTTAGGGATTCAATTCAGAATGCTCTTAAACGATTTGGCCTTTTCGTTTCCCCCAGCCCCTTTCCCGGGGCTTGTTTTGCTAGGGGTAGGAAAGGCCCTAGGGAGGTTATACCGCTTTGGACTGGGGTTATTGGATCAAGAAGATAAACCTTCCCGATAAGCGTACCATGGTCATCGCCCTCGGGGTGGTGGTTGTCGTCCTGGCTTTCCTGGGACTTATGCTGCGCGGCAGCCGTAACTCGGCGATGTTCCGGGCGGTGCCGGTCAAACAAGGGGACCTGGTGGCGACGATCAGCGCCACCGGGACGGTGGAGCCTGAAGAAGTGATCGATATCGGCGCCCAAGTCGCCGGCAGGATTGTGGCCTTCGGTAAAGATAAGAATGGCAAGACGATTGACTACGGCTCCGCCATCGAGGCCGGGACGGTGCTGGCGCGGATCGATGATGCGCTCTATGCCGCAGATGTGGATCAGGCCAAGGCCCAACTGGGGCAATCCCATGCCGCCTTGCAGCGGTCTGAAGCAGACCTGGGTCAATTCAAGGCTAAACTCTACCAGGCTCAGCGAGACTGGGGGCGGGCCCAGAAGCTAGGCCCGTCCGACGCCCTGTCGCAGAGCGATTATGACGCGGCCCAATCGGCCTTTGAGACCGCCAAGGCGAACCTGGAGGTGGGAAAGGCCGCCATTGTCCAGGCAAAAAAGGCCGTCAACCAGTCTGAGGCCGTGCTGCAACGGGCCCAGCAAAACCTGAGTTACTGCACCATCGTCTCGCCGGTTATAGGGGTGATCATCGACCGCCGGGTCAACATCGGCCAGACCGTCGTGGCCAGCCTCAATGCCCCCAGCCTCTTTCTGATCGCCAAGGACCTGAGGCGTATGCAGGTTTGGGTCCCGGTCAATGAAGCGGATATCGGCTACATCCGGCCAGGCATCCCAGTCACCTTCACCATAGATGCTTACCCCGGCGAGGTATTTCAGGGGGAAGTGGGAAAGGTGCGGCTCAACGCCACCATGACCCAAAATGTGGTCACCTACACGGTGGAGGTCATTACCGACAATTCGAGCGGCAAACTGTTGCCCTACTTGACGGCTAACGTAAAGTTTATTGTGGGCGAACGCCACAATGTCCTTTTGGTCCCCAACGCGGCCTTGCGTTGGCTCCCCCAGCCGGAACAGATAGGGCGCGAGTTCCGGGGGAAAACCAAGACCGGGCCGGCTACTGAATCGCCAATCCCGGCCAGTCCACCTGCCGAGGCTGGCAAGGAGAGGCAAGCCCGCGGGGTCGTTTGGGTTCCTCAGGGAGCCCAGGTGCGCCCGATTAAGGTCACCCTGGGTTTAACCGACGGCACTCTGACGGAGGTGGAAAGCGCCGAGCTTAAGGAAGGGACCCAGGTAGTGGTGGGCGAAATGGAAAAGCAGCAGGCCGGGAAGCCTGCACCTGGCGGCAGCCCTTTTGCGCCCCAAATTTTCCGGGGAAGCGGTTCGCCCCAGCCTCCGGCCCGTTAAGCGCCGCGCCGGTAGGCTGATGCGAACGGGTTTTGAGGGAAGGGGCAGGGGCTTGCAGCCCCTGGCCCCCTCCCTCAAGAAGGATGACAGAGAGAACCTTTATGGAACTGATCGAACTGCGGGACGTTTATAAGACTTATCACCTGGGCGAGATCGACGTGCCGGTGCTGAAAGGCATCTCGCTGACGGTTTCTAAAGGCGAGTTTGTCGCCCTCATGGGCACCTCGGGTTCGGGTAAGACCACGCTCATGAATATCCTGGGGTGCCTCGACCGCCCCTCTTCCGGGGAATACCGGCTGGAAGGCCAGGATGTGGTGGCCCTGTCGGCCGATGAGTGGGCCCAACTGCGGAACCAGAAACTCGGCTTCGTCTTTCAGACTTTTAACCTACTGCCGCGGACCAGTGCTTTGGAAAATGTGATGATGCCTCTGTCGTATACCGCGGAGCACCTATCCGACCAGGAGGCGCGCCGGCGGGCCGAAGACTTGCTCCGGCTGGTAGGCCTGTGGGACCGCCTGGATCACGAACCTTCCCAACTCTCCGGCGGGCAACAGCAGCGGGTGGCCATTGCCCGCGCCCTCGTCAACCGTCCGTCCATCCTGTTCGCGGATGAGCCCACCGGCAACTTAGACTCCAAGACCAGTGAAGAAGTCTTGGAACTATTCCGGCAACTCAACGAAGAAGAAGGGGTTACCATCATTCTGGTCACCCACGACGAAGACGTCGCCCGGTCCGCCAAGTGGATCGTCAGGATTAGTGACGGGGTGTTGGAAGCCGAAGAGCGCCTTCCTGAAAAAGCCCAGGCCGGGCAAGTCAGCTCATCTTTGGCCGCGGGCTTAAAGGGGGCGATACTGCGCTCGGGATGGGCGTGGCTGCGGCTCCAGTGGATGGTGCGGACCGCATTGAAGGGCCTGCGCCGCAACGTGCTGCGGGCCGCCCTCACCACCCTGGGAATTATCATTGGCGTGGCCGCGGTCATCGCCATGATGGAGATCGGGCGCGGCTCCTCCACCGCCATCCAGCAAACCATCGCCAGTATGGGAGCCAATAATCTGTTAATCTTGCCGGGCACGGCCTCCAGCGGCGGCGTGAGCTTTGGGGCCGGCAGCGTCATGACCCTCACCCCCCATGACAGCGAGGCTATCTTGAATGAGTGCCCGGCGATAAAAGGCGCCGCGCCCATAGTCCGGGCCCGAACCCAGGTCATTTATGGCAACCGTAACTGGGTGCCCGTCTTTATTTATGGCAGCACCCCGGCGTTCCTGGATGTCCGGGAATGGGGCCTGGCCGAGGGCGACGCCTTCACGGACCGGGATGTCCGCAATGTCAGCAAGGTCTGCCTGCTGGGCCAGAGGCTGGTCCGGGAGCTTTTCCAGGGCGAGTCCCCCATTGGCAAAGAAGTGCGGGTGCAGAACGTCTCCTTTAGGGTGATCGGCACCCTCAGCGCCAAAGGCGCCAACATGATGGGAATCGATCAGGACGATATCCTGCTGGCGCCCTGGACTACCATTAAATTCCGGGTGACCGGCTCTTCCGCGGCCACCGCCAACCAGAGCGCCGCCGCGACTACCTCCGGGTCAAGCACCTCCCAGCAGGTTAACACGCTCAACCAGATCTACCCCCAAATTCAAAACCAGCTTTATCCTTTGCCATCGGCGACGCAGGCCGCGGACACCCCCCTGCCGGTGCGGTTTATCAACGTGGATCAGATCCTGACCGCGGCCCGCTCCACCAAGGAAATACCCGCCGCCCTCAAGCAAATCAACCAGTTGCTGCGGGAGCGGCACCGGATTCGCCCGGGCGCGCCGGAGGACTTCAGCATCCGGGATATGACCGAAATGAGCAAGGCCCTATCTTCCACCGCCGGCATGATGACCAAGCTATTATTGGCGGTGGCCCTGATCTCCCTGTTGGTCGGGGGTGTCGGCATCATGAATATCATGTTGGTGTCGGTAACGGAGCGGACCCGGGAGATCGGCTTGCGCATGGCCGTGGGGGCCTGGGCCCGGGATATCCTCCAGCAATTTTTGGCGGAAGCCGTCATTCTTTGTTTCTGCGGCGGCGTGGCGGGCATAGTCGTGGGCCGGGGGGTTTCCTATTTGGTGAGGATCCTGCTGCGCTGGCCGACGGAACTGTCCCTGGAGGCGATCTTCGCGGCCTTTGCGGTCTCGGTTTCGGTGGGCATTATTTTTGGCTACTACCCGGCGTGGAAAGCCTCGCGCCTGGACCCCATCATCGCCCTCCGTTACGAATAGGGCTGATAACCGGGAGCACCTGGTATGGTGTCCCAAAATTATCTTCCATTAGAAAATGACATACTTCCCTCCCCCTTGATGGGGGAGGGTCAGGGTGGGGGTGAAAAAATCCTGTAGTTTCGCCATGTTTCCCCCTCCCCCCAACCCCCTCCCCTGGTGGGAGGGGGAGTTTTAGAGCTAAACTTTATTAAAGATTATTGTGAGACAATACCCGCTGATTATCAGAGGCGAGACGAGGGTTAGGAGACGAAGATATGCAGTTTTCGGAAGAGCCGGGCCGCATCCGCCGGAAGCTAAAGCATATCAGTTTATTATGCTTGTCGGCGTTTGTCTTGTCGGCGCTGGTAGGCTGTGCCGTGGGCCCGGATTACCGCCGGCCGGAGACGAAGGTCCCGGACAGCTGGAACGGTCAGGAGGTCGTCACCCCGGCGCATCCCAGCCAAACCGCGCCCAATCCGGTGGCGCTGGTGGAATGGTGGAACTCCTTTAACGATCCGACCCTTAGTTCCCTGGTGGAAATGGCGGTTCGCGCCAACCTGGATGTGCGCTTGGCCGAGGCGCGCATCCGCCAGGCCCGGGCGGCCCGGGGAGTGGCGGGGGCGCCGCTCTGGCCCGAGGTGGATGCTTCGGCGCTTTACCAAAGGAGCCAGGGCTCCAGCGAAATCGGCACCGGCGGCGGAGTCGCTACCATCGGGGGACTCCGGAATTTGTGGCAGGCGGGTCTCGATGCCACCTGGGAGGTGGATATTTTCGGGGGGACGCGCCGCAGCATCGAGGCCGCCGGGGCCGATCTCAAGGCCGCGGTGGAGGACCGCCGCGACGTCCTGGTGACCCTGGTGGGAGACGTGGGGAGCAACTATATCAACCTGCGGGGATTTCAACAGCAGATCGCCATTGCCCGCCAAAACATTAAGGCGCAGCGTCATACCGCCAAAATCATTCGGAAGCGCTATGAAGCCGGCTTTGTGGGCGCCCTGGACTTGGCCAATGCCGACGCCCAGGTGGCCACCACCGAAGCCCAGATCCCGGTCCTGGAGTCCTCGGCTCGGGCGGCCATTTACAGCCTGGGGGTGCTGCTGGGCCGGGAACCGGCCGCCCTTGAGAAAGACTTGATCCGGGAAGCCCCTATTCCTCCCACCCCGCCGGAAATTCCCGTGGGGCTCCCCTCAGACCTGCTGCGCCGCCGCCCGGACATCCGCCGGGCGGAAGCCCAGCTGCATGCCGCCACGGCCCGCATCGGCGTGGCCACCGCCGACCTTTTTCCCAAGTTTAACCTGGCCGGCAGCTTTGGCTTTTCCGCTGGTGACTTAGCCAGGGTGGGGGGGTTGAGCAGTAAGTTCTGGTCCTGGGGCCCCACCGTCACCTGGCCAATCTTTGCCGGTGGCCGCATCTACTGGAACATCAAAGTTCAGGATGCCCTCCAGGAGCAAGCGCTGCTCACGTATGAAAAGACCGTGCTCACCGCCTTGAAAGACGTGGAAACCGCGCTGGTGGCTTATGCCAAGGAACAGGAGCACCGCAAGTCCTTATTCGAGGCAGTTACTAACAACCGCAAGGCCGTGGACCTGGCCACGAAACTTTACCTCGTCGGCAAGACGGATTTCTTGAACGTCCTCACCGCGCAGCGTTCCCTATATACTTCCGAAGATGCCCTGGTGCAGAGCACCCGCGCCGTAGATACCAACCTGGTTGCCCTCTACAAGGCCTTAGGCGGAGGCTGGGAAAAGGAGCCGTAAGCAACTGAGGTAAGCAAAGTTGTGGGGCTGCCGGTAAGGAGTAAGGCCTGCCACCTGGCCAGTAAGTTTAGCGAGGGAATCTCCACCGGGGAAGGGCGGGGAATGGCGGGGAATGGCGAATCCTTATCACCCGCGTCCTGGTTCCTGATCCTCGGGCGCTCAGGCTCGATGAGCCGACCACGGGATTTGATTTGCTCATCAGGCGCCGTCTCCCTGGCATGCTCCGAAAAATCCCCCCGCGCGGGAAGAAATCAGTGGGGCATTGCCAAGCGGGCCCACCCCCTGTCACCAAGACTTTGTGATTCTCTCAGGCCCGGCAGGCCCTGAGAGACCTTGAGCTTGAGGTTTTCTTAGATGTTGACCCTTGAACAACGCTTAGAGCAGGTTGACGAGCTCAGGACCAGGTTGGTGAAGAACCAGGCAGCCCTGATCAACGCGGCCATCCAGGACTGCGCCTTTACTTATCGCGAATCCGCCCTGGAAGTGGAGACGGTTCAGGAGCGTCTGGCAGGCTTCGGCGATATGGCGGAACGTTTTGCGCGGCGGCGCCCGGTGGCCGGTCCCCACCAGGAAGTGGCTCTGATATTGCCTTATAACGGCAGCGCCTGGCTTAATACAGCCATTACCTCAATTTATCTGGTAGGTAATCGGGTGCGGGTGAAGTTTGCTTCCCGGGGTTCTCATATTGCTCACCTGACCGAGGCAATTTATCGCCCCATATTCGGTGACGCTATCCGGTTTGACTATGCCAATGGTAAGGAATTTATGGCACGGGCCCTAACAGACCCTGATGTTCCAGCTATCTGCATGTTTGGGTCGGATCAGCACGCCCTCCAGCATGAAGCCGCGGTTCGTTCTTTTAAAAAGAAGTTTGTTTTTGAGGGGCCGGGGAAAGATCCTTTCATTGTCCTTAGCGATGCGGACCTGGAAGCGGCGGCTAGAGAACTGGCCCTCTCGAAATACCTGTATGCCGGGCAAACCTGCACTGCCCCAGAGCGGGTTTATGTTCACGAAAAAGTGCACGACGAATTCGTCCGGCTGTTTTTGGAGTTAAGCCGGAGGGTGCGCCTGGGTGATCCGGCCGACCCGGCCACCGAAATGGGCCCGGTGATAAGCACTCAGGCCGTCCGGGCCATTAAAGCCCAACTCAAAGATGCCGTAGCCAAAGGCGGCCGCCTGGCGCTGGGAGGTAACCTCGAAGGGAACTTAGTGCCACCGACCGTAATACTTGAGGCAACCCCAGATATGCTGGGTATGCAGGAGGAAACCTTTGGTCCGGTGGCCTTCATCGCTAGTTTCCGAAATACCGCGGAAGCGCTAAGGCTTGCCAAGGACAGCCGTTATGGGCTGCGCGCCACCGTCTATGGTCAAGCTGAGGCCGAAAAAATCACCAAGGCCCTGATTGGGGAGCTCTACTGTCATCCGGTGGAGTCCAGGCGCTTTGGGGTCTTCGGCACCGTCTCGATGAATCAACCCCGCTCCGAGACCTGGGTCGGCGCCTTTGTTTCCAAACCTGTAGGCGGTTACGGTTTTTCCGGCTGGATTTGGGAAACGGTGAACGACACTTTTATCTTAAAACAGGGCCCCAAGCTGCTGAGTTTAGAGACCTCTGACGAGCCGGGCTGATCAATGGGGAAGTCGACGAAGAAAGAGGTCCGGCTCACTTATTTGGGTCGCAGAATCACGTAATTTTCCATTTTCCTTAAGCTCACCTTGTCCTGGACGCCAAGTAGATTATTTAGTGCCTGACCTTTGGGCCGCTCTCCGCACCGCCCAGGAAAATGGTTCGCTACCAGATAAAGGTGCCCTTAACTTTTTTGTTACTTGTCTCTGTTATCCGCCTCTCACTATTTCTGCCCGGCCTTCTGGATCTTGGCCCAGGGATCCTTTAAGGTAACGGTGCGGTTAAAGACCAGGGCGCCCGAGGCGGAATCTTTGTCATCCACGCAAAAATAGCCCTGCCTTTCGAACTGGTACAGACTGCCCGGCGCGGCTCCGGCCAGACCGGGTTCCAGCCGGCACGACTTCAGGACCTCCAAAGAGTTGGGGTTCACAAAAGCCATAAAGTCGGCGTCTTTGTCTTCCTCCGGGTCTGGTTTGGTGAGGAGCCGGTCATACAGGCGCACCTCAGCCGGACACGTGTGCGCCGCGGACACCCAGTGCAGGGTGGCCTTGACCTGGCGCCCGTCCGGGGCATAGCCGCCCCGGGTCTCGGGGTCATAGGTGCATTTGAGCTCCACCACCTCGCCGGTGGCCGCGTCCTTCACCACCTCCACGCACTTGATGAAATAAGCGTAGCGCAGCCGCACCTCCCGACCGGGGGCCAGGCGGTAAAACTTTTTGGGCGGGTCCTCCAGAAAGTCATCCCGCTCAATATAGAGCACCCGGGAAAAAGGCACCTGGCGGGTGCCCATAGCTGGGTCTTCGGGATTGTTCACCGCGTCCAGCTCCTCCACCTTATCTTCGGGATAATTGATTATGGTCACTTTTAAAGGGCGCAGCACGGCCATCACCCGTGGGGCGTGCTTATTTAAATCTTCCCGCACGCAGTATTCCAAGAGCGCCAGGTCCACGACATTCTCCCTTCGGCCCACGCCGATGCGCTCGCAAAAGTGGCGGATGGCCGCGGGCGGATAGCCCCGGCGCCGCATGCCGGCGATGGTGGGCATGCGGGGGTCGTCCCAGCCGCTGACCTGGCTGTCGTTCACCAATTTGAGCAGCTTGCGCTTGCTCATCACCGTATAGCTGAGGTTGAGCCGAGCAAACTCGATTTGCTGGGGGTGGCCGGGCACGGGCAACTGGTCCAGGATCCAGTCGTACAACGGGCGGTGGTCCTCAAACTCCAGGGTGCAGATGGAGTGCGTGATGCCTTCAATAGCGTCGGACAGGGGATGGGCATAATCGTACATGGGGTAAAGGCACCACTGATCCCCGGTGCGATGATGCGAGGCCTTCAATATGCGGTAGAGAACCGGGTCCCGCATATTCACATTGGGGGAGGCCATGTCAATCTTGGCCCTCAGCACGTGGGCCCCGTCGGGAAATTCTCCGGCCCGCATGCGGGTAAACAGGTCCAGGTTCTCCGCCACCGGGCGACTCCTATAGGGGCTGTCCTTACCCGGCTCCGTCAGGGTACCCCGGTACTGCCGGATTTCCGCGGGGGTCAGGCTGCAGACATACGCCTTGCCGTCTTTAATCAAGTGCCCGGCGTATTGATAAAGCTGCTCAAAGTAGTCGGAGGCAAAGAACAGCTTGTCGCCCCAATCGAACCCGAGCCAGCGCACGTCCTCCTTGATGGACTCCACATATTCCACTTCTTCCTTGGTGGGATTAGTGTCGTCGAACCTGAGGTGGCAAACGCCCTGGTTTTCCGCGGCCAGGGTAAAATTAAGGCAGATGGATTTGGCGTGGCCGATATGCAGATAGCCGTTGGGTTCCGGGGGAAAGCGGGTCACCACCCGGCCGTTGTTTTTGTTGGCCTTCAGGTCTTCGGCAATAATCTGGCGGATGAAGTTGGGTGAGGGGGTAGCGGCATTTGTGGTCATGGACGCATTTTCCTTTTGGTTTTCCCTGGCATTTGCGCGGGATACCTTTACATAATATCATAAAACAGTTTCTCCTTGGATAGTCCCACTAGGCTGCCACACCTGGCAAATGGTCCGGGGAGTTAGCCTTATTGGGCTAATTTGCTTTGGCTTTTGGCTGATTCTCTGGTAAATGCTGAAGCAATTTGAGGGAAAGTAAGGGTTTCATGGAAGAGACAGTCATCATCTTAGGGGGAGGAATCAGCCTGGAAGGCCGCTTTCTTAAGGGGGCCAAAGAGGGCGGCGTGGTCATCACCCATCCCCACCCGCGGTATGGCGGCAGCATGGATAATAATGTGGTCTGGACCGCGGTCATGGCTTTTCAGGTCCGGGGCTGGGCCACACTGCGCTTTAATTTTCGGGGCGTGGGGGGCAGCGGCGGCGCTTATGGAAATGGTCTGCTAGAGGTAGAAGACCTGGCCGCGGCCCTGAATTTTCTTAAAGCCCGCACCCCGGGGCCTCACCTGGTGGTGGGTTACTCTTTCGGGGCTTTTGTGGCGGCCCACGCCATGCTTAAGGGGCTTAAGGCGGACGGCGTCTTAATGATTGCCCCGCCCATCGCCTTTATGGAGTTGGCCTTTTTGCCCCAGGTGCCCCGGCTCCGCCTGATTATCGCCGGTGACCGGGATGACATCTGTCCCCTGGCGGATTTACAGAAGATGCTGGCGCCGGGAGGGGAGGGGGCTGCCAAGAGAAAGGCCGAGCCGCCCAAACTGACCGTAGTTGCCGGAGCCGACCATTTCTTTAGGGGTCTGGAAGAACAATTGTTTAAGGTCTTAAGGGATTATCCCTGGCCCGAGGTCGCTAATTAAACATAGTTTAGGCCCGGGAGAAGGCGGAGCCGAAGGCTCCGCCTTCTCCGGCCCCTTAAACGGGTTGGGAGGGGGGGGGAGGGCAGGGAGCCCTTACAAAAAACTCCCTGGCCCTCCTCCCAGCCTCACTTTTAACCCTCTTATGGTTTAGGCCGGGTGGGGGGCTTGGGCGTAATTTTCTCAGGACCTGAAAGGCTAGGTTTGTTAACGCGGTGGGCGATGGCTTTAAGCATGCCACCATAAATCCACTGATGGAAAGGATATAAAGTATACCAGTAGATGATGCCGCCCAGCCCCCGGGGCAAAAAGCGGGCCAGCTGCGTAAGTTCGGTGACCCCGTTCTCCAGGGGGGTGAGGCGAAATTCCAACACGGCCTCCCCGGGCAGCTTCATTTCGGCGAAGAGCAGCAAGCGGTGAGGCGGGTCTATTTCCAGGACGCGCCAGAAATCCAGGGCGTCTCCGGTTTGCAACTCCTGAGGATGCCGCAGGCCGCTCCGAAACCCGATGCCCCCCAGCAGGCGGTCCACGTAGCCCCGCACTTTCCAGAGATAATTGCCGAAATAGTAACCCGCCTGGCCGCCGATTCCCTGGATGGCTGGCCACACCTCTTCGGCAGAGGCCTGAAGTAGCACCCGCTAACCGCAAGACAGGATGGTGCCCCCGGCATAGTCCACGTCGCCGCAGGAAGTCCATTCCGGCGGCGCAGCGGCCCCGGCGTCCATCCAGCAGGTTTCCACCTGCTGCTGCTTAATTCTTTGAAGGGCCAGGCGGATGGTCTGGCGGCAGTCCAGCAACTCCTGGGGGATGATGTCTCGTATCCGGTGGTCTTTACAGACTACCGGATTGCGCAGGCCCTCCGCCAGGGGGCGGGCAATGGCGGCAGGCACCGGTGTGACCAGATGAATCCAATAGGAACTTAGCCTGGGGGTGAGGACGGGCACCGGAATGATCAGGCGTTTGGGCAGCCCCGCTTCCTCGGCGTAAATGTCAAAAAGCTGCCGGTAAGTCACCACTTCCGGCCCGCCGATATCAAAGGTCTGCCCCCGGGTCTCCTCGTGCTCCAGGCAACCTATCAGGTAGATTAAGACGTTGCGGATGCCGATGGGTTGCACCGGATTGTACACCCAGCGGGGCGTCAGCATGACCGGCAGGCGGTCCACCAGATAGCGCAAAATTTCAAAGGAGGCGCTGCCGGAGCCCAGGATCATGGCGGCCCGCAAGAAAGTCCCCGGCACCGGCCCGGACTGGAGGATTTGCGCCACCTCCAGGCGGGAGCGCAAATGGTGGCTCAGGTGGGGATCAGCGGACTCGCCCAAGCCACTTAGGTAAATAATGTGCTCCAGACCCGCGGCGGCCGCGGCCTGGACCATATTCTGGGCGGCCTGGCGGTCTTTTTGGGAGAAGTCCTGGGGGCTGGCGATCATAGAGTGCACCAGGTAAAAGGCCGCCTGGCAGCCCGCGGCCGCCTGAAACAGTGAAGCCAAATCCAAGACATCCCCCTGGGCTAATTCCAATTGGGGATGCCGGCCCCCCCAGGGGCGTGCCTGCAACTTGCTCAAGGACCGGCCCAGGGCCCGCACCCGATAGCCCTTTTCTAAGAGCCGGGGTACCAGCCTCCCGCCCACATAGCCGGTGGCCCCGGTCACTAACACAGGTTTTGTCGGCATGACCCGGTTCCTTTTAAGGGCCGGCTAAGCCCCTTCCACCTTCGAGGGTTTGAGCCGATTTTAGGGTTAGGACATTTTTTTAAGACCATAAATCGCCCTTTTAAGACCGCGGTTTAACTCAGCTTGTTAAATCGCGGGTCATTTTTTAAGACTTCCAAGGCCAGGAGGGAACTTCTTTCCTTGTCCTTGATTTCCAGCATAAGATCAAAATCAAAGGGCCGGGAGGGCGCCAGGAATTCTATAAACAGCGCCATATCCAGAGATTGCGCATGGGACCCGGGGCGTTTTCCCGGCCACTGAGAACTATAATCCACCATGGGCAGACCGTTGTGCTCTCCCCAGGTCCTAACAAATGGATAAATAAACAATCTTTTAGGGAGTAATTGGTATCGTCATTTTCAATGACCAGGCGTTTTTTAATCGATTCATCCAACTTATGATAGTTACTGATAAATCTTTCCAGACTCTCTTTCTTGTTGCCGTAAATGCCGCCGGCATGGATCTGGATTTTGGCAGAACTGTCAAGCTGCAATAAATCTAAGATCTCAGCATGATAGACGAGTTCTTTTAGGCTGCTGTCAAGAACCTTCTCTTTTAAAGAGTTTATTAGCACAAATTGATCCGGATGCAGGGATATTCTGAGATCGTGACTTTTAATAAACGAACCGATTTTCTTAAAATCGTCTTTGAAAAAATCTTGCCAGTTAAAAGTGCAGATGGGATGCGACGCAAATGGCACCAGGTTAGAGGATATTCTAAAAAATAGGAGATTGTGGGAGACATTAAATTCGAGTATTTGTAAGAGGCACTCTAAATTGATTTTCACCGTTTCCAGCAAACGCTCTGCTGAATAGGAGTTGAGCCGAAAGGTGTGATTCCCCTTACATTTAAGGCTTCTATTGATACAGGGATAACCGATTTCCATATTAGGGACGCCTGCAAAAAGTAATTATTTAAGATAAAATAGGGACCGGCTGGCAGAGAAGCAATAGCAGGGAAGTTGCCCAAGATAAACCCGCGCTAAAAAGAGGAGACGCCCTTGCAGGAAGAGGCTTTTTTACTTACTCTGATTCGAGACCTCTGCGCCTCGCAAAGATTAGCGGTGTTGGCCACCCATGGAGACGGCCAGCCCTACTTAAGCCTGATGGCCTGCGCGGCTACTGCCGACCTCAAATATATAATATTCGCCACCCTTCGTTCAAGCCGCAAATACGCCAACCTAAGGGCCCATGACCGGGTAGCGATGATGGTGGACAACAGAGTCAACCGGGAGGCGGATTTTAAGCAAGCCGTAGCCGTAACCATTCTGGGTCAGGCGGCCGAAGTCGACTCCTTAGAGAAAGACCAACTCCTTAAAATTTATCTGCACAAACATCCATACCTGGAGGATTTTGTGAACTCCTTAGAGTGCGCCGTGCTTAAACTAAAGGTTGACAGGTGCCTGGTGGTGCGGGAATTCCAGAAGGTCAGAGAGGTAAAGATACCCACCTGATTTGGGTTGGGGTGAATAAATATAACCTAATTTTCCGAGTAAGGCCGCACCCAAAAGTAGAGGTGGCTTGGGGGAGGCCCCCTTCTTGCCATAGCGCTCTGGGCGATAATCTCCTTGACTCATCATGACGGAGGGGATAGCCTGTTTTCATGCGGGGTTACTGGCTGGCAATCCCCACTTATTGGACCTATGCGGGGGCTCAGGGCCGGGAAGAGGTGATTTTTGATCATCCCACCCCGCTGAACACCCCGGGCACCCTGAGACGCACCCTGGAAAGCCTGATCCCGTTGGTCACCCCCGGGGTTAAAGTGGGGGTGGTGGCCGCGGCCACCGCCTCTGCGCTTGAGGCAGAGGTGGAAAGGCGCGTCCAGGAGATCATTCACTCTCCACCGCTGCCCTATGAGGTGGTCTTTTTTTCGGCCTCGCACCTGAAATCTTTGTGGGAATTTTTCCGAGAGCAGGGGAAAGAGGGCTGGGCCTTCTTGGTTTCTTTGGCCGGCTATGCCCAGATCCGCAATCTCACCTTGATCCTGGCCAACATCTGGGAAACGGAGGTGCTGGTCAGTTTAGACGATGACGAGGTCATCGCTGAGGCGGATTTTTTGGCTAAAATAGCGGAGGATTTTGCCAGTCTCGGCGAGGCGCATCCGGTTTTTGGGTTGGCCGGGATTTATCGGGATGAGAGGGGTGGCGTCCTACTGCCCGAACCCTCGGCCCCCTGGACCTCTTATTGGCCCAAGTTTCGCTGGCTCAATGAGGCGTTAACTGAACTGGCCCTGGCCGGTCCCCGCCTGAAGCCCACCCCCTTGGGTTTTGGAGGCAATTTGGCCCTGAGCGCCAAACTATTCAGGCAAATTCCCTTTGATCCGGCCATCACCCGGGGGGAGGATGTGGATTATGTCATTAATGCCCGCATGTTTAAGACCCCCTTTTTTTTGGATAACACTTTAAGCATCGTCCACCTGCCGCCGGCCAAACCTCACCCTACCTGGCTGAGGCTTCGGCAGGACCTGGGGCGCTTCGCTTACACCCGCCTGAAGCTGCGCCAGCAAGAGCCCCGGCCGCAGATGGCTAAGGTAACCCCGGAAGAACTCAAACCTTACCCCGGCAATTTTTTAGAGGACGATCTGGAGCTCAGGGCCTATCAAAGCCACACCCTTTTGGCCCTAGAGTATCTCAGCGCCGGGGACCTGGAGGGAGCTCGCCAGACGCTCAAAAATCTGGTCTTGATGGAGCGACTGACCCAGACCGGCAGGCAGGTTTTTCAGGAATACTTGCACACGGTGGCCGCCTGGCGGGCGCTGATGGAGTGGCTGGCCCAGCCCCGGGTGGCGGCCCGGGCCCGAAAGGCCGTTTGGGGGTAGCTTGGCAGGCCCCCCGGAAGTCATTAAGCCGTCTGAGTTTGGCCGGGAAGCGTCGCTCCCCCCCTTGGGTTTGCTCCTGGCGGGAAGCTTAAGTCTGGACGACCTGATTGCTGTTAAGCAAAGGGAGCAGGTTCCGGTTCAGGTGGTGTTTCCTGTGGCCACGCCCCGGGAGGCCGACAATCTGGCGGTGTTGTTGGCCACCCTGAAGCCGTTTCAGGGCAGGCTCATAGATCAGGTCTGGATAGCCTTTGGGGGCACACATCCGGGCAAATTAAGGCAAGTGGCCGAGGCCTTTGCCGGGGTAAGGATTTTTAAGGCTCAAGAGTGTCTGCCGCCGGATCAGCAGCAGGCCCCCCTGGGCAAAGGGGCGGTGATGCGGGCCTTTGTCCACCATCTAATCGTCGCCGAACAGGTGACTCATCCCCGGGCGGTAGTCCAATTTATCGATGCCGACATCCGACCTGCTTACTTCAAGCCCCAGTGGGTGGTGGATCCGGTGGGGGCGATTCTCTGGTTTCGCGCCGTGGAGGCGGCCAAAGTCGTGTATCACCGTCCCCGGGGCGGCCGGCTGAACGCCATGTTGCGCTCCCTTATGGCCCTCTGTCCGCATCCGGGGGTGCAGGCCCTGAAGAAATTGGTCTATTTGCTGTCCGGGGAGATAGCCGGGACCTTAAATTTTTGGACCTCTTTAGCCTTCCAGAGCGGCTATGGGGTGGAAACCATGATTCTTTTGTCCTTTGCCCTGGATTATTTGCAACTGCAGCCCGGCACCCCTGACCTGGCGCACCTGGTGCAGGTATATATGGGGGAAATGGACCATCGGCACGCCCCTCTCACCTCTACCCCTCTTAAAAAAGGTCTCGACCAAATGGCGGGAAATGTCTTTAAGACCCTGGAAGAAGTCTTGAGCCAGGCAGGCATCTTCAAGTGGCAGCCCGGGCCGTTAACCAGGCCCAGCTTGAGCATCCCGCTCCCCGGGTTGGGTGATAAAGCTGCGCCCAAATGGCTGGAGGTGCCCCTGGGGGACCAGACCTTGCCGCCGTTAAAGTCTTGCCCTGAGGTGCGGGCGGCGTTGAGCCGGCGAGGGAAGTGATGCGGGTGGCGCAGATCGCCCCGCCCTGGATTCCGGTGCCCCCCTTAACCTACGGCGGCACCGAGTTGATGGTGGCCGCGCTGGTGCGCGGCTTACAGGCTAAAGGGGTGGAAGTGGCCCTCTATAGCGCCCGGGATTCCACCCTCAAGGTTCCTTGCTTCGGTCCTTTCCCCGACTCTTTCTGGCCGCCGGACAAGTTTTCCGAAAATCTGCACTTATCCTATGCCTTCGCTCACCTTAAAGCTCACCCGGTGAGAGTGATCCATTCTCACCTGGAAAATGCCGCGGGTTTTTGGGCCTTATCTCTTTCTGACATCCCCCTAATAATTACCCTGCACACCCCTCTCAGCCCCATAAAATGTGAATACCTCCTTAAGTTTCCCGAGGCCCAGGTGGTGGCGGTGAGCGCTTTTCAGGGCCGACAATTAGCGGGACACCCCAACCTTCAGGTGATTCCCCACGGTCTTGATCTGGAAGCCTATCCCTTCCAGGCAAAAAAAGAGGATTTTCTTTTATTCTTAGGGCGCATCTATCCCGACAAGGGACTGCATACGGCCATCCGCCTGGCCCGGGAAACCGGCAGACAACTGGTTATTGCCGGGCCGGTCTTCGGTCCGGACCAGCCTTATTTTGACCGGGAAATTCGCCCTTTTGTGGACGGCGAGCGGATTATTTATCTGGGGGCGGCGGATTTTTCCCAAAAGGTGGATCTGCTCAAAAGGGCTCAAGCCCTGGTGCTGCCCCTGGAGGTGGACGAGGCCTTCGGGTTGGTGATGCTGGAGGGCATGGCCTGCGGCACCCCGGTGCTGGCCTACGGCCGGGGTGCGGTGCCCGAGGTGGTGGTGCACGGGGAAACCGGGTTGGTGGTGAACTCTTATGACCAGTTGCGGGACAGCCTCCCCCTTTTGGCCGGCCTGGACCCCTACCGGTGTCGGCAGCAGGTGCAGCAGCATTTCTCCTTAGAGCGCATGGTGGCGGCCTATCTGGAGCTATATGGCACGGTGTCCTAAAGCCTGGCGTTTTCGCCTGGGTCCCTGGGGGCCAGGCTAGTACTTGGTTGCCTGAATTGACGCTATTTTTGACCTTTGAGGCAATCCGGCGGCAACCTTAAAGTCCCCCTTTTATAAAGGGGGATTTAAAACCTTAGTATCTTACGCGCATTTCTTCAGCCAAGTACCGGGCTAGCCGGGCTTTACTTTCCGCCGCACCCGGTTTATTCTCCTTTTTGGCCATGTTTACCAACAGATTGGTGCTGAAATTAGGGCTGGTGAGATTCGCCACCTCGCTTTTAGTGGTATTGTTGGTCAATGTTCTCAACCGGGTGCTGATCGTGGACCTGTTGGTGCCCGCCACCCTGGTCACCTTCAGCTTTGCCTTTCAGCATGTGATGACCCCCATGGGTCTGGTTACCGGCTATTTTTCCGACGCCCATGCCCTGGCCGGGCGGCATCGCGCCCCTTACATCTGGGGGGGGATGTTGTTAAGCGTGGCCGTAATGCCCTTCTTTCCCTCTTGGGCCCAGGCGATGGGCGCGGACCCCCACAACCTGGGGCTGTTAGGTGAAGGGGTGGTGCTTTTTTCGCTGTTCGGCATAGGCACCACGGTTTCGGCCACCGCCATTAACGCCTTGTTGGTGGACCGCCTGCCGGAGGCCCAAAGAGGGTCGGCCTTGACCCTGTTGTGGATCCTGACCATCGCCGGGTTTGTTGCCGGCTCCTTCATCATCAGCCTGCTTTTCCCGGTTTATGACCCTAAAGGATTGGACCGGATGTTTGGGCTGATAACGGTAGTGGCGGTAATTATCACCCTTTGGGGGGTCTGGGGCATTGAGCCCTCTCAAAGAGCCGATCGTCCGCCGCAAAAGAGCCAGTTGGATTTCTGGCAGACCCTCAGGTTTTTAGGGGGGAATGGCCAGAGTTTGGCTTTTTTTGCTTTTTTGCTGGGCACCATCTTTTTCCTGGCCATCCAGACTTTTATCCTGACGGCTTTTGGCGGTGAGGTGCTGGGGCTGCCGGTGGCCCAGACCAGCGAGTTCGGAGTTTATATGTCCTATGGGGTGCTCCTGGGTATGGTGGGATTACATATCCTGCTGAGCAGGCAAAAAGCTTTGGGGGACAAAGCCGTCTTAGTCGTCAGTCTGGTAATCGGCGCCCTGGCCTTTGCGGTCTTGAGTATGACTTCGTTTAAGCCGAATCCCACCTGGGGCATTTACGCCCTGTGGTTTTTGGGGTTGTCCCGGGGTTTATACAATGTGGGCCTTTCCCACCTGACCATGAGCATGGCCCATCCGGCCATGAGCGGCATCTTCATGGGCTTGTGGAATTTGGTGAGCGGCCTGGCTCTGGCGGCCGGGGAAATGACCGGGGGGCTTCTTAAAGACCAGATGTTCAAGGTCTCGGGAACCGTTCAAGGGGCTTATGGTTGGGTATTTCTGTTGGAAGGAGTGGGCCTTTTGGCCTGCCTGGTTTTTCTAATCCCCTTAAAGCGGGAGAAATACCGGCTTAAACTTGCGGGGCTTTTCGGGGACGAACCCCAGGGGATCATACCCCCTGGGCAATTTCGCCCAGGCGGGGCGCCATTTAGATGAACTTCGGCAACAAAATAACCGGCTTATTAGCTATTCTTCTTCTCTTTGGCTGCCTGAGCTGCGGCTCTCCTGCGGAAGCCCCCTCCCGTCAGACCCTCACTTATACCTTTGATGCCCCCACCCGGGAGTTGATCAGTCTTTTGGCGAAGCAGGGCAAAACCAAGGCCTATGATGATTTTGACCGGTATTTCAAGGGGTTGCTGGTTCCGCAATCCCTTTTGCCCTATGAACCGTTTGTGTTGGGGCTGTCCACGGAAAGCAAAATTCCGGTGGTCTTGCTGTTGGATGCCCCCTGGGCGCAGCGTTATGGGATGGCCGGGTGGCTTTATGAGTTGGAACGCACCCAGGTCTTCTCCAAGGCAGAACTGACGCCGGCAGTGGCGGAGGCTTTTTCCGTAGCGTCGTCTAGGGGGCGGGGGCGGCCGGCCAAGGAATTGGTGGCCGTGCCCACTTACATCAAAGGCAATATCCTCTTTTACCGTCGGGACTTGCTCAAGCGTTACCAACTGGCCCCACCCCGCAACTGGGAGGAGTTGAAGGCCATTTGCCGGAAGGTCCTGGCCCAGGAGCGGTCGTTAAAATATGGCCTGGTCTTTCACATGACCAATTTTGTGAACGACTTTTATCCCATATTTTGGGGCTATGGCGGCCGCATCTTAGATGAGGAAAACCGACTGGTGCTGCAGCAAAAGGACAATGTGGCCGCGGCCGTCGCCGCGCTCAGCGACCTCCGCGCCATGCAGGGGACGGTCGTCCCGGCGGCCAAAGATTTAAAACAATTCGAGCCTCCCCTGAGCTTGCGGCGGGCTTTCTACCAGGGCGAGGCCCTGTTCATGATTAACTGGAACACCCGCCTGCAGGATTTAAAGGAGATGATCCTCAAAAGAGAAGGAAATGGTCCTGGGCGCCTTACGGACATGAGCCAGATCGGGGTGGCGCCCATCCCCTGCCAGGCCGGCCAGGCTCACCGCTACTCCAACATCGGCTCTTTTGCCTGGGGCGTAAACCGGTTTGCGGTGACCAACCCCCAGGTCATCGACAAGGCCAAAAAGTTTATCAGTCTGGTGGCGGACGAGCAGTTTCAGGTTTTGGCCGCGGAGACTCTGGGTCAGGTGCCGGCTTTAAAAAGCGCCCTTAAAAAAGTGACCAATAAGGAGGTCTTGCAGGTTTACCAGGAGACCTTCGCCTCCGCTGACATGGTATTGCGGCCCCGACCCCAAAGCCGGCGGCTCAATAATGTGTTGGAAAAATATCTGGGGGAAGCGCTCTATGGGCAGCGGTCCCCGGAAGCGGCCATAGAGGCGGCGATTAATGAGCTTAAAGAAGCCGGGGGCCTATAAAGAACATGCCTGAAAAATTACCTTTCCTCCCGTATTCCCTCAGGTCCCGGCTCCTGTTCTTGGGGGGAGCCACTTTTCTCTTATGCGCCTGTGTTATTCTGCTATTTTTCCCTCTGCTCAATATTACCCTGGACGGCCTCCTGGACCGCAGCATCCGAACCATGAAAGAAGAAAAAGAGGTGGAGGCCACCACTATTTCCCGGCTCATGGTTCTGGAATTTTCCCAGTTGAAAGATTTACTTACGGTGACCCCGGAGGTTGACCGGGACATAGACCGGTACATCAAAAATCTCCTGTGGCAGAAGGTCACCTTCAACGAAATCATCGAGGGCATGGAGCTCATCCGCACTCCCGGGGATGCTCAGGGGCAGCACCTCACTTATCTGTTTTATCGTCGGGAAGCCCCGGAACTGAAGCCCATGGCCGGCCCCCAGAAAAGCTTAAAGAAATTCTCCGGGTTGGAAAAAGAACTCTTGGACAGCATCAATAACCGGCAAATGGTGGACAAAACCCTCCTGGAGTCGGTCAATCGCGGTCCCAAAAAAGAAGGGGAAATGCTCTTGCGCTATATGCCGGTGCATGTGCTGCTGCCGGATGAAGGGGCCATTTATTGGGGAGTGGCCAAGATTGGCATAGATACCTCCGGGATGAGTCAGATGCTGCTGTTTCAGAGCCAGGAGCAGGCCCGGGTCCGTAAGGCTATCTGGCTGGAAATTATCCTGAGCCTCACCGTAGCCGGCCTGATAGCCGTCGGCCTGATCTATC
Organism: Desulfobaccales bacterium; assembly: GCA_030694005.1. Taxonomy (GTDB): domain Bacteria; phylum Desulfobacterota; class Desulfobaccia; order Desulfobaccales; family 0-14-0-80-60-11; genus JAUXZG01. The sequence goes on along the minus strand of JAUXZG010000102.1, from coordinate 7,303 downwards.
TCTGGGTGCGCAATCTTACCGAACCCTTGAAAAACCTCAGTTCCGTGGCCGGGGACCTGAAAACCGCCCAGCCCCGGGATTTTGACTTATGGCTGGACAATTTAAAGCGGGTGGACCCCCGGGGCCAGGCCGAAGTGGCGGACTTACAACACAGCCTGATTCGTTTGGGAAGCGCCATCCCCAGGATCGGCCGGCGGCTCATTGCCGAGGAAGGCCAGGCCTGTTGGGGGAGGGTGGTGGCCCGGGCGCTTCCCGCGCTTTTGGCCTTTAGCGACCAGAGGCGCGCCCAGGAGGGCAAATTAGCAGAAGGAATTTTAGAGAGGCTGCACACGGCGTTTGCCGATTGGCAACGCTTATCCCCATCAGCCGAGACGGGCTGGCAGGCGGTGGATTTGACCCCGGTTCTGGAAAGCGCCTGGCGTCTAATAACCTTGGGACTCCCCGAACAGGTGCAGCTCGTCCAGGAAATTGACACCTTGCCCCCGGTGTGGGGCTCGCCTGCGGCTCTTAAGATGGCCATCCTTTATCTACTGGAATATGCCGGGGGCTCGGTGGAGCCTGAGGGAGAATTATTCTTCAGGGCCAGTGCCGCCTCCCCGGCCTGGGTCCAGATATCACTAGAGTTTTCCGGCCCTCAAGTTTCTCCTGAAGAATGTCGGCAGCTACTGGAGCCCTTCAAGGGGTCCGGGGAAATCCAGGGCAGCCTGGGGCCGGTCCTAACTGCCGCCATTGCCGCCCAGCACGGCGGGAGCCTCAAGGCCCAGCCCCAGCCGCGGGGCGGCTTGATCTTCCAACTGAAATTGCCCACCGCTTCCGGCACCGCATGAAAGCCGGTAACCTCATATCCAGGCAGATCAGGGTCCTGGGACTTCTTCTGGGGCAGGCCGTAACTAAAATTGCCGAGGCGATCTCAAGCTATGCCGCTAATCTTTTGGACATCTGCGCCCTGTTTTACCGCCTGCTGTTGACCACCTTTGCCAGCGCCGTCGGCCTACGCCTAATTTTGCGGGAGACGGCCCAGCAGGTTTATTTTACCGCCATCCAGGGGGCCCATGTGCTGGTCTTTTCGGCCCTCATGTTGGGCCTGTTGGTGATTGTCCATGCCACCCAGCAGTTGGTCAAGGTCCAGGGCGAGGAGTTTGTCGGCTGGCTGTTGGTGACCATCGTGGTGCGGGAGGTGGGGCCGGTGTGGGCCGCGTTTTTCGTCCTGCTCCGCTCCGGGTCCGCCATAACCGCGGAGCTGGGCACTTTGTCCGTGACCCGGGAGGTTGAGGCCTTGAAAATGATGGGCATTGACCCTTACCGGTATCTGGGGGTGCCGCGCCTTTGGGCCCTGACCATCAGCCTGATGGCCTTATATGTGCTTTGCACCTTTTCGGCGGTGTTAGGTGGGTTTCTCTTTGCGCAAATGTTTGCCGACGTGTTTTGGGGGAAATTCTGGCTGTCGTTTATCCATGCGCTGCAATGGCTTGATTTGGCCGTGGGTTTTGCCAAGTGCACCGCCTTCGGCATGGTCATTGCCTCGGTTTCTATTTACTTCGGTCTGAAGGCCGAGAAAGACTTAGGAGAAATCGCCCTCTATACTTCCAAGGGGGCGCTCACCTCCCTGGTGCTCTTGGCGGTCGTGGATATCATCCTGACCATGGCCTACTACCTGTGAGGGGCGCCATTTTTAAGAAGGGTCAACTCAAGGAAATCCCGTGAGCTTTCAGGCTAACAATCATGCCCGGGGGGCACAACGAAACATGGAAATTTAGAACAGCCGCCCCCGGCTGTTCTTTAAGACTGTATGGTGGGCTGTGCCTACCCTACATTTTAGTTGTCTTCGCCAACCCTTAATCTTTGCTGAAAGCTGAAAGCTGACTGCTGAAAGCTATCTTCATACAAATTGACCAAGCCATGCTGCGTCACAGCCTCATCTTTAAGCAAGTAACGCTGCCGGAGCATCCTTTAAGCTGGCCGGCGCCCTTTGACCTGAATCTGGGGTTAAAGGAAGTCCTGTTAATTGAAGGAGTGGACCTGGCCGAGAGCGAAGCCCTGCTCAGCGTGGCCGCCACCCTGCGCGCCCCGGCGGGGGGCCGGGTGCGGCATTGGGGGAAGGACACCGCCAAGGCGCCCAGGTCTGAACTTTACCACCTGCGCCGGCAGATTGCCTATATTACTCCCCGGCAGGTTCTTTTGCACCGCCTCACTTTGATGGAGAACATCGCCCTGGGTCCCTGCTATTATCAGGACTGCACGGTATGGGAAGTTTCCCGCCAACATGGGGCGTTGCTAGAATTTTTGGGTTTAGGTCCCTATCTGTCCCGCTTCCCGCCGCAAGTGCCGGAAGCCGTTTATTTCAGGGCCCTTTGGGCTCGGGAATTGGTCAAGGGGCCGGAATTAATCCTGGCGGCCCTGGAAGGCCCTCTGAGAGCCGGGGAAACTTATAAGATGGTTTTCCCGTGGCTGAAGAATTATCTGGAGGAGCAAGACCGCGCGGCCATCATCATGGGCCGCTCCCTGAAGGCCTTTCACCCCTTGGCCCACCGGCTTCTCAGGCTGCAGGCCGGCCATTTAGAAGAAAGCCGATTCCTGGAGCAGAAAGAACAGCCTTTGACCGCCTTTCTGTCTTTGTTATGAAAGGATACGGCCCCTCAGTAACATTTTTATAACTGAGTCAATGTAGGGTGCGCAATGCGCACCCTACTTTTTTCTGATGTATAACTTTTGCAGAGGTCTTAACCTGGTATCGGGTTCCTGGGCGGAAGAAAGAATTTACTGGGGATGGTTGGGGGGACTTTGGCGCGGGGGGATATATTTTTCTCCCAGATAATCAGGGAGAAGGGAGTTGCGGGGGTTTTTCGAACCTCTCCAGAGACTGGCCGAGATGGCCCTGGGTGTTGACTTCCCGCAGCCGGTTTAAGCACTCCTTGAGGGGCGACTTTTTCCCCAGGGCGGCGTAAACATCAAAGGCGCGGCCATAATAATAGAAGGCCCGGGGCCACTCCCCCCCCGCCTGATAGGTCTCCCCCAGAGAAAACAGGTCCGCGGCCATGGCCGCCCGGTCCAGGACCTCGCGATCGGCGTTTAGGGCTTTGGTAAAATTTTCGGCAGCCGCTGAGGTGTCTCCCTGGGCCAGGTATAACCTGCCCCATTGGTGGTAGAGGTTCCCCTTCAGGGCCGGAGTGGCGGCCAGGGGTTGGGCCTGCGTAAGAAATTGCCGGGCAGCCGGGAGATCGTTTTGATCCAGATAAAAGGAGCCCCAGCGACAAAGCACCTGGCCCAAGGCCGCCCTGGATTTGGACTTTTGGGCCGCGTCCTGGGCGGCGCGCAAATGTTGCTCGGCCTTTCCTAAATCTTTGGCCTTCTGAGCCACCGTGGCCAGGTTGGCCTGGTTGGTGCTGGCTTCGGCCCAATCATTGAGGTCCTGGTTCAGGTCCCAGGCTTGCATGAATAGACTTTCGGCCTTTTTTAGGTCCCCTTGTTCCAGGGCCACGGCGCCTAAATTGTTGAGGTGCTGGGCTACCCCCCGGGGGTAGTCCACGGCCCGGCTCAGCTCCAAGGCCCGGGAAAAGTCCCGGTCAGCCCTTTTTAAATCTCCTTTAAGGATCCACTGTTCTCCCTGCAGGGAAAGATCGGTGACCCGCTGCACCTGCTGCCCATAGGGACCCTGCCGGGCTGAGCAGCCGCAGATTATCAGGGCCAACAGCAAAAGCCCCAGCATCCACCCAAGGTTAGGGGACATGTCGGGGTTCCACCTGAATGGCCCGGCTGGGTTTGCCCTTGGGCAGGGTCATACGAATCAGCGGGTTGGCCTTGACGGCGTCCACCACCTCTTTGCCTCCCCGGGTGGCTTCTCCGGCCGACTCCATCAGGCCGGGGAATTCCTGGGCCCCCTCCTTGATGTCCGCCAGAATACCTTTCAGGGTCTCCACCTCCTGGGCCACGGCCTGGGCCGCGGGCTTGATATCGCCGGCGATATTTTGCGCCTCTTTCAGGAGTTTGTCTAAGTGTGCCAAACTCTCGTTCAGGCGGTTATAAAAATCCTGCTTCATGATTAGTTGCCCCATGGTTCCCTGGGCCTCAAGCAGGGCCACCATGATCTCATCCACATGTTTTACCGAACTCAGCCAGGCCTTTTCGTGGTTTTTCAATTGCTCGCTGAACTGGGTAAAATTAGTCAAAATAGTCTGAAATTGCTGAATGCGTTCCTCATTGAAAAATTCGGCGATGGATTCGGTCATGCTTTTTCTGGCCTGGGAAGGAATGGTGCCGTACTCCTGGATGGGGGGATAACCGGAAGAGCCGGGGCTGATCTCCACATATTCGCTGCCGATCAGGGTGGGGCTCACGACTTCGGCGATGGAATCCTGGCGAATGAGATCGAAGTATTCCGCCAGGACCTTGATGCTGATTTCCACCTGATTTTCATCCATCACGCGACTGATGCGCATATTGCTGACTTTGCCGATCTCGGTATTAAACATCTTTACCAGGGAACCCTGGCGGAGGTTATAACCCTGCTTAAATTTGATCAGATAAGTTTTTTGCGATTGGAACCAGCCTTTCCCCTGGCCGATCACCAGCAGGGTCACCATGGTAATGATGATCATCACCAGGATAAAGAAACCCACCAGCTTTTCCCGGGGGCTAAAACCCTCTTCCATAGACTCCTCTTAATTTTTTGATAATACCACTTTCTTTCTGGACTTGACAATGACCTCTCCCAAGTGAATCTCGCCAAACCGCCGGCCCGGCCCCACAGTCGGTTAGAACCGGCGGCGAGTATTTCCCGATGGTCGGGGTCCGTCCCGCAATGAGGTCCCGGTTCAGCTGCTTAAGAATTACCGAAGTCGGCCGGGTTTGGGTCTTATTTCTCTTTGCCTGAACTTTTCTGTAGAACCTGGCTTTACTTTGGACAATAAAAAATTTAATTAGAGCCATTTTTTATATACAAGTTATATAGGAATAGTTTATTTTCGGTGTTAGGGGCCAGGAGAATAAAGATGAGCTTCCTTAACCAATGTAAGGCTGAGGCCACAGCAGACCTGGTCTACCGGGTCCGCCTGCGCCTCCCAGGCCCTGAAGACCTCGCCGGTGCTGGGCGTCATCGGGATGCGCCCTGATCCGGCCCAGGGGTCCATCGTCTTGACGCTGAATCAAGACAACCGGGAAGAAGGAATGCACTATGTCCTTAAACAACTTCCTTTAGCGGTGGAAAAACGGCGCTCCTTTTCTCCGTTATGGCGCAAGAAAATGGCGGCAGCCGCCGGGGGGTGAGCAATGAAACTTTCCACTAAAAGCCGGTATGGCACCCGACTCATGCTGGATATGGCCCAGCACTACGACCAGGGGCCCCTCAATCTGGCGAGCATTGCCAAACGCCAGGGCATTTCCTTGAAATATCTGGAGCAGATCATCATTCCCTTAAAGAAGGCACATTATGTGAAAAGTGTGCGGGGCCCCAAAGGGGGGCATATTCTGGCGAAGGCCCCCCAGGAAATTACCGTGGCGGAAATCGTGACCCTGATGGAAGAAGGCGCGACCTTCGTGGAATGTTCAGACAATCCCTTAGTCTGCGAGCGGTCCAAAAGTTGCCCCACGCGCTATATCTGGCGGGAGGCCGCCCGGGCCATGTTTGACAAGTTGCAGGGCATCACTCTGGCCGATTTGGTGAACCTGGGGAAGCCTCCAATCGAGGCTAACGAGGATAAATAATTTACCGCGAAACCGTTATGGGCCATTTTGCCAATCCCAGGAATGCCGGGGTTATCGAGGATGCGGCCGGTATCGGCGAAGCGGGCAAACCCGTCTGCGGCGATATGATAACCTTTTAGATCAAAGTCAAAGACGCCCGCCTGATGGAGGTTAAGTTCCAAACCCTTGGAAGTGTGGCGGCGATTGTGGTCTCCAGTATGGTGAGCGGGATCGCCAAAGGCAAGAAACTTAAAGAAGCCCAAAAGATCGCCACAAAGCGGTGGCCAAAACTTTAGGCGGCCTACCTAAGAACCAGACGCACTGCAACAACCTGGGGGCGGAGGCCCTGGCGCCGGCCATCAAGAATTATCAGGAGAGAACCAGATAAAGGGGATATGGCAGCGGAGGCCGTATCTCCTTTAATATGCTACTGGCAGGTTCGCCGCCGTGGCCGCGGCTGACCGCCGCCGCCTTTTTCCTTGCCAGACCCTGCCCCCTTCATATAATTTGATTGGCTATGGATTGTGGAGGAGGGGGCTAAGGGTCACAGACCCTTACCCTTACAAAAAACTCCCCCCCACCCCCTCCCCCAATCCCTTATGGGGGGAAAATGTTGCCGGTGTTAGGCAGGGCTTAAAGCCCCGCCTAACACCGGCAACCCTTCAGCGGGTTGGGAGGGGGGGGGGTGGGGGGAGATTGTAAGGTGACCTCAGGTCCCTGGCCCTCCCCCCAAACTCTACTCTAGAAGGACCATGGGCAACCTTCAGGACCTGATCCAGTTCATCTTCGCCGGTTTGACCGGAGGGGCCATCTACGCCCTGGTGGCCTTAGGCTTCGGGGTGGTGCACAACACCATGGGCATCGTCAATTTCACCCAGGTGGATTTTGTGTCCCTGGGCGGCATGGTGCTCTACAGCGCCCTGTTTGCGGCCGGCCTGCCCATGGCCCCGGCCCTGGCCGCGGCGGTGGCTGGGGTGACGCTGGTGGCCATAATGGTAGAGGAGCTGGGCTTAAGACCCTCCCGCTCCCAGAGTCACCTGGTGCTGATCTTTTTGACCATCGGGCTGTCCATCATCTTAAGGGGGGGCATGAAACTCATCTGGGGCAAAAGCCGCATGGCCGTGCCGCCTCTGTCCGGAGAGGAACCGGTAGGCCTGTTAGGGGCCACCATCCTGCCCCAGACCTTGTGGATCCTGGCGCTCACCGCCCTCGCCATCGTCTTTCTTATCTTATTCTTTCGGAAGACCTACACGGGCCTGGCCATGCGCGCCGTGGCCGCCAACGAGGCGGCGGCCGCGGTGGTGGGGCTTAAGGTCTGGCGGGTCAAGGCCACGAGCTTCGCCCTGGCCGGCGCCTTGGGGGGCCTGGCCGGGTGCCTGGTGACCCCCATCACCACCCTGAGCTATGATGTGGGCGTGCTGCTGGGCCTTAAAGGTTTCGCCGCGGCCATCCTGGGCGGCTTCGGCTCCTTTCCCGGGGCCATCCTGGGGGGCCTCACCCTGGGACTCCTGGAAAGCCTGGGCGCGGCCTACTTAAGCAGCGCCTACAAGGATGTCATCGCCTTCGTGGTGCTGCTGCTGGTCCTGTTCGTGCGCCCCCGGGGCCTCCTGGGCGGGGCAGGGTA
>JAUXZG010000100.1 GCA_030694005.1 Desulfobaccales bacterium | reverse complement strand
TTTAAAGTGCGACGTGCCTTGCATCTGGCACCTGATTTATGACCGCCTGGAACAGTTAGGAGAGCTGGAGCGCCTGAATACCTATGCTCCCCCCAAAGACTGGCGCCGCGGCGGCGGCATCGGCCCCCGGCAGTTGGTGCGGCAGGTTTAGCGGTTATTGAGGAATTCTTTGGGGGAGGGGGCCAGGGGCTTCACAGGCTGGAAGCCTGTGCCACTGACCCACTTACAATCCTCCCCCAAGCCCCCACCCCCAATCCCTTAAGTTTGGCCGGGGGAGGCGGAGCCAGCGGCTCCGCCAACCCCGGCCCCCGTTTGCGGGTTGGGAGGGGGGGGTGGGGGGGGGGGCCGGGAAATTAATTCCCTGGCCCTCCCCCCACATCCTCCTCCATCACCTCCCCCTGGGCGGAGTGGGTTACCCGTACTTCCAAGGCCACGAGGCAATCTTGGAGGCGAACCCCGGGGGCGATGGCGGCCCGGTCCCAGACCACGGTATTGGTTAGGGCGGCCCCGGCCCCTATCTCCACGCCGGCTCCCAGGCAGACTCCGCCGCCGAATTGCACCCCGGGGCCGATGGTGGCGCCGGGCCCTATTAAAGGGTCGGTTAGAGGCGGGAAGAGGTGCGCCAGGCCAGGGGCTTCTCCCTTAAGCAGGCGTTGGTGGGCTGTTAGATAGGCAGCCGGCGTGCCCAGGTCCTGCCAGAAATGGCCGCTAACCACCAGGGTGTCCAGTCTTTCCCCGGCCGCCACCGCCTCCCGCCAGGCGGTGACCAGGTCATAATAGCCGTCGCCTGGTATATAGTTGAGCATCTTGGGACTCACCACCTGAACGCCGGTATAGGCCAGGGGTAAGGCGTTGGCCGCCGCCGGCGGCGCGCCGATGCTCACCACCGCGCCATCAGCCACCCAGACATTGTTGTAAGGGGGGCAGTCGTGGAGCACCAGGGTGCTGATCGCCCCCGGCCGGTGGCTCCGGAAGATGGCGGCCAGGTTCAGATCGGTCAAAATGTCGCCATTCACCGCCAGAAAAGGCCCTTCTTCCAGGATTTCTCCTAACTTTCTTAGTCCCCCCCCGGTACCCGAGATTTCCGGCTCATGTCTGACCTTAAGGTCCAGCCCGCCGGCCCCCTCGCTGGCCAGGAACCGGTCCACCAGGGACGCCAGATGATGGGTGTTCACCGCCACCCGGGTAAAACCCGCGGCCTCCAATTGAGCCAGCCATAACCCCAGCAGCGGCCGGTTCAGAACCGGCAGCAGCACCTTGGGGAGAGTATAAGTGAGGGGCCTGAGGCGCGTGCCCAGCCCGGCAGCCAGAATGGCCGCTTTCATTTGGACTCCTGAGAATTTGAGTGGAGATTTGTTGGGCAGGATTGTCAGGGAGGCGCAGTCCCCCTGCCAATCCCCCCAATACCCCTTCCTTAATACCTTAACAGCTTTCTATTTTAGGGGTCTGAGCTTAAGTAAGTGAACCATTATAAAATAAAGTTAGCCTGTGGCTTGTCAATGGTGTTGAGTTTTAAAAGGGGACGCCGCCATCAAGGCCATTAATTGGCAACTACCCCCTCTCCCTCTTGCCGGGTCCCCAGAAGTGAATCTGCCTAGCTATCTTGATATTTTCTGCGTCGGTAATAATAGATGACCCCAATTAATATGCCCACAGCGGCTATCGCGCCCATCACCAAGAGCTCATAGCGCTTAATATCCCCGATGATGATTTCCAGAAAATTGCCGAACAGATAGCCGCCCGCGGCCACCGCCACCGTCCAGACCAGCACGCTGGTGGCGTCGAGAAGAAGGTATTTGCCTGGGGGGACATGCCCCAGGCCCAGGGCAAAGGGGGCTACCATCCGCAGCCCGTACAGGAAGCGACTCATTAAGATCAGGGGGGAATGATAGCGGGCTAACAGCTTCTGAAGCTTATCAATACGGGTTTGCCATTGGGGATGTTTGAGCAGGATGCCCGGGCCGTGCCAGCGGCCCAGGAAAAAATATAACAGGTCGCCGCTGAGAGCGCCAATAAAGGCGGCCAGGACCACCAAAGACAATTTTAAATAACCCAGGTGGGCGGCAATCCCGGCCAGCACCAAAACGGTCTCGCCCTCCAGGAAAGTACCCAGCATTACCGCTAAGTAACCGTAATTTTTAATAAGATGTTCCAGAGTGGTCATGGCTCTTGATTCCTTGGTAAACTCCGGCTTACCCACCCTAAAGGGGGTGGGGAGGGCGGGGGAGCACTTACGAAAAAGTCCTCCGGCCAGCGCCGCAAATCACCTAACCCTTACTACCACCATCAACCCAGCCCCGGCATGGAGGGCGGCCACCAAATAGAGGGCCGGCAAAATCCCCCAGACCGGCAGGACCAGCAGGCTGGCTCCCAGGGTGCCCAGGGTGGCCCCCAGCAGGTCCGCGGCATAAAGATACCCGCCCTTAGTCCCGGAGTCTGGTTGGGCCTGGGCCCAAAGGGCGGCGCTCAAGGCAAATATGCCTCCCCCGGCGAACCCCGCCCCGGCCAGGACCAGGGCAAAGCCTGCCTGGGTTAAGGTCTCCCAGGCCGGTAAAGGCAGGCTTGAGGTTCGAGGCAATAGCAGGGCCAGGCTGAAGGCCAGGACCGCCAGCCCCCCCTGGGCCGCAGCCAGCGACCGCACCCCGGCTTGAGGCCGCGTTGCCAGCCTGGCGCCCACTGCTCCTCCGGCCGCCATCCCTCCCATGAAGGCTGCGATGAGGATTCCCAGCTGACGGTACAGATATCCCAGATGAATCTGATAAAGGATGAGAACCACAATCTCCAGGGTCATGGTTCCCAGCCCCATCACCAGCACCTGATAAAGATACCGGGGGCCGGGCCGCCGGCGGAGGAAAGATATTAGAATTAGGGTGATAAGTCCCAGGGCGGCCCAAAAAATAAAGGGCGGCACGCTTTTTAAAGCCGGCAAAATCTCTTTTAGAGGCAGACCTTCCTGGACGGAACTCAGTACCAGGTCGTAAAAATAACACCTGGGGTCTAGATCGGTATTTATCTCCAAGGGTTGTTGGCTCAGGATGCGGCGCAGGTATTCCTGGCGCGGTCGGGACAGGTCGTGGAGCAGATAATATTCCCGGACATACCGGAGATTTAGCTGCCGTGCCTTAAGGCGCTCCACCAGGCGTGCCGGGTCGGCCACCAGAGCGCCGGGGGTGGAGGAGGCAAAGAACCGCACCCGTTCTCCGGGAAAGATTAGCACCTCCGGGAAGACCTGGCTCAAGGTATGGTAGGCCAGGGCCAGATAGGCGGCCCTTAAAGGGTGGAGGCTGGTTTCCGCTCCGGTCAGGGAGAAGCTGAAAACCCCCTGAGGGGTAAGGCGCCGGGCCACGATGCCGAAGAATTCCCGGGTATAGTAGCGATTCAACTGGGCGTTCTGGGGTTCCGGCAGCGCCATGAGAATAACATCATAGGGTTCGCGGGTAGTTGCCAGGAAACGCCGGGCATCCTGGAAAATAATCTCCACCCGAGGGGGAGGCCCGGCCCTCTCCTGGGGTTCAGCTTCTACCCCCATGTAAGGGGTTGGGGGAGGGGGTTTGGGGGGGGGGGCAGGGGTCTGCGACCCCTGGCCCTCTCCCCCAAAAACCTTTTCCATCTCTCCCATACCTTCAGAGGGCAGCAGGCGCTGGGTTAGGTGCACCAATTGGGGGTCCAGTTCCACATAATCCAGGTGGGTGACGGTGGCGGTTTTGAGAATCTCCGGCACCAGGCCCGCCACCCCGCCCCCCAACAGCAGCACCCGGCGGGGCTGAGGGTGTTCCAGCAGACCGAATTGCACCTGATGCTCGGCGGTCAGGGGGTCGGGATAGGTGAAGTACCATAAATTATTGGCAAAAAAACTGTACTGCTCGGCTTCCCGAGTGGCGGTGAGCAGGGCATAAGGGCTGTCGGCGGTGGCCACCACCTGGCGTCCGGGCCATTGCCAGCGCCGACTCAGGTCTTCCAAAGGGGTCAGAAAAAAGAGGGCCGCGGCCGGCGCCAGCAGAATCAGGGCGGCAACCAGGCGGCCGGCGGTGCTTAAGGGGCGGGCCAGGCCCCAGAAACACAGGGATAGAAACAGCCCGGTTCCCAGGCCCAAGGCCAGGTTGGGATAGCGGCCCAGCAGGAAAAGTTGCAGCAGGCAGACTCCCAGGGCCGCGCCCAGGGTCTCCAGATAATAGACCCGGCCCACGGCCCCCTGGGGGGCCAACGCGGCCTGGACCCGACAGGCACAGGGAAAGAAGTAGCCGGAGGTCAGCCCGAAAGGGGCCAGCAGAATTAGAAAGAGAAAAAAGGCAGTGCCCGGGGGCAGTGACTGACCCCAGGGCAGAGGGGTAAGAGTGGGAACGGCCCGGATTGCCAGGATGGTGGCGGGCAGGAACGCCCCCAGCAGGAGCAGGAGTCGGCCCAGATGGGGCAGACTGGGGGCGGCGCGGACCGTCCGCCGCCCCCCCCAGAGACTGCCCAGCCCCACCCAAAAGAGCCAGCACCACAGCCCCAGAGCCAGTTTCAGCTCCTGGCCCTGGGCCAGGACCAATAGCTCCCTTAAGATCAGGACCTGGGAGATCATGGTCCCGGCGCCGTAAGCCAGGATCAATCCCCGCAGGGCTACCCCTGGCGGGTGCGGCAAGGATGGGGTCTTTAGGTCCGCCTCGGCCTCCGGCACCTTATTCAATATTGTAACGTTTCAACTTTTCACGCAGGGTTTTCCGGTCTATCCCCAAGGCCCGGGCGGCTACGCTCTTATGGCCGTCGAACCTCTGCAGGGTGTGGATTATGTGATTGCGCTCCAGGTCCTTGAGGGAAACGGCAGCGGATTCGGACGACTGGTTTAGGATGGTGCCGGCAAAAACCAGGTCCGCCGGCTCCAGGTAGGGACCGGAGCTCAGCACCACCAGCCGTTCCACGGTATTTTCCAACTCCCGCACATTGCCGGGCCAGTCGTGCCGCACCAGGAGGTCCAGGGCTTCCGGGGATATCCCGCGGATATTTTTTCGCAGGCGGTTATTATATTTCTCCAAAAAGTGCTGCACTAGCAAGGGGATGTCGCTTTTCCGCTCTCTTAAGGTTGGCATTTGGATGAGGACCACATTGAGGCGATAGAACAGGTCCTCCCGGAAAGTGCCGTCCTTGATGGCTTTGGTGAGGTCTTTGTTGGTGGCCGCGATGAGGCGCACGTCCACCTTGATCACCCGGTGGCTGCCCACCTTGGAGATCTTGCGTTCCTCCACGGCCCTGAGCAGTTTGGCCTGCACTTCCAGGCCGATATTGCTGATTTCGTCGAAGAAGAGGGTGCCGTTTTGGGCCAGCTCGAATTTACCGATCTTGTTGGCGTCGGCCCCGGTGAAGGAGCCTTTGACATGACCGAAAAGCTCGCTCTCAAAGAGGGTCTCCACCAGGGTGCCGCAGTCCACCGTGATAAAAGGGCGCCGGGACCGCTGGCTCAACTGGTGGAGCTTTTGAGCCACCAGTCCCTTGCCGGTGCCGGATTCGCCGGTGATCAGCACCGTGCTGTCGGTGGGGGCCACCCGGGCCACCATTTCTATGATGCGTTCCATGGCCTCGCTCTGATAGACCAGGACGCTGCGGTCGTCTTTGGACTTCAATTCCTGGCGTAAGTAAAGGTTTTCCAGGTCCAGGCGCCGCTTTTCCAGAGCCCGGCCCACCACATACCTCAAGTCGTCGGGAACGAAAGGCTTGGAAAGGAAATGAAAGGCCCCGGCCTTGATGGATTCCACCGCGGACTGAATAGTGCCGTAACCGGTTATGATGATGACCTCAATTTCCGGATCTATGGCCCTGATTTTCTTCAGGGTTTCCAGACCGTCCAGGTCGGGCATTACCAGGTCTAAAAGGATGACATCAAAAGAAATCCGCTCCAGCAGGGTAAGGCCCTGACGGGCGCTGGCGGCCAACTCCACCTGGTATCCCTGGCGGGACAGGGTCTGGTAGCAGGCATCCCGCATGGCCTTGTCATCGTCAATTACCAAGATCTGCGCGGTCAGGTCCATCATGCTGCGGGAAATTCCCCCGGCAATTCAACTAATTGTTATTTCGTGAAATTTGGGCTTTATTCTAATTGAACCCCAGATGCCTGTCAAGGGAAAGGGGTTTGTGGGGGGGAAAGTCCATGGCTATCAGCTTTCAGCTATCAGCCTTCAGCTTAAATAATAATCAGTGCATAAAGTAGATTACCTTTCGTTTCGCAAAACTGACCTTTAAAATCCCCCTTTAGAAAAGGGGGACTTTTTTAACGATTCCAAGATATTCCCCCCTTTTTTAAAGGGGGGTTAGGGGGGGATTTATCCGAAACAGATTTTTTGCACAAAATGTAACTTATTAAATGCTCTAATTAATAATAGATTAAAGTCTCAGGTTCTGATCGGTCGGTCCCTTTGAAAACTCATCCGAAAACCGAAAACCGAAAACTTAAAGCTGACCGTTGACAGCCCTCCCTGGCCCCAAGCCCCCTCCCCCAAACAGACAATTTGTGATAAAAGAAGCGGCAAAGTGAAAAATTATGGGTCTCAAGCTCTTCATTCCCTGTTTTATCGATCAAGGCGCTCCGAAGCTCGCCGAGGCGGTGTTAGACTTACTGGGGCGCCTTGAGGTAGGTTGGGAATACCCGGAGAAACAGACCTGCTGCGGGCAATTTGCTTACACGGTGGGGGACCTGCCCACGGCCCGGCGGCTGATGGGCCATTTTCTCAAGGTATTTGGAGAGGCTGACGCCATCCTGTGCCCCAGCGCTTCTTGCACCCATATGGTGCGTCATCATTATCCGGCACTGGCCCAGGATTTCAGGGAGCGGCAGGCCATAGAGGCCATTACCTCCAGGGTGTGGGAGTTAAGCGAATGGTTGGCAAGCATGGGGGGGCTTCCTTTTACCCCCCGGTTTGCCGGGTCCCTGGCATTACATCGCTCCTGTAAGGCCCGCCAGTTGGGGGTCTTGCCCGCCGCGGCCCAGCTTCTGGCCCAGGTGCAGGGGCTGGAAGTCCTTAATATTTCCCCCTATTATTCCTGCTGCGGCTTTGGCGGGACCTTCAGCCTGCAACATCCGGAGTTGTCACAAACCATGGGCGAGGCTTATCTGGAGGCAGTCAGAGATACCGGCGCCACCGGCTTGGTGTCCCTGGATTATAGTTGCCTCCAGCATTTAAGCGGCATTGCTGCGGCCCGGGGCTGGGACCTACAGTTTTTCCACCTGGCGGAGATTCTTGCTGGTACCATTAAAGGAAGGGGTCATGGATAAGCTCGGGTCAGTCAGGGATCTTACCTTCTGGGGCCAATTGCTCATGGTGGGCCTCCCCGGCCCCCGGGTGGAGGAGGTGGCCCGGGGACTGGTGCGGGACCTCAAAGTGGGCGGCATTGTCTTGTTTGCCCGGAACCTGGAAAGCCCGGAGCAGGTCTGGCAGTTGACTCATGATCTGCAAAAAGAAGCCCTGGCGGCCACCGGCCGGCCCTTAATCATCAGTCTGGATCAGGAGGGGGGCACGGTCCAGCGCCTGAAATCGCCCTTTACCATTATCCCGGCGGCGCGGCAATTGGGGCTAAAGGCCACCGCGGCCGAGGTGGAGGCTTTGGCCCGCCGGGTGGCCCGGGAACTATGTCTGGTGGGGGTAAATATGAACCTGGCGCCGGTGCTGGATGTGGCCCGGGGGGCTGACTGCCCCCTGTGGGACCGCTCTTACGGGCCGGACCCCCAACTGGTAGCCAAGCTGGGGACCGCGGCCATCCGGGGCTTTCTGGCCGGGGGAGTCATGCCGGTGGCCAAGCATTTCCCCGGGCTGGGGGACACGGTCATCGACTCCCATGAGGAGCTGGCTCTGGCCGAGTCCGGCAATGGGGCCCGGGAGCAAGACCTCTTCCCTTTCCGGCAGGCGGTGGCTGCCGGGGTGCCGGTAATTATGACCGCGCACCTGAAAGTGCCGGAGTGGGACTCCCGTCCGGCCACTCTATCTGAGAAAATCTTGCAGGAATGGCTGCGTCGGGACCTGGGGTTCGACGGGGTAATTATCACGGATGATCTGGAGATGGGGGGGATCGCCACCCGGCTGCCCGCGCCCCAGGCGGCTCGGGAGGCCCTGGCGGCCGGGGCCGATCTCTTGCTCATCTGTAAGGATTGGCAGGCGGCCTGGGACACCGCGACCCTTCTGGCCCAGGAGGCCGCTTTGGAGCCACGGGGCCGGGAAGCGGCCGCGCGCCTGAGACTTCTTAAGGAGCGGCTTAAGCCTCAAACTGCAGACCTTAAGGCGGTTAAGGAGTTTTTCAGGTCCCGCCGGTGAATCAGAGGCGTCAAAGGAGGAGATGCATTGTGGGGGGAGAGCCAGGGACCTGAGGTCCCTGCCCTCCCCCAAACTCTACCTCCCCCCATAAAAAAAAATGGCCGGGAGGGGGAGCCCGGCCATCTGGAGAAAGGAGAAATTGGTATAGCTTCTTTGGGGGTAACCTGAAATATATTTATGCACTAATAGTGCCAACATTAATCTATGCCCTAAAAGTCAGGAACCACGCGGCTCGGAGAAAATAAGCGGTGAAGAGCCCGGAATTGACGGTATAAATAATTGAACTGGGAAACCGGTTAATTCGGAAAATATCACGGTAATCATGGCGGCCAAAAAAAATCTAAACCGAAAAGCCGGAAAGGCCAAATATTTTAACCGCGCTTCGGCGACCTAGAGGGAAGACAATTTGAGGGTAGAGCCGGGCCCGGTGGCTTCCGGCCCGGCCCCGTATTTTTTAAGCTTGGGGGAGGAGTGCGGCGGCAGGTTCCAGAACCGTCTGGGGGGAAAGGTTTTGGAGGCATTGAGGCGCCGGGCAGTTGATCTGACGCCCCTGGGCACAAGGGGCCGAGTCGCAGGGACCGGTGAGGATTTTCACCTGCTCACCCGGCGGCGCCCAAATTCGGGGGTCGGTGGGACCGAACAGGGCCAGGACCGCCGGGGTGCCCACCACCGCGGCCAGGTGGGTCAGGCCGCTGTCCCCTCCCAGATAAAGGGAACAGCTCCCCAGAACTGCGGCCACCCGGGCCAGGGGCAGGTGGGACAGCAGGAGCTGGCCCTGGGCCGCGGTTAGGGGCTTTAAGTAAGGCAGCCAGGCCTCTTCCGCCGGTCCCGCCAGCCAGACCACCCGGGTTTTATATTGCCAGGCCAGAGCCCTGGTCACCTCGTAGTAATGGGCCAGAGGCCAGTTTTTTAGGGGGTTTCCACTGCCTGGGGCTACCGCCACCCAGGGTCCAGCGCCAGACAGCCCCATTAATTCTTCAGTAAAATCATTTTCCTCAAGAACCAGGCGAAAAGGCCGCGACTCCACCTCAAGTCCCAATCCACCCAAATGCTGGGCCTGCCAGGCCGCCACCGGCTCGTGGCCGCCTTCTGGAAAGGAAGGCACCCATAGGACCGCGGCAATGCCGGCCTGGGCCAAGCGGCTCAGCAAAGAGGGGTGGGGCCGGGGGCTGAAGATTAGGGCCAACTGGAAGGGGGCCA
The DNA here is from genome assembly GCA_030694005.1 of Desulfobaccales bacterium. GTDB lineage: Bacteria > Desulfobacterota > Desulfobaccia > Desulfobaccales > 0-14-0-80-60-11 > JAUXZG01. Next base: position 19,958 of record JAUXZG010000100.1, on the reverse strand, counting down.
GACGGTCCAAGAGCGCCCGGGACAGGGGAGAATCGGTAAACAGAGGAGCCCAGGTAGCTTCCCCGCTGTCCCAGACCGCGGCCAGCGGCAAGGTATGGGCAAAGAGCCCCCAACGCTCCGGATGGCCCAGCCCGGTGAAGCGGGCCTGGGGATAATGGCGGCTGAGGGCGGCCAGCGCCGGCCCTGCCAACAACAGGTCCCCCAGAGCCCCCTGATGCCAGATCAAAATGCTTTGCACCGCCCCCGCCGGCGGCAAGACGCTTGAAGACATAGAAAAAATTATATCTGAAAAAAATTTATTGGGCAGGGGCTGTAAGCCCCTGCCCAATAATCTTTACAGATAGTATTTGTGGGGGGAGGGCCAGGGAGCTAAGCTCCACTTACAATCTCCCCCCACACCCCCCTCCCAACCCGTGTAAGGGGCTGGGGGTAGGGGATTGGGGGAGTTTTTTGTAAGGGCAGGGGCCCACCGGCCCCTGGCCCCCTCCCCCAAAACACTTACCCTTATTCCCCCGCGGCCAGGCGTTGGGCGGTGCGCGTATGGTAGTGGGGGGAAGGTTGAGGTTTTTCTTGAAGCAGGGTCAGGACATCGTCAAAGAGTTGCCGGTTCAGGTCGCGCTCCTCGCCCTTGCCGGTGAGTAAGCCGACGACGGCGTCCGTGATTTCCGGTTCCGTTTCCAGTTCCGTCAGGATTTCCCGGGCCTGGGCCGGGTCCAGCCGGTGCAGCAGGGTGGCGGCCAGGACCACCTTGGGGTCGCCGCCCTCGGCCTTGAGCAGGTCCTGGGCGAGTTTAAGCCCCTTTTCCGTAAGTTCCCAGGCCGACGCGTCTCCTTGCAGGCGGGGTTGCACCTTCTGAGCCAGGAGTTCTTTAAAGGTCTGGGCGGCCTTTTTTTCTTTCATCAGGTCGGGCACGCATTTCTCGGCATACTGACACCATTCGGCGCAGCCCAGGTCAATCTTGGGATTATAGAAGAGATGGCCGCACCAGGCGCAACGACGCCGGGTGTCGTCTTTAAAAAACTCGATCTCCGCCCCGCATTTGGGACATTCGGTCACAAAGATATCTCCGGGCTTCCAGAAGCGGGTATCCTGGCCGGGGCATTTCATCTGTTCCATGGGTTATCCTCGCTTGCCCCCGATTCTTTGCTGTTGGAGGACCTGGCCGGTGGGGTCCAGGGTGCAGATGGTTACCGGCAGGCTCTTGCCGGTGGCGGTGAGGGCCTGGCGCACAATCTGCACCAAGGCATGGCAACAGGGGACCTCCATATTGACGATGGTAATTTCCTTAATGTCGTTTTCCCTTAAGATTGCGGCGAGCTTGGCGGCTCCCTCTTCCAGGTCGTCAAACTTGGGGCAGCCGCAGACCAGGGCTTTGCCCGCGAGGTATTTGGCGTGAAAATCCCCCGCGGCAAAGGGGGCGCAGTCCGCGGCCACCAAAAGATTGGCGTCCTTAAAGAACGGGGCCTTGGGCTGCACCAACCTGAGCTTTATGGGCCAATGGCTCAAGGCGGAGGGGCCGGCTGCCGGAGTCGCCTGCGGTTGTAATTGCCGCATGAGACTTCCCGGGCAGACGAAGGCCGGGGCTTCCGCCTCCGGCTGGGGTTCCGGAGAGGGATGGTGAGCCGCAGCGCCCGGCGCCGGACCCACAAATTCCTCCGCCTCCCGTTCCTCAACAGTCAGCGCCCCCTGGGGGCATTCCCCCAGGCAGGCCCCCAGCCCGTCGCAAAAGCGGTCGGCCAGCAATTGGGCCTTGCCGTCCACTATCTGGATGGCCCCTTCCGCGCAAGACGGCACGCACAGGCCGCAGCCGTCACATTTTTCCTCGTCGATACGAATAATTTGGCGTCGTCCCATAAGTTTAATTTCCTGTTCAGAATTAATTTTGGGGTCCACCTAAATCAACCTGGCCCCCAAATTTTCCCCCGGGTGACCACCTCAGGTTTGACTAGATGATAATTCTTAAAGATTGTCGGTGCTATGACCTAAGTCAAGGGAGATCGCCTGGAAGAAAATTTGCCGCGGGGAGGGAGACTAAGTACATAATTTCAGAAATATGGTGACGTTTTTAGACGGCCCCCCTCACCCCAGCCCTCTCCCCCCGCAAGCGGGGGGAGAGGGTGTGATTAGTTTACCCCGGATTATATACGTCATCGCATTTACGAACCGTTGTACTAAGGTTACGGGAAGGTCATTTTGGGGGAGGGGCCGGGGTTAGCCAGGCGAGACTTCTTAAGCCACTGACCCCGGCCTCCTCCCCCCGACCATCCACCCCATCCTTAGGTTTTCAAGGGCAGTTGTATGCGAATCAATTCCTGACAATGACCCTGGGCGTCGATTTTCAGCACCACTCCCTGGAGTTGAATATTCTGGGTGGCCACCTTGAAGGGTTGGGGCAGTTGGCTTAAAAAGCGTTCCAGGATGATCTCCCTTTTCATACCGATGACCGAATCCACCGGACCGGTCATGCCGGCGTCGCTGATGTAGCCGGTGCCGCCGGGGAGAAGGCGTTCATCCGCGGTCTGCACATGGGTGTGGGTGCCCACCACCGCGCTCACCCGGCCGGCCAGATACCATCCCATGGCCTGCTTCTCGCTGGTGGCTTCGGCGTGCATGTCTACGATGATGATCTTAACTTCCGGGGGTAAAGAGCCCAATACCTGGTCGGCGGTGCGAAAGGGACATTCCAGGGGACTCATGAACACCCGGCCTTCCAGGTTGATAATGGCCGCGGCTTCACCGGCCGCGGTTTTGACGATGGTAAATCCCCGTCCCGGAGTCTGGGGGGGATAATTGGCGGGTCTGAGCAAGCGGTCGGTTTGTTCCAGGTAGGGGAGGATTTCTTTGTGCTTCCAGATGTGGTTGCCGCTGGTAAGGACATCAATCTCTTGGCTCAAAAGCTGGTCGGCCACCATGGGCGTGATGCCTAAGCCGCCGGCGGCGTTTTCCCCGTTGGCCACCACCAGATCTATCAAGAAGCGGTCCACCGCCCGGGGCAGGAGTTCTTCCACCGCCCGGCGGCCCGGGGCCCCGACAATATCGCCGATAAACAGAACATTCACGGGATGAGGCGCCTCACCGGGCGTATTCCACGGAGCGGGTCTCCCGGATAACGGTAACCTTGATCTGGCCGGGGTAAGTGAGGTCTTGTTCAATCTTTTTGGCCACTTCCCGGCTGAGCAGCGCCGCTTCCTCGTCGCTCACCTTTTCGCTTTCCACTATCAGCCTGATTTCCCGGCCTGCCTGAATGGCGTAGGATTTGCTGATGCCGCCAAAAGACATGGCCACTTTCTCCAGGTCTTCCAGCCGCTTCACATAGGTTTCCAGCATCTCCCGGCGCGCCCCGGGCCGGGCTCCGGAGAGGGTGTCCGCGGCCTGCACCAAAACGGCCAACACATTCTCCGGCGTAATGTCTTCGTGGTGGGCGGCGATGATATGCACCACCTTGGGGGACTCGCCGTAGCGCTTGGCCAGGTCCGCGCCGATGAGGGCATGCACCCCTTCGACTTCCTGGTCCACGGCCTTGCCGATATCGTGCAGCAGGCCGGCCCGCTTGGCGTGTTTGACATTGAGCCCCAGCTCGGCCGCCATGATCCCGGCGAGATAACAGACTTCCACCGAATGCTGCAGGACATTCTGGGCATAGCTGGTGCGGAACTTCAGCTTTCCCAGGAGCTTGATGAGTTCCGGATGCAGGCCGTGCACCCCGGCATCGAAAGCCGCGGCCTCCCCGGCCTCACGGATATTCACCTCCAGTTCCTGGGTGACCTTTTCCACAATCTCTTCAATCCGGCCAGGGTGGATGCGACCGTCAGTGATGAGGCGTTCTAGGCTGCGGCGGGCCACCTCTCGGCGCACCGAGTTGAAGGCGCTCAAGATGACGGCCTCCGGAGTGTCGTCAATGATGATGTCCACCCCGGTGGCCGCCTCCAGCGCCCGAATATTGCGGCCCTCCCGGCCGATAATGCGGCCTTTCATCTCTTCATTGGGCAGCGGCACCACCGACACCGTCTGCTCGGCCACATAGTCGGAGGCATAGCGTTTGATGGCCAGGGCGATGATATCTTTGGCCTTGCGGTCGGCGTACTCCCGGGCTTCGGTGTCGATGCGCTTCACCATACGGGCGGCGTCGGCGCGGATTTCCCGCTCCATGGTGGAGAGCAGCAGCTCTTTGGCCTCTGCGGCACTCATGCCGGCCAGTTGCTCCAGACGGGCGTTCTGCTCTGCCAGCAGCTTCTGATAACGCTCGGTCTGGACTTTCAGTTCTTCCTCCAGGCCGGCCGCCAGCTTATGTTTTTTGGCCAGATCCAGTTCCCGCTCGTCCAGCACGTTGCCCTTTTTCTCCAGGTGCTCCTCTTTCTGCAGCACGCGGCGCTCCAGCAGGTTGAGTTCCTGGCGGCGGTCATGGGTCTCCTTTTCAAAGTCCAGTTTCATCTGGAGGAGCTGATCTTTGGCCTGCAGCCTGGCTTCTTTCTTGGTGGTTTCCGCTTCTTTGCGGGCGTCGTCCAGGATCTTATTTCCCAGGGTCTCCAGGGACTCCTGGCGTTTAGCCCGCGTATACTTGTGGTAAAAGAAGCCCGCCATGAATCCGGCGACTATGGTGGCGCAATCCATCAAGATGTAACTTAATATATCCATTTGATTTCCCTTATGCTTATATCGTTACTGTCCCTCAAGTCGGCGCACCCTTGATGGGTCAGGGCCGCATCAGGCGGGTCGCCGCGGGGACAGGTTGCAGGCGAGTGAGGAGTCGGCCGGAAAAAGCCGTCTGGGAGAAGCTCGGGGCGGAAAATGGCGGGCAACCGGCCTGGTCTTAAGAAGACCAGGCGGCCAAATGGCCAATTACCAAGTTACCCTAAATGGGATATGGCTGCTTTCTTCAGTGATCTCGGTAATGCACCCCTTTAGAGTCATTATCTTTTTCCCAGGACATTCCCGGGGGATTGAAGCTATTGCCCTGATGTTTTTCCGCCTGGGTCCGTATTTCTGACCGGGCCGGCCTTGAGGCCGCCCGGAATGAACTGTTTTTCTCCCCTTCTCACTAGCCCCATGCCTTCCCGTCCCTGGAGCATCCGGCGCGTCGGCAGCTGAACCCATGCCGACGAAAGGCGCTTTTGTTAAGGTCCAGGGGGGGAATAGGCGTCATGCGTTTCCAGCATCTGGATCAATTGTCTGGATCGCGCTTCGATGTCGGCGTGGAGTTGTTGGAATTCCTCCTTGATTTCCAGGCATTCGCATGCCAGGTTAAGGGCGACCAGGATAGCCAGGTCGCTTAAAGTGCTGGCGGGATAGGCCCGCTGCAGGTCGCGCAGTTGTTCATCCACCACCTGCGCCACCATCTGCAGGCGTTCCGGGGGCAGGGTCCCCTTAAGAGCCAGAGGGCGCCCCAAGACTTCCACCGTCACCGGCTTTGGCTGACGGTCCGGTTCTATGCCGATTCTCCTGTATCTAAGATTTCCAGCCGATTCAGGATCTTATCGATCCGTTGCCGGACTACCTCCCGTTCCTGGGAGATTTTTGCCAAGGCGGCCTCGGCCTCCTTGAGGGCCTGTTCCTTTTCGGCCAGGGCCTGTTCCTTTGCGGCCAGGGACTTTTGCAAGGCCGCGTTGGCCTCCTTCAGGCTCCCAAACTGGCTAAGGACCATTTCCAGCTTCTGTTCCATCACGGTGAAGAGGTCTATTACCACCGTCTACCCCCTTTGTTAACCCTGATTGTGCTTTTGCGGGGGGAATTTGTCAAGCACTTTTCCCGCCTTAATTGGCGCCAGGGTCTGCCGCAGCCGCGGGGCCAGGAAAGTGTAGCGCTTGATGGGCCGGTCGTTCTTGATGGCCATGGCCATAGCCCGCTTGCTGCCCAGCAGCACCACCAGACGGCGGCCCCGGGTGACCGCGGTATAAAGCAGGTTGCGCTGCAGCAAGAGATAATGGTGGGTGGTGAGCACCAAGACCACCCCGGGAAATTCGCTCCCCTGGGCCTTGTGCACCGTTACCGCGTAGGCCAGGGTGAGTTCCTCTTTCTCCGCCGGATCGTAGGTGACCACCCGGCCGTCAAAATCCACCTGAAGCTGGCCGGTGGCGGGCAAAAACCCGCAGACCTGGCCGATGTCGCCGTTGAACACCTCCTTGTAATAATTGTTCCGAAGCTGCATCACCTTATCATGGCGCCTATAAACCCGGCCGCCCCAGGTCCAGCGCTCGCTCCCACCATTGAGCCTTTGTTGCAGTTCATGGTTCAGGGTCTGGATGCCCACCGGACCCCGGTGCATGGGGGTGATCACCTGGAGGTCGCGAAAAGGGTCGAAGCCGTAAAGCCGGGGGAGGTCCCTCTCCACCAAATCCAGCAGGCGCCGCTTCAGGGCCTGAGGGTCTTCCTGCTCTATGAAGACGAAATCACCCCGGCCCAGATGTGGCTGCAGGATGGGGAAATCCCCCTGATTGATGCGGTGGGCGTTCACTACGATGAGACTCTCCTTGGCCTGGCGGTAAATCTGGGTGAGGCGGGCTACTTCCACGCCCCCGGAGTCCAGCAAATCCTTGAGGACATTCCCCGGCCCCACCGCCGGGAGCTGATGGGCATCTCCCACTAAGATGAGGCGGGCCGCCGGCGGCACGGCCCTGAGCAGGTGGTACATCAGATAATTGTCCACCATGGACAGCTCATCCACCACCACCACTTCCGCCTTCAGGGGGTCGGCGGGATTGCGGCGGAAGCCGCCGGTCTGGGGGGAAAACTCCAGGGCCCGGTGGATGGTGGTGGCCTCCGCGCCGGTGGTTTCGCTCAGGCGCTTGGCGGCCCGGCCCGTAGGGGCCATGAGCATCACCCGGGCCCCCAGGCCCTGATACAGGTCCAGGATGCAACTGACAATGGTGGTCTTGCCGGTGCCGGGGCCGCCGGTGATGATGAGCACCTTTTCCTTGAGGGCTGCGGTCACGGCCTGGACCTGTTCGCCGGAAAGCTCAATATGGCGGGATTTTTGCACCTGGGCCACTAAATCATCCAGGTGCAGGGGAGGGGAGAGCCCTCGGGCCGCCTGCAACCGTCCCAGGGTCTGGGCGATGCCGGTTTCCGCCACCCAGGCCGTCCGCTTATAGACCCCGGTGCCTTCCGGCATTTCTTGGCTCACCACCCGGCCTTCCCCTTCCAGACGGCCAAGGGCGGTGTTCAGGGGTTCCGCAGGGACCTCCAGCAATTCCTGGGTCTGCCGCTTAAGGAGGTCTTGAGGGACATAAACATGACCCTCGCCGGCCATGGTGTCCAGGATGTGAAGAAGGCCGGCGGCCAGCCGGGCCGGGGCCAGAGGGTCCAGATTGAGGCGGCGGGCCAGACGGTCGGCGGTGAGAAACCCCAGGCCCTGGATGTCCAAGGCCAGTTGGTAGGGGTTGGTGGTGACCACCTCCACCGCCCGGGCGCCATATTGCTGATACATCTTGGTGGCGTGGGCCATGCCGACGCCTAAGCCTTGCAGGCCCACCAGGACCTCCCGAATCTCCCGGTGTCCCTGCCAGGACTGGCGCACCTGTTTAAGGCGCTTGGGGCCGATCCCCGGCACCTCATCTAACCGCTCCGGGTGGTCGTCGATGACCTTTAAAGTCTCCGGGCCGAAATGGGCCACCAGGCGCGTGGCCAGTTCGGAACCGATGCCCTTGATCAGGCCGGAAGCCAGATATTTCTGAATGCCGGCCACCGTGGCGGGCAATACCGCATACCACCAGACCACCTTGAACTGCTCCCCCCACTTGGGGTGGACTTCGTAATAGCCTTTGAGGTGGAGCTGCTCCCCCTCCTGAACCGCGGCCAGGGGCCCCACCGCGGTGACGAGCTGGCGGCGTCCCTTCACCTTGACGCGCACCACGGCATAGTGGCTCTCTGGGTCGGCAAAGCTGAGGCGCTCCACCGCGCCCTCTAAGGTCTCCAGAGGCTGGGAAACAGATTCAGAAGAATTGGGAGGATCGAGGTTTGCCATGTTTAGAAAATTGAGGTTAATTGGGGGAGGGGGCTAAGGGCCAGTGGGCCCAATCCCCCTCCCCCAAGCCCTTAAGCTTTAATTTGTCGGGGAAGATGGGGCCAAAGGCCACACCTTCCCCGACAAACTTATACGGGTTGGGAGGGGGGCTTGGGGGGAGATTGTAAGTGGATCTCAAGTCCCTGGCCCTCTCCCCATATCAGGCCGCTTTTTCCACCGGCTCGGTCAGGATTTTCTGGCTGATGCCCCGGCCCAGGGCTATGCGGCCGCCATTTAGGCCGACAATGATGAGGCCGCGGTTATTTTGGAGGATGTCCACCTCCCGTCCCAGATTAAGGCCCAGGGCCAGCAGCCGGGCCCGTAGCATCCGGCCCCCTTTGTGTCCGGTAATCCGCACCCGTTGCCCGGAAGGTACCGAGGCCAGGGGTTGTTCTAACTGTCCAATTTTATCCGCCATGGGTTTTAGTGCTCTTTTTATAAGCGTTAGCCTTAAATGGTTTGCCGACAGTTGGCGCAATACCCCTGCACCTGTAATTGGTGGCCTTTGATCAGATAACCGTGCTGACGGGCCAGTTGTTCCTCCAGGCGTTTCAGGGCCGGCTCCTCAAATTCCAGAATCTCTCCGCAGCCCAGGCACCTTAAATGGCTGTGGTGGGTATGGCCGTAAATAGGTTCATAGTGCCAGTGGCCCTCACTAAAATCCACCTCCCGGATGAGACCGCAATCAATGAATAGGGGTAAGGCGCGGTAAATAGAGGCCTTGGACACCCTTACCCCCTTATGCCTGAGGTTAAGGTAGAGTCCGTCCACATCAAAGTGGCCATGAATTTCAAAGATTTGCTTAAGAATCTGCTCCCGCTCGGGAGTGCGCCTTAAGCCCCGCTGGCGGATATAATCCTGGAATACCTGTATTTCGGGTTTCATGACCTTTCTCATTTAATTGAGAATAATTAACAATTATAATTTAATCTTGGAAAAAGTCAAACCGGAGGAGAAAAAAGGCGAAAGGGAAGTTAACGCCAGGGGTCAGCGTTGCTTAAGTAGCGTGGTCAAAAGGAGGGTGACACGGTTTTTTTATCCATATTTTTCCTGGGAGGGGAGGTGATAAAGGTGGCGGCGGGGAAACCGGCGCCTCTGACCTGCAGACGGGAAACTAATGCCTCATTTTGAGTTTGGGGGAGTCCTGGGGGTTATTCAGGTATTTTCGGGGGTTATATGATAAAATCAGGTCATTTTTAGGCAGGGGTAACCTAAGCTGTGAGGCGAGAAGGCCGATTCAATCAACCGGAGGCGGATTTGCCCGCGGACCGCAAGCAACTCCTTAAAGACCTGGCCCGGCGCCTGGGTCATAGGTTCAAGGACCTGAGACTATTGGACCAGGCCCTGCGCCACACCTCCTATGCTCACGAGAACCCCTTAAGCGGCCCCAGCAATGAGCAACTGGAGTTTTTAGGCGACGCGGTGCTGGCCCTCACTGTCACCAACCTGTTACTTTGGCGGTTTCCCCAAAGTTCGGAGGGGGAGCTGTCCCGGGGCCGGGCTGCCCTGGTGAACGCCCGCCAGTTGGCCTCTCTGGCCCGGCAACTGGAGCTTGGTTCTTACCTCCTGCTGGGCCGGGGAGAGGAAAGCCAGGCGGGTCAAGAGAAGCCGTCCTTGCTGGCCGACGCCCTGGAGGCGGTCCTGGCCGCCTGTTTTTTAGACGGCGGCCTCAAGGTGGCGGAAAAACTGACCAGGAACTGGTTAGAGCCCCTCCTGGCCCCCCTAACCGCCCCCCCCTGGCAGGACTTTAAAACCGCCCTGCAAGAATTTACCCAGGCCAGATTTAAGACTTCTCCCACCTATAAGCTCCTTTCCGAAAGCGGCCCCCACCATGCCCGCTACTTCTTGGTGGAGGTGTGGCTAAACGACAGACCTCTGGCCCAAGGCGAGGGCCGCAACAAAAAACAGGCGTCCCAAACCGCCGCCCGCCTGGCACTGGAGAGGCTGCAGGAGGAGGGTGGGGGAGATTGTAAGGGGGCCTCAGGTCCCCTGGCCCTCCCCCCACATTAACCAATCATTTCCGAGTCTCGGAGATGTGGATGTGGTCTGATTCGATTTCCACCAGGGCGCTGAAGACCTGGCACACCCGGTCTTCCGTGGCGTCCGCGGCCCCCTGGCGGTAGAAGGCCACGGCCCGCTGTTCCCGTTCGTGGGCGGCGGCAAAATTGGCCTTGGGGTCCTTCTGGCAGGCCTTGTCGTCCGGTTTGATTTCAGGTTTGGGGATTTTCAGAATCTTGCAAATGGTGGCGGCGTGCTCCGCTTCGATCTTGGCCAGGGCCTTGAACATGGCCTGAGCCACCGGGTCGGGGCTGCAGGCCGCGGCGCACAGATAAAAACCGGAATTGTTCACTTCCAGTTCCAAGGCCTTTTTAAGATTTTCCCGGGAGCGGGAGCTTAAGTCAGGGATGTCGTTCCTATCCTGATAATCTTCAGCCAGCACGATATACTTCTGGGCGGCGCCACAAAAAGGACAGTTGGTGGGCGGCGCACTGCCCAGATAAGGATCACCGCAAATCTGACAACGATAAAGCTTCATGGCCAACTCCTTTAGGGATGAGTGTTGTGGGGGAGGGGGCCAGGGGTTGCACAGGCGAGACGCCTGTGCCACTGACCCCTGACCCCTCCCCCCACCCCCAATCCCTTATGGTTCATAATTTTGCCGGGTAAGGCGGGGCCTTTGGCCCCGCCTTACCCAGACCCCATAAAGGGGGTGGGGAGGGGTGATTGAGGGGAGGGCGGGGGAACACTTACGAAAAATTCCCCCGTCCCTCCCCTCAAAAGTCTTCTATCAATCAATCCGGCGGAAATGTTTCTTTTGGGTTTTACAGACGGGGCAGTTATCCGGAGGTTCGGCTTCCACGGTATAGCCGCAGGTGGGGCAGACATAGATGTCCTCCACCTTTTTCTCCCCCAGGGTGTCCAGAGCTTTTTTAAAGAGTTGGGCGTGGATTTTTTCCACTTCATTGGCGTAGTTAAAGGTGCGTTCGGCGTCTTTGTTGCCTTCGGCCTGGGCGTCGGCAATCATGCGGGGATACATTTCCTTAAATTCTTCGGTTTCTCCGGAGATGGCCTCTTTGAGGTTTTCTGCGGTAGTTTTCACCGCGTTTAAGACCTTCAGATGGTTATGGGCGTGGATGGTTTCCGCCTCGGCGGCGGCCCGAAAGAGCCGGGCCACCTGGGGGTAACCTTCCTTATCGGCCTGGCTCGCGAAGGCCAGGTATTTGCGGTTGGCCTGGGATTCTCCGGCAAAGGCCTCTTTGAGATCCTGGACGCTCTTACTCATGCAGTTCCACCTCCGGTTATTATTGGCCTTCCACCAGCTTCATGGGCACGCCGCAGCAGACCAGGACGCCGCCGCCGACCTCCAGAACCTTCACTTTGTTGCCGCAGACCTTGCACAGATATTCCTGTCCCACGGAGATGGGCATTTCAAGCCTCCTTAGGAGTTTTTTGCTGACATTGGGGGCAGACACCCCAGAGGGTCAGGGATTGGTTTTCTACCTGAAAGCCCTTTAAGTCCTGGGGGGAGAAGGGGAGCCCCTCTGCGGGCTCCCAGTCCAGATCGATGATGTGGTGGCACCCTCGACAGATGAGGTGGGCATGGCGGCAGGTTTCTCCGTCGTAGCGGGCCACCTCGTGGAGGGGGTTCACCTTGATCACCAGACCTTTGCGATAAAAGACCTCCAGGGTCTTGTAAACCGTGTTAAAGGAGATGGCCGGCAACTGGCGGCGGACCTCCTGGTAGATCTGTTCCGCGGTGGGATGGTCCCGCCGACTCTGAAGCGAGGCCAACACCGCCAGGCGCTGGGGGGTCACGGCAATCCGCTGCGCCCGCAATTTATCCATCAAGGCTTGCATAATATTTTTATTAAAAAATAATTATTCCTAAAGATTTGTCAAGAAGAAACCACCGGGAAAAGAGGAAAAGGGGTTAAGCAGGTGGGCAGATTTTGCTGACGATATGGCCACCGGGTTATTCTAAATGGAATGGCCGGAAAGAGATTTTTTCTGGCGTTTGCCTCCAGAGATTTGGCCCGGCCTTTTAAATGACAGAGCCGGATTAATAGTAATAGGTCAAGCCGGCCTGGAAAAAATTGACATCAAAAGCGGGATTTTCCTTGTAGATACCGGCGTTGGAGGAATGGCGGAAGCGGTAAGCCAGCGACATCCCCAGGCGCGGCATCAGGGCGATATCCACGCCGCCGCCCACCTGGGGGGTAAAATTAAAGGCATGGGCAAGGGCCGGACTGTTGATGCTTTCCGTGATCAGTCCCGCGCCCCCTTCCACGTAAGCGATGAGCCAGGGAAACAGGACATAGCTGACCTTCAACATGGGGGTGATGCCCAGTTCAAACCCGGTTTCTTCGGCATCCGCGATACTCAGGATACCTTCCAGAACAAAGGAGATTCCCAGCCGACCTAACTGATGGCCGGGACGGACGAGAAAGATCCCCCACCGGGGCAGGATGCTGTAAAGACGAACCGAGGCCTTATGAATATTTTTTCCATAGGCGAAGCGCAGACCCCACTCCCCCTGAAAACTGCTGTAAGCGAAGTTGGCCCCCTGGGCGCTTCCCGCCAGTCCCAGGACGGCCGCCACCACCAGAATCATGGTCCATTTGCTAAAAAACCGCCGCATCACTCCCCCCCCTTTTTGATGCAGGCTAAAGTAGCATTTACCTCGACACCGAGAATAGCACCAGAGCCTTTTTTTGTCAAAATAAAACAAGGAAGTTATGTGGTCAAAGCGGGGCTGGAAAATATCGGGGATAGATGGAAAGGAATAGGGGGGAGTTGGGATATGGGGGGAGATGGTAAAGGGACCTCAGGTCCCCTTACAATCTCTCCCCACTCCACTTTTCCTGTTTCACCCTTAAGCCCGGCCTTCCCAGAAGGGGTCATCCCGAAAGCGGGCTGCCGGGCCCAGTTCTGCCTCAATGAGCAAAAGGCGGTTGTATTTGGCGATGCGCTCCGAGCGGGAAACGGAGCCGGTTTTGATCTGCCCTACGCCGGTGGCCACCGCTAAGTCGGCGATGAAGGTGTCCTCCGTTTCCCCGGAGCGGTGGGAGATGACGGCCCGGTACCCGTGGCGCCGGGCCAGGTTGATGGTTTCCAGAGTCTCGGTGACGGTGCCGATCTGGTTCAATTTGATCAGAATGGCATTGGCCACGGCCTTCTCAATGCCTTCCTTTAAGTAGCGCACATTGGTGACGAAGATGTCGTCCCCCACCAATTGCAATTTATCTCCCAGGTTAGCGGTGAGATGCACCCAGCCGTCCCAGTCGCCTTCGGCCAGGCCGTCCTCAATGGAAACGATGGGATAGCGGGCCGCCAGGTCCCGGTAGTAATCCGTCATGGCTTGGGCGGTGCGGCTGGGGCCGCCTGATTTCTTAAAGACATAGGCGCCCGCGGCCTTATCGTAAAACTCGGAGGCCGCCGCGTCCAGGGCCAGCACTACCTCGGTGCCGGGGCGGTAGCCGGCCTTCTCCACAGCTTGAAGGATCAGGTCCAGGGCGGCCTCATGGGAGGGCAGGTCCGGGGCGAACCCGCCTTCGTCTCCCACTCCCGTGGCCAAACCCCGGGAGGACAGCACCTTTTTCAAGGTCTGGAAAATCTCCGCCGCCAGGCGCAGGGCCTCGGCAAAGGTGGGGCCGCCCACGGGCATAATCATAAACTCCTGGATATCCAGGTTGTTGCTGGCATGCGCCCCCCCGTTGATGATGTTCAACATGGGCATGGGCAAGGTGGCCGCGTCCGCGCCCCCCAGATAGCGATAGAGAGGCAGGCCGGCCAAGGCCGCGCCGGCCCGGGCCACCGCCATGGACACGGCCAAAATCGCGTTGGCCCCCAGGCGGCTCTTGTTGGGGGTGCCGTCCAGGTCACACAGCAGCCGGTCGATCAGCCCTTGGTCCAGGGGATCCTGTCCCCTAAGGGCTGGAGCGATAACTTCCTGGATATTAGCTACTGCCTTGAGAACTCCCTTCCCCAAGTACCTGGGGCCGCCATCCCGTAACTCCAGGGCTTCGTTTTCTCCGGTGGAAGCCCCCGAAGGCACCATAGCCTGGGTGCGGCTGCCGTTTTCCAAAAGAAGCTCGGCCAGCACGGTGGGCTGGCCTCGGGAGTCCAGAATCTCCTGGGCCCGGAGCGACTCAATCTTGGCCATGCTTTCCTCCTGGCAATGAAAAGGCATACGGCTCCTCAAGGAGCCGTTCTCATGTAAAAGTCCGCCCTAAAGTGGGCCTGGGACGTTAAGACCCAGGCTTCCGCTTTAGGGGCGGAAGCCTGGGGTCTTAACAGGTTGAGGGTTATTAACGAGAGCGTTGATGTTGCTGGCGCTGCTGTTGTTCCCGCTGCTGGCGTTCACGCTCAGCCTTTTGGCTGGCTTCCTGTTCCCGCTGTTTTTGCTGTGCCGCCTGTTGGTCCCGCTGGCGCTGCTGCTGTTGCTGCTGTTGCAACTGCTGTTGGCGCTGCTGCTGTTGCTGCTGCTCCCGCTGCTTTTGCTGCTGGAGCTGCTGTTGCTGCTGTTTCTGCTGTTGCTGTTGCTGTTCCCGCTGCTTTTGCTGCTGGAGCTGCTGTTGCTGCTGTTGTTGCTGTTTCTGCTGCTGTTGTTGCTGTTCCCGCTGTTTCTGCTGCTGCAACTGTTGCTGTTGCTGGCTGGGCGCCGCGGGAGTGGGCGGTTTCGCCGCTGGCGTCGTGGGTTTCACGCCCGGCACCGCAGGTTTCACGCCCGGCACCGCAGGCTTCACGCCCGGCACCGCAGGTTTCACGCCCGGGACCGCAGGTTTCACGCCCGGCGCAGGAGGTTTCACCCCTACTGTGGGTGGCTTTTCTCCCGGGACAGCAGGCTTGACCCCCGGGGTAGTGGGCTTAACCGCTGGCGTCGTGGGTTTCACGCCCGGCACGGCGGGTTTGACGCCCGGCACCGCGGGTTTGACGCCCGGGGTAGGCGGTTTTTCACCCGGTACCGCGGGTTTGACGCCCGGTACGGCGGGTTTCACGCCCGGCACCGCGGGTTTCAGGCCCGGCGCAGGAGGTTTCACCCCTACCGTGGGCGGCTTTTCTCCCGGCACGGCGGGTTTCACGCCCGGCACCGCGGGTTTGACGCCCGGCGCAGGAGGTTTCACCCCTACCGTGGGCGGCTTTTCTCCCGGTACGGCGGGCTTCAGGCCCGGCACCGCGGGTTTCACGCCCGGGGTAGGCGGTTTTTCGCCCGGCACGGCCGGCTTCACTCCAGGAGTGGGCGGCTTGACGCCGGGGGCGGGTGGCTTTTCACCCGGCGCTACCGGCTTCACGCCCGGCACCGCGGGCTTCACCCCGGGTATGGGGGGCTTGGGCGGTTTCTGTGGCACAATCTTTTGCCCCGGCGGCAGCTTTTCGATCTGCTGGGCCATTTTCGGGGTCAGGGGCTGGGTGGCCTTGGCGGGCAGGCCTGTGCCCACCGCGCCCTTGACGGCCCCGGGCGGCACCTTGGGAGCCTTGGGAATCTCACCCTTTATGGGCGGGATGTCCTTGGGGGCCTTGACCACATTGGGTTTGCCCAGGTTAGCCGCGGCCAGTTGCGTATTTTTTGCCGGTGTCGGCGGCGGCAGGGGTTTGCCCTGGGCCAGGGCCGGGGGCGTAATGTTCTTGATGGCGGTATTTTGGTTCAACACATTGGTGGGCGCCACCACATTGTTGATCTTGGTGATGTTGACGGTATTGTTGGTGATGTTCTGGTTGATAACGGTTTGACTGATGTTGGTAACTCTGGAGACATAGGTCACTGGCGGCCCGGCATTATAAGCGGTAAAGGCCGCCGCGGTGGCCCCCAGGCCGATGAGTCCCACCGCCGGGTAATAGGTGGGCGTCATATAGTTGGCCACCAACATGGTTTGGGGGAAGAAGACCGGCACGTAAGCCGGAGGGGCCAAAACCCCGACATTAACATAGGAGTAGCTGGGGGTGAAAGCCTCTCCCAGGCCCAACAGAAAGGAGGCCGCCTGGGCAAAGATATAGAAGGGGGCGGTGATCAGGTCAGTTACCGGACTGCCAGGGTAATAGCCCCCGGCCGGCTCATAAGCCGGCATGGACGGCGGAGGCACATAGTCGGGAGGGGGGATGGGCGCCCAGCCGACATAAGCCGCTTCTTGCGGGGTATTCTCGGGAGTAGTCCGCCAATCCACGGTGGAGGGATACCAGGTACGCCCCGGGACCCACACCCAGCCGTAGTTGGGGGTAGGCATCCAGTTACCGTAATGATAAGTGGCCCAACCCCACGGTTCCTGGCTCTCAAAGACATACCCTTGTTCCGTGGGCGTCCAACGACCGTTGGTGTAAGGCCGCCAATTCTCCTCTACCTGAGAGGGCATCCACACTGGCCCATATTGCTCATAGTCTACCCACTGGCCATACTGGGACAACTCGTTATAGAACATGGCGGTGTCTTCCATACCCGCCAGAGCCGGCCCGGGACCTCCCAATGCCAGGACCATGGCTAACCATAAGGACAGGACCACCATGAACCCCGGATATGGTCGCCTTGATTTCATCTGTTTGCTCCTTGAAGGAAAATTTAAATCCTTACTGCCCGGGGCCGGCTCACCGGTTAAAGAGAACGGGCCTGGCAGGTTTTCGTCGGCACCGCTTGTCAGTCAAGATCTGAAGACCTGGCCAATATTGCCGATCACCTCCTTTGCGGCCTGAAGCCCGGCAACTATCTCATTTCCCAGGTGGCTTGGGGGTCAACTTGTTCCTGGACCCTTTAAAGAGGCCCTGAGACTGGGAGTCCATCAGGCCATTGCCCCCTCAAGGACTCTTTAAGTAATAAATGCCCCAACCCCTAAAGGCGGCCACCGGGTGCATTTATCTTATCGACATCTACCTGACATTATATTAGACATGTCTGTTTTTCAATATATTAACCAAAATTTAGCCGCAATCCAGAGGTGGGAACAATCTGGGGGTAGAAGCTAATAACGGTGCGGAGTTGAGCCTGGCCAGGGGGCTGAGGGGCTGAGGCCGGAAATAGCGGTTAGGGGCCTGGGGGCACCCTTTTCCCCCCCTAATTTCCTTCCTTAAATCGGGGCGGTCCAACTTCAATTTACCTTTCCGGTCCCTTTCTCAATTCTTGATGCCCGGTTACAGGAATTTGAGAGGTGGATGGCTGCCAAGCGGCAAACCTAAATTTCCCCTCTTCTCGGGGAACCAAGGTTAATGGCGCCAGCCAAGGATTAGTCCGGCACCACCGGCGCCAGGTCTTCCTGAAGGATCAGGTCTCCGCCGGCCAGGAACAGGATTTTGCCCCCGCTGCCATCCCGGGCCGCGATTCTCTGCCAATTTTCCGGGCTGAGACCCTCCTCGATGGTGGTCAACAGGAGCGCCTCTTCCAACTTTTGACTGCCCTTTAGCAGCAGAAATTGCCGATGATTGGTGAAGGCCCAGAGAATCCGGCCATTGGTGAGGATAAAATTATACTCCCCGGGATAGTGATGGATCAGTCGCCCCAAAGATTCCTGAAGCACCTGCAGAAAAGAGGTTTGCCGGCGCCGGGTTTCAGCCGCCACAAAACAGTCCCGCAGAAATTCGAAGGTGCGGGCCGAGTCGCTGGTGGCCGCCAGCACCGGAGTCTGGGGGCTCGAGTAGGGTTCGATGGCGGGGGCTTTGCCGTTATGGGCGAAGAGCCAGGATTGGCCCCAGAAGTCCAGGATAAAGGGATGGGCGTGGCATTCATCCACTTCACCGCTGGATTTGTAGCGGATGTGGGCCACAATTACGGAACTGTTCACCACCCGGGCCAGGCGCTGGAAGGATTCGTGCAGGTGGCCCTCGTAATATACCCTCTCCGCAGATTTTTCCACCACCGGCTGGCGCTTACGGAAAAAACCGATGCCCCAGCCGTGCACATTTTTGCGCCCCCGCACCGCAAACAGGGGCAGTGAGGCAGAGGCGGTAAAGTTTTTGGCGGCAGACAGGGCAAAGAGGTCACACATCAGAGATGTCCATGGTAAAGCAAATCCGGCCCGGAAATGACCAGGAGCTGACCCCGGGTGGGGTCCGCATTGGTGAAGCTATGCCAGGGAGCCGGGTCCCCGGTTACCCCCCCGGAGACGGTGGTCAAAAGTAACGCCTCCCCCTGGACTTCCGGGGGCCGGTATAGGAGCACCTGGGCGTGGTTGAAAAAGGCGAAGAGCACGGTTTCATTGGCCAGAAAGAAGGTGTATTTGCCCGGGTATTCCCTGATCAAGTTGCTGCCCGCCAGGGCCAGGCCTTGATAAAGGCTCTGGTGCGGCCAGGTGGCCATCTGGGCCGTAAAAACGTCCCGCACAAACTCAAAGACCCGGGCGGCCAAAAGCTCCTCCGGAGTCACGGGGCGGGTGCTTTGATAAGACAACAACTTGGGAGACTCCCCGGTGAAGATGAAAAGCCAGTGGTGTTCCAGGAATTGGTCGGTGAGGGGCTGAGCATGGGATTCCCGGCGGTGTCCGGCTTTGGGGCAGCGGATGTGGGACAGGATGATGCGGCTGTCGATCACCCGGGCCAGCCTTTGGAAGCTGTCGTGCATCTGGTCGCCGGTGAAAATCCCTTCGCAAGACTTTTCAATGTGCACCTGGCCGTCACGGAAAAAGCCGATGCCCCAGCCGCTGATGTTGGCCCGGGCCTTGTCGGCAAAGGGGGGCAGATATTCCTGGGCACTGTAACTGTGGCCGGCAGACATGGCAAAAAGTTCACACATAGGGTAACTCCCGTCCTTCCAGGGTGAGTTTCACTTGGCCCACTTTGATAAACCGCACCTGAGGGGCGGCCGCGGGGGATAAGGGGGTCCAGAGGGCTAATATCTCAGGGTCCTCGGGTGAAGGGAGAATCAGGCCCAGGGCCAGGGTACGGCGGGCGGCGCTCCTTAAGCCCACCAGGCGTAGATGGAGACCGCTCCAGAAAAACTGGGGGGCCGTCCCCCCTTCCGGCGGGGTCTTAAGGTCCGGTTGGCAGGCTATCCGAGGCTCCTCTGCGGGCAAAGGCCCGGACGGGCAAGCCTGGGAATTCTCAGAGACCCCACTGACTCCCAGATTCCCGGCAAACTCCTCCTGGGCCGCACTGCTAAAGGGAGGTTCCGGCTCCCCGGGCAGGCCCTCCCAGACCAGGGAGCGCCATGGCAGGGTAAGGCGCCGGGCCTGGTGAAAGTAACGCCGGAATCTCTCCTCCCGATAGCGGCGGCGCTCCTGGGGGGTTCTGGGCACCACCCGTGAGGAGACCGGTAATCTGATTAGGGTCCAGCCGGGAAAGTCATTTCCTCCTTCGGAAAAAGGGGACCGGCACGCCGGGCCCCCAACCGGGCCAGGGGGCTGGTTGGGGAGTAAGTTACCCTGAGGACGGGGTGACCCCGCCCTTACAAGGGCATCGTATTTTTGTAGGGGCGAGGTCTCCTCGCCCTTGATTTTCTTCGCAGCACTAAGCTCGTCCTCAAGGAGAGAGGCTGTTTCCGCCATCCCTCCCAAGCCCCAGAGCAGTGCCGCCAGTTCCCGGTCACGTTCTAGGGCAAAGATAAGGATTGGATTTAGCAGTTCAACCTGTGCTCTTTTTAATCTTAAGGCCCCGGACCCCTGAACAAAACCGCTGGTATTGACTACTACCCGGGTATATCCTCTAAAAACCGCCAGGTCCACCAGGGCCCGGCAGCCCACCGTCACCTCCAGGATAGCCCCCACCGGCGAGGTCTGACCGATAAAATAGAGCTCTTCTGGGAAAAGGGCGTCGTCTCCGGGCCGGCGGGGCGGAAACAGCCCCAGACCTAGAGTGGCGGGCGGTCCCAGATGAGACTGCCCCAGGTCCAGGTCCACTAGGGCTGTGGGTTCTCCGGCCAGGTAGGCCCGATAAATCAGGTAGCGGGAAAAAGTGCTCTTGCCGGTGTCCGGAGCGCCCAGGACCATGGCGATGCCGCCTTGGGAAAGAAACTGTTGGGCAGCCCACTTCCACTCCGGCAATA